>NZ_JFXG01000007.1:0-223907 GCF_000588015.1 Acinetobacter sp. 1294243
GTTGTTCAATATCGATGGTGTCATCTGTAAAGTTAAACAATTCATATCGCTCGGCAAACTCTGGGTGAGTTTCTTTATGCTGATTAATAATGGTTCTTAACATGGTCCAGAATTTCATTTCATCGAAGTCATAATGTTCATTTAAGAAAATTGCTAACTCGGCCAAATTTACAAACCAAAGTGCATCTTGAGTAAAGTCTCTTAACTCATTTGGAGAGTGGGTTTCCAAGAACGAGTTCGGGTTAATCTTGGCGTGCTCTTTTGGCGCATCTTGTAAGTTAGGTAAAAGGTTCGGCTCACGTAAAAGATGACGGCTAAAACGAATTCCATCATGGAAATCTTTCAAAGCCGCTTTAACGGGTAAGCCATTTTTATGAATCAGTACCATGTTTTGTGCATGTGACTCTAAAGCGAGGCCGTGACACCACAAAATATGCATGATTGGTAAATAAGCATTGGTGAGTAATTTTTCTAACCAGAACTCGATACCGTACTCTTGAATCCACTCATCAATCAGCGGTTTTTGGTCTGTATCGAGTTGCATTAGTCCTGTTACTGGCGTTGCCGATTCGCCTTCTTTTAAGTAGCTGTAAATACTTTCGCGCCAAATGCAAGCGAGTGCGCCGTATTGAACAGGTAGCGCAATTTGCTGGTTAACTGAAAGACCGCCAATCTCTCTTAAAATAACAGGCTTGCGCTGTTTTTCTAAAATATGGTCTTGCTCAACAATGTTATAAAGCCAGTCACTCATTTTCGCCGCATTTTGAACGGTATGCGGTGCCAATACACGAGAGGTAGAAGTATTGACCAAGTTCATTGCCAATTTAAGAGAAAGCGCCGAGATATCACTAATATTTGATAAGGTTCGAATCGACTGCTGCGGTAAATAAGTCGGTCCTTCAATATCTAACGGGATGATCAGTTGGTTGCTAATCGCATCTTGATAATATAATTCAATAATTTTATCCCACTGCCACGGGTGAATTGGGGTGAGGATATAATCTTTAAAATCTACATTTTGCTCTTTCAATTGATCAGTAATGGCTTTTAGATCTTTTTCTGAAAAAAGCTGTTTATAAAGCTGCTCTAGATTAATCGTTTCACTTAAAACCAGTTTGCATAAGCTGTTGTGAGTCGCCACCCATTGAACCGTAAAACCTTCAGAAAGCTCGGGTGCATATTTCTGGTTTTCTTTTAAATCGAAGCCGATACGAGACTTAAAACTTGGGTGATATAAATGTGCATTGGTAATTCGTGCTTCTTGTTCTAAATAAGGCAAGGTTCTTAAAGGTTGAGCAGGGGCTTGGCTTAAAGTTTGCGCATGTTTAACGTAAGTTAAATTGAGTTCATCATTAAAGTTTTGCCATTTAACTGGGTCAGCTTCAATAATATTTTTTAGATCGGCAAGTAATGTTTTTAAGTTAGGGTGAGTTTCAGTGCCTAAAGTAATATCAGAACGGACTAAACTTGAAGGATCTAACTTAATGCGTTTAAAACTGAAATGTCGTTTGGCCGCACAGGTATAAAAAATAGTATCGGAAATATAAAACTTGATCTGACCTTTAGAAAACTCGTATTTAAAAGTATTTTCAAAAATGAGTGCTTCTAATAATTGGCCCATCACGCGATTTTCCGCGAGGGTTTTATAATCGGTTTGTTGTGTTGGTTGAAGAGGGCAAAGTGCTTCTGCGCCGCGATATTTATAAATAGGGTTTTCAACTTCAATCCAGATAGGATTGCCACCACTGTGGTAGAGCGTATTTAACATATTTGCCTTAATTGGTAATGTGAGTGAATTAATTAATAAATCGCGATATTGCTGGCCTTTGGCGCTAAAATTTTCTTGCGTGAGCGTAAGGCGTGTGGCTTGCCAAAGCTCAGATTCTTCAATGGCCGTAACTCGTGCAATTGCACTGATGAGATGAGCAATGTGATTGATCACGAGGTAATATTTTAAAAAGATCCATGCATCTTTCTGCGAGAACCAAACGGTACTATCTTCAGAAATAGATGAGTCATCTTCTATCATTTCTGGAACAATGCTAATGCCTTCCATGTCTCGAAGAATAAGGCGATGTGGATAGCCGTTTTTAAATTCCATTAAACTATTTTGCATGTGCGCTTCTACGCTAATGCCTTTGTTTGCAAACAACTCAATTAATGGAATGAGTGAAACTTTAACGTACTGTTTCCACCAGAAAGTAATGAAGTCTTTCGCGTCTTTCGATTGTAGATTTTGGTTGGGTGCCGCTTGCTGAATAATGCTTAAAAGCGGGATTTCATGGTTTTCATTTTCTTCAACCAAGCCACCGAGCATTCTGGTATTTTCTAATGTCTCTGGCGTGAGTCCTGCTCTATAAAGAATACCAAATGAACTCTCAAGCTCTGGAATTTTGACTGTTTTTGCCTCTAACTCCGGCAGAAACACAAGGTCTGGATATTGCTCATTAATCTTTTGATTAATAATAATTTTGCTCGCATCAATCGCGCGTTCCATTTCATCCATTGGGTTATTACGAATGAAACTGGTAATTCGTACATCAATTGATAGCTTTAAGAATAGATTCGATTGAGGTAACCACACTGTACGAACGGATGAGGTCGGCCATACGGTTTGACCTAAAGCTCCCAGATAGATCACGTCTTGGCTATCTAAATATTTCTTCAAAGATGGATGTTGAAGTAAGAAATTAGCTTGCCAAGGGTGGGTTGGCATGAGCTCATAATTTGTGAATTTCTCTTGTAAACGTTCTTTTGCTGTTTCTAAAACTTCATCTTCAATACAGTGAGAAGACTGTTCTTCACTTACAAGCTTTTGGATTAAAGAAGAATGAATTGCAAAGTAATGAAGTTGGAAACTTGCGCCTAACTCAGGGCTATACTTTTTCATGTCTTCTTTAGAAAAACCTAAATTGGCTTTAGAGGTCACATGAAAAGGGTGACCATATAACATGCCTTGTTCCGTAGCCTGAAAACCACTTAACGCTTTAGTTACTGTTTGGGAAGGCCTATTTTCTAAAAAGAATTTTGTATTTTCGATACTATTGGCAATATCGGAGTACAGGTTCTTATTTTGGTTTTTATCTTTAAATAAACTATTCAACTCATCTGTAATCAGCTTCACTAATTTTTTTGGGTCGGTGAGCGAGTCAAATGTATTGTCGTTTAAATTTTGCAGAACAAAACCACGTTGATATCTATGATAACCAGTGGTGGATAGATGCTGAACTGCACCATAAACAATCGTGTTAGACGCATTAAACGTATAAGCAAAATACAGTGTGTCTGGTTGCTCCGCATATAGGGTGAATAAAGGAGAATCTTGAGCTGGGATAATGTACTTTTCAAGATTTACTTTGAGTTCACGAAAGAAAGTATTCAGGTACTGTTCGAAAAGTTTATAAGACCATGCATCGGTTGTAATAATTGAGTTCATTCTTGTGCCTCTTCTAAAATTGTATCCATTAAGAATCTGTTCAAAATCACCACTAATCCCGCACCGATAAAAAATAGTGAGGTGCAGATTAATGCAGCAGTAATATTGAAAAATGAGTAGGTGAGCGTGATCGTGATTGGGCCAATAAGTTGTCCTAAGACAAAGGCACTATTAGAAATACCAATCACTTTTCCTTGGCTTTGAGCGCCGGCTTTTAGAGAAATTGTGTGTAAGATCGAAGGAATAAGGGCTGCAAAGCAGAAGCCTTGTATGAGTCGTAATACAAGAATCAGCCAGAGATTAGAAACCCAGATCAATGCGAAAATCGTGATGCCGCAAATTAAGGATGCGTAAATGAAGTTATTAAAAGAGTCTCCTTTATCATCATTTCTTTTCCCCCAATAGGTTGCAGCAATAAAGGCTGCTCCCCATGAAAGCGCATGAATGGTTCCCGTTAAACTCGCAGCAGATAACGATGAGTGAGTGCTTTGGCTTATTTCACTAATGTATAAAACGAAGCAAGACACCAAACCAAAGCCGCCCGCTTGAACCAAAATGCCAGCGCTTAACCATGAAAAAATCGTTCTATCAAAGAAAGCTGGAAGCTTAGATTTCTCTTTGGTTTTTGTGGTTTCGATTTTAACGGGATTGGTTAATACAAATGACGCAATCACAATGAGTGTCATCACAACAAATGCTGTCGTGTTGAGTAATACTTCAACCCGCCATTGATCCATAAATATCCCGCCGAGCACGGGACCACATAGGCAAGCTAGCGCAACACTACTTTGTAGTTGCCCAAAAGCGGCACCACGTTGTTGTTCATTAGAAAGATATGAAATATAGGCATTTAAGATCACAGAAAGACCGCAAAAACCCAGTAAAATTCGCGCGAAAATAAACAGGTATAAATGCTGGGCGCTCGCCATGAGCAGTATTGAAATACAGAAACCAGCCAGAGAAAGTAACAAGGCTTTTTTATGGCCGAATGTGTCTGATAGGTGGCCAACAATTGGTGCTGTAAATAAGCTGCCAATAGCTGGAGCCGCGAGTGCCAAACCTGCCCAGATAGTGGGAGCACTCATATGTGCCGTCAGTTTTTCCATATAGAGCGGCATGATCGGAATAAGCACCATGAGCCCGAAAGTAGAAAAAAACTGACAGAGCAAAATAATGAAATGATCTAGGCGAGATGAGCGCATGATTTAGATATCCATGGTCTCATAGCTAGAAACAGATAAGCTCTGATAAGGGTTTGGCGTACTTCCGATTTTACTTGGCATACCTGTTGAGTCGCTTTCTTGCGCAAGTAGAGGAGTAAGTAGCTGTTTGAATGGCCAAGTCTTATTGTCAAAAAGATAAGTTTGAATTTGAGATTTTGTTTGTTCTGAAATAGATTGGGTTTCTACAAAATCTTGAATAATGTCTTGAACCATTTCCCAGAAATCGCTTTCTGTACGATCCGTATATTTCAAAGTAGCTAAAGCAATCGGGTAGAGGTTAATTTGAATCCCTAGGGTAATGAAGTAATTAAATAAGTCTTCATTTTTAGTAAAGATAAGATTGTTCGGTGTGCTGGTATCGATGGTATAAATCGGAGGGGTAAAACCACTTTCTTTAATGGCTGTGGTACATATTCTTAAGGTATCGTGGTCACGCAAAACAAAGCATTTCAACTTATTATTTTCATAACACACCATGGTGTTTTGACCGTGGCATTCAGGCATGATTCCTTTTGCCCAAAGCGTTAAGAATGTTTGAATAAAATGAACACTTAAGTCTTTTAGTAATGACCATTTGTCACCTTCAACGCCTAATGTTTCCCATGGGTCAACATAGGTACAGCTTAAAGCTGACATAGTGATTGGCGTGACATTTTTATCTTGGCAAAAGTCGGGTAAATGTCGGACTTGGCAACCGATTACACCTAAATTTTTTACAATCGGCTCTTGTTTACCCAGCACCCACCAGTGGGTTTCATTGCTCAAAAAGAGACGATTTTTTATTAGAGCAGTTTCATTAATGACGTCATTTAAAAAATCATAAGCCGTATGACCATTCATTAAATAACGGCCTGGCATAGAGCGGATTGCACCTAATGTTTTGGCGTTGGTCGAGAGTTTTAAGTGCAGAGTAGGGTTTGTGTTGTGAATAAGCGTTCTTAAAGAAGAAGTCGGTAAACCAATTGTGGTGACATGGTTTAGGTCAATACCGTCGTACTTATTTTCTTCAAACTTTAAATAGCGATGTTGCGTCTCTAACAAAGGCAGGGCTAAGTAATCATCTGAAAGCTGAGCCATTTTGTGAGCAATATGACTTTCCTCAACTTCTGATAACAGAAGCTCTTTATGAGGAATCGACTCCATATTGTTGATGACGTCATCCTTCTTAAATGCCCACCAATACACCTCAATTTCTTTTTGAGTTGTGAGTGGTGTAAGTTCACCTTTTGAGTGAGCGAATGGATGAAATGGACGGTCAGCTACCAGCGATAGCAATTCACTAGTAATCAAAGGTGAAGAAAATGAAAGGGCTGTCTGTAAAATTTGAGGAATTTTTTCAGCCGTTACTAAGTTATCTAGCCAATAATCAATCGCTTTTTGGTGGTGTGGAGATGGCCACCAAGATGCTTTGGTTAAATAGTTAAAAACTTCAGAAATAGAAATTTTAGAAGTTCTATTGCTCAAAAGGTTATGAAGCAAAACTTCGGGTTGGGTAACATAGAAAGGATTTACACCATCTACTTTTAAACAGCTGAAATAGAGTTCCAACTCATCATTGAGAGTAATTGCCATATAAGGCTTTTTATAGGAAATATAATCTTTAAAATCTCCATAATTCTCCATGTAGAGTGCATCTATCGTTTTTTGTAGTTGTGCTGTGTAAATCCGATCTAACATTTTAGTTATTCCTATTCTTATAAAAGCGGTAGAACCGTGCCAACGTTTTGTTCTTGTGCAGCATTGAAGAACCATTTAGCGCAGACAATATCGTCAATCGCCATGCCCATTGGGTTTAGCAAAATGATTTCATCTTCGTGTTCGCGGCCGTTTTTATGACCAATAATGATGTCGCCAAGTTCAGCATGTAGTTTTTCACGGCTGAATAAGCCATCTTCAACCAGTACATTGATGACTTTCTTTTCTCGGTTTGATTGGTCCCAGTCATCTACAATCACTTTGTCGACTTTTAAGAAGACTTCAGGCTCGATATCCATAATTGAAATATTTGAAACAAAGCAGCCTTTTTTAAGCCACTCAAACGGAATGTAAGGTTTATCTGAAACTGTGCAGGTAATGAGGACATCGGCTTGTTGAATCGCAGACTTAGCACTGTCATGAATTTCAATTTCTAGATTCGGATATTCTGATAAAAACAACGCTTTGAGTTTTTCAGCTGCTTCAGGGTTTACATCAAATAAATGGATTTTTTTCACTTGAGCATATTGTTCAAGCACAGTCTTAATCTGCATTTGAGCAATTGGTCCGCAGCCAATTACAGTAATGTCTGAAAAGTCTTTTTTTGCTAGATATTTAATTGAAACACCAGTAATTGCCGCAGTTCGCATGGCACTAATTAAGCTGCCTTCCATCACTGCAACTGGATAATTTGTTTCTGAGTCATTTAAAACAATCAGTGCGCTGGCACGCGGAATATTGAATTTTTTAGGGTTATGTTGTCTTGAACCAATCCATTTGATTCCGGCAATCGGGTCGTTGCCGCCTAAATAACAAGGCATTGCGATAATACGGTCGGCAATATGGTCTGCACCTTGCCAGCGAAGATAAGGTTTTAAAGGTTGAACAAACTGTTTATTTGCATGCAGGGTTAAACCTTCAGTAATTGCTTCAATAAATGAATTACTATGATTTGCGCCAAGATTTAATAAATCTGATTGACTTAAGTAGCGAAGGGTAGCCAAATTGCTCATGAATATTTCCTAAGGAGAAGGTTAAACAACATTTTGTAAAGTAAGGTTTTCTTGGCGTCGTAAGTTTCGATTGAAGTGACGCTTCTTGATCATTTCGAACCATTCATCTTCATAAACAAGATCGAGATAACGATCGCCACGATCGGGCAACAGTGTTAAGACGCACGATCCATCAGGAATGGTTGGAATCAGTTTTTTGATGGCTGAAATTGATGAGCCACTTGAACCGCCAGCAAAGATTCCTTCATGCTCAAGAAGTTCTCGGCAACCGAGTGCCGACTCATAGTCATCTACATAAATGACATCATCAATTTCATCGGGGGAGAGTAGCGGTGGGACAGTACTTGCACCAATGCCAGGAATTTCGCGTGGACCAGATGTGCCACCAAACAACACAGAGCCGACGATATCGACTGCGATCACTTTTAATTCTGGAAATCTTTCTTTAAGGCGACGAGATACGCCCATAATCGTGCCAGAGGTACTTGCCCCAATCACGAGGTAATCAATCTTGCGATCAATTTGATTTAGGATTTCTTCTGCTTCTCCAAAATAATGGCTTTTCCAGTTATTTGGGTTTGCATACTGATTAATCCAAACAGCATTTGGAAGCTGTTGGCAGAGTCGTTTTACAGTGTCAATTCTGGTTTTTAAATAACCGCCGTTTTGGTCTTTTTCAGAGACCATTTCGATATTAGCCTTGTAGAGCTTCAACATTTGTAAGTTTGCTGAGGCAATTTTCGGGTCAATAACGGCAGTAAATTTTAATCCATATATTTTGCAAGCCATTGCAAGCGCAATCGCTAAGTTCCCTGATGAGCTTTCAACAATATGACTATCTTTATTAATCACTCCAGATTTCAGGCCTTCCTGTAGCATGAATAATGCTGGACGGTCTTTAATACTTCCTCCTGGGTTTAACAATTCCATTTTCGCAATCACTGAGATCGATTGATGCGTGAATAGCCTTGATAATTGTAGTAGTGGCGTTTTACCTATGCAGTCGAGAATATTTTCATGGATCATGGTAGATCTTCTCAGGTTTTTATGTGGTGTGAATGATAATGATTATTAATTAAATTATTATTACCATTTGTGCCATGATTGTTGCGGTTTGTAACTCAGAAAGGCAGGGACTTAGAGGATTTTTCACTAATTTTTTTTGTCTAATTATTTGAATCGTAATATTTAAGTTTTACAAAAGGATTAATAAATAAATCTTTTTAAATATAATGACATAGGCAATAAATTACTTTATGGCTAAAAAAATTAATTTAATTAAGACAGATGCGAGAAATTATTTTGAAGAAATAAAATGAAATTTATGACCTCACCCGCGTAATTGATGCATCACTATTCTGTAGTGAGCATGGGTAGATTTAAGGCTTAAAGAAGAGAGGTATTTAAAGACTGACTTAAGATGCTTTGAATAATGAACTGAAATTGATCAAGTGGCAGTTATTGATATGAAAATGTCTGAAAATGATACGTTTAGATAGATATGATCATTTCCATAAGCGCTATATTTTCAATGGATCAGTTGAGCCTAGAAAATATAGGAATGCGTGTTTCGCATTTTGTCTTATGGGTCTTTCAAGCTGTCTTTGTCACAAAAGACAGCTTTTTTTTATGGCGATTTAATAAGTAGAAAAGTTATGAACGATAGTGTTGTTTAGCTTGTTCATAAGCCTCAAGATTAATGCATTGAGCACCCAAGCTTGTGATTTGTGCTTGGTCGAGTTGAAGTTCATCCCATTTTTGCATTTGCTCGAGCAGCCAATAAAAGTCTTCTACTTTTGGAAGTGCACTTTCTTTTACTAAATGACGGACAATATCCTGAATCATATAGTATTTGTCGACATGTACTTCTTCTGAACAATGGAAGCGCACAATTCCAAACTCGACTAATAATTTTAAAATTGGAGCAAAATCGTCTAACTCACTCAATTCTTGTTGGGCTTTCATAATTGCCGTGGTGAGTGCAACCAGTGTTTGTGGATGCTGTTCAGCCCATTCTTGAGTTACGGCTAAAACCTTATCAGCCACAGGTGGAATAATGTTTTGACTTGAGCAAATCATTTTACTTAAACCTAAAAGCTCTCCTTGAGTATTCCAAGGTTCTCCGACACAAAAACCATCAATCACATGTTTGTCTAATGCTTCGACCATATAAGGTGGCGGTAATGTTTTAAGCTGGATAGATTGTGCAAGTTCAGGGTTTGCTAAGGCGAGCCACTCTCTTAAACAATAATGATGAATAGAATGCTTAAATACATGAGCTAAAGAAATGGAGTGACCTTGTTCGAGATAATCTGCCACTTTTTGCGCTGTTACTTGAGCCGTATCATTTTTTTGAATTGCAAGTTGATGAGTAAGTTTTTGACTTAAGCTAATGAAAGCACGGTTTTCACTTAAAACGAGTGATGTTTGTAGTGGCGTGCCAATTTGATCTGTGCCGACAGCCGCTGCAGGTAACATTGCAGATAAGCAGTGCGCTGCATCTAATAACCCAAAAGCAAGACGGTCTCGAAGACTTGCCCATGATGCTTCTTTAACTAAAGTGACATCTAAACCCACCTCTTCAAAGAAGCCTCTTTGTTTTGCCCAAAGCAATGCAAGACAATCAAGCAAAGGAATATAGCCGAGTTGTAATTGAGTCTTTTCTAATGTGCTCATTTATTCATCCTTTAGTTGATTGTTGAGTAATTTTTGGGCATCAAGTAACCGCCGTGCCATTTCTCCAATCGTTATACGGTGACTCATGGCATTTTTTCTAAGAAGTTGGAAAGCTGTATCTTCAGGCAGCCCGTGGAGTTGCATGAGTAACACTTTGGCCTTTTCAACATCTTTACGGTCAGCCAATTTGGTTTGAGCCTCTTTTAAATCACCTTCGAGTTTTTTGTGCTTTTTATATTGCTCAATCGAGATTTCTAAAATGGTATGTAAACGGGCAGGGTCTATGCCATCTACGATATAAGCCGTTACTCCCGCATCGATGGCTTGTTTGATGGTGTCTTTATCTGAATTTTTAGTGAACAGGACAGTCGGTAGGTCATAGCTACTCACACAACTTTCAATAATGTCACGATGAGGATGATCCATATCGAGCAAGATCACATCTGCTTGTAAATGCTCGAGACGAAAAATATTTAAATGGTCCAAAGTAAGGCAAGCGACCACTTCAAAATCATTTTCAAGCAGACTTTTTCTTATATAGTCTGCTCGCGCATGATCATCATCAATAAGGGCTATTTTGAGTTTTGGCATAAGTTCAGAAAATCAGGCTAAGAAAATGCGCCAATTCGACGCGTTTTTTGTTATCAGGTTTTAAGCAAGATTAGTGCCATCCAAAACTAAACAAAAAATCCAGTTTAAGTGGCATTTCAGCGAGCTAAACAATGAATGTGGTCAGTCTTGGTGCAAAAATACGATTCATTTTGTGGCAAGACATATTTTTATCTTAAGCATTTAAGTGTAACGCGATGGGGCAAATAGAATAAGACATTATTTTTATAAGATAGCTGGCGAAATTATATCTATATGAAATTAAAAATAAAAAATTAATAAATTAAATTTACATAAGAATTGGCATGCAAAATGCTTACTTAATTACAGGTCGAAGACGACCATAAGTTTTAAAGACGGCCAACGATGTCCGTTCTGATCGAATTTGTGAGTGCAACTGTGCACACAAAGAATTTACGTTCAGTCGGAGTGAAGGCCATGTCTTTATTTTTATTGCATAAAAAAGTTACATCTGAATTATCTAATTTTTCAGTTCCAGCGATGCGAGCCTTCTCTATGAGGGGGCTCGCTTTTTTTATTTCTTTTTATGACTTTGCTGTGCACTGGGTGTCATTAACGAGTGGGAAAAATGGATTCCAAGCAGCTACATGCTTTGTGAGATTGATTCGCTTCTCGGTAGAACACAAGGCAAAAAAACAACGTCTATTTGAGAACGCAATAACGCAGCTTAAAAGCAACGTGATTTGAGGAGAAACACTATGAAATTGGTAATGATTGGTCATGGTATGGTGGGCCACAAATTCATCGAAGCCATTTTAGAAAAAGCAGATGATGAACTGGAAATCACGATTCTCGCGGAAGAACCTCGTATCGCGTATGACCGTGTACATTTGACAGAATATTTCTCTGGGAAATCAGCAAAAGATTTATCTTTAGCACGTTTTGACTTTGCTGATGCTCATGGCATTGACTTACGTCTAAATACCAAAGCAACTGCAATTGATACAGCAGCACAAACAGTCACAACCAATCATGGTGATGTCATCAGCTATGACAAATTGGTGTTGGCAACTGGTTCGTATGCATTCGTTCCACCAATTCCGGGTAATGACCGTGAAAACTGCTTTGTTTACCGTACGATTGAAGACTTAGACGCGATTCGTGCAGCGAGTCTTAATGCAAAAACAGGTGTAGTGATTGGTGGTGGTTTACTTGGACTTGAAGCTGCAAAGGCTTTACGTGATTTAGATTTAGAAACACATGTTGTTGAGTTTGCGCCACGTTTAATGGCAGTTCAAATTGATGATTTGGGCGGTAAAGTTTTACGCCGTAAAATTGAAGACCTTGGTGTAAAAGTTCATACACAAAAAGCGACACAATCTATCGAATGTGGCAACAGCACTACACATGTAATGAAATTTGCAGATGGTAGTGAGCTTGAAGCAGATGTCATTTTATTCTCTGCGGGGATCCGTCCACGTGATGAACTTGCGCGTAACAGTGGTCTGGCGATTGGTGAGCGTGGCGGTATCGTCATTAATGATTATTGCCAAACTTCAGATAACAATATTTATGCCATTGGTGAATGTGCGCTTTGGCAAAATAAAATTTATGGTTTGGTTGCACCGGGCTATGACATGGCGCGTATTGCAGCAAAACATATTTTAGATGAAGAATGTCATTGCTTCGCTGGTGCAGACATGAGCACCAAGTTGAAGTTGATGGGTGTGGACGTTGCCTCTGTAGGTGATGCTCATGCCATGACTCCGGGTGCATTAAGCTACTTCTATGCAGATGAGCATGCATTAGTTTATAAAAAGATCGTTGTAAATGCAGATAAAACCAAATTGCTGGGCGCAGTTTTGGTGGGCGATGCCAAAGAATACAATGACCTTTTACAAATGATGTTAAACGGTCTGGCTTTACCTGAAGTTCCTGAAAGCTTGATTATGCCCGGCTTTGAACAATCAGCAGGTAAGTCTGGTGGTAGCGGTGTAGATTTACTTCCAGACAGCGCGACCATTTGTTCGTGTAACAACGTATCAAAAGCAGACATCTGCCAAGCAATTAGCGATGGTTCGACCTCTTTAGGTGCATTAAAGAAATGCACCAAAGCAGCAACAGCATGTGGTGGCTGTGCACCATTAGTGACACAAGTGTTGAAGTCAGAGTTGCAACGTCAAGGTGTGACTGTAAATAACCACATTTGCGAACACTTCCCGTACTCGCGTCAAGAGTTGTATCACTTGGTTCGTGTCAATGAAATTAAGACATTCGATGATTTGATTCATCAACATGGTCATGGTTTAGGTTGTGATATCTGTAAACCTGCTGCCGCAAATATTTTGGCATCTTGCTGGAACGATTTCGTACTTGAGCCAAGTCATGCAGGCTTACAAGACAGTAATGACTACTATTTGGGTAACATCCAAAAAGACGGTTCTTACTCGGTTGTACCGCGTATGGCAGGTGGTGAGGTGACTCCAGATGGTTTAATCGCGATTGGTCAAATTGCGAAGAAATATAACCTGTACACCAAAATTACTGGCGGTCAACGCGTTGACATGTTTGGTGCGCAAATTCACGAGCTTCCATTCATTTGGGAAGAGCTGAATGCTGCGGGCTTCGAGTCTGGTCATGCCTATGGTAAGTCGTTACGTACAGTGAAATCTTGTGTGGGTAGCACTTGGTGCCGTTATGGGGTAGATAACTCGGTTGGTTTAGCGATTGAACTTGAAAACCGTTACAAAGGTTTGCGTTCACCGCATAAATTGAAAATGGCAGTGTCTGGCTGTACTCGTGAGTGTGCGGAAGCGCAAGGTAAAGACGTGGGGATTATCGCGACCGAAAAAGGGTGGAACCTTTATGTCTGTGGTAACGGTGGTATGAAACCACGTCATGCAGAGTTACTTGCATCTGACCTTGATAAAGCAACGCTCATCCGTTACATCGACCGTTTCTATATGTTCTACATTCAAACCGCAGACCGCTTACAACGTACCAGTGTATGGCGCGACAACATGGAAGGCGGCTTAGATTACCTTAAATCTGTAGTGGTGGATGATTCACTTGGTTTGGCTGCCGAGCTTGAACGCCGTATGGAACACATCATTGGCACATATCAAGACGAATGGCGTACTGCGGTGGAAAATCCTGAAGTTCGCAAACGCTTCCAAACGTATATCAACGCAGGAGCAAATGAACAGGCCGATCCACACATTCAATTTACAACTGAACGTGGTCAAATTCGTCCATTAACCGAAGCTGAACGTTCAGAAGACCGTATTCCAATGGTTGAAGCATAAAGGAGAGTTTCTATGAATATTGTACAAGACAAAAATATGCTTCCTGATGATCAATGGATTGACGTTTGTGCACTCGATGATTTAACCCCAAACACTGGTGCGGGTGCACTAGTGGGTGGCCAAGCGGTAGCAATTTTTCGTGTAGGACATGAAAAACGTGTTTACGTGCTGAGTAATAAAGATCCGTTTAGCCAAGCGAATGTGATGAGCCGTGGGATTATTGGTGATTTACAAGGCGAACGCGTCGTTGCATCTCCAATCTATAAACAACATTTCAGTTTAGCTACGGGCCGTTGTTTAGAAGATAAAGACCAAAAATTGGCAGTTTATCCGAGCAAAATTGTTGATGGCCGTGTCTGGGTCAACGCGGTGCCGCAAAAAACTTATATTACTAATACAGGTGTATCACAAGACAAACTTAGACTGGTGCTGATCGGGAATGGTTTGGCAGGGATGCGTTGTCTGGAAGATTTACTTGATATGGCGCCAGATCGTTATGAAGTTACGGTGATTGGTGAAGAACCATGGGGGAACTATAACCGTATTATGTTGTCTCCGGTTTTATCGGGTGAAAAAACCATTGAAGACATTATGTTGCATCCACCAAAGTGGTATGACGATAAAGGCATTAAATTTATTGCCGGTGATAAAGCCGTAAAAATTGATCGCCCACGTAAAGTGGTTTACACCGAAAAAGGTCGGACAGTTGATTATGATCGTTTGATTCTGGCAACAGGCTCGGCACCATTTATTCCACCAGTTCAAGGTGTTGACTTAAAGGGCGTGTTAACTTTCCGCGATATTTATGACGTCAACACCATGATTGAATACTGCGATTCAAAAAACAATGCAGTCGTGATTGGTGGCGGTTTACTCGGTTTAGAAGCGGCGTATGGTTTAAAACAACGCGGTATGAATGTCACAGTTCTACATTTGATGGACCGTATTATGGAACGTCAACTTGATGGGCGTGCAAGCCAGTTACTTCGTCATAGTATTGAGCAAAAAGGCATTCAAATCATTACCGAAGCCAATACCGAAGCGTTAATTGGTGATGAAAATGGGCATGTGAAGCAAATTCGATTGAAAGATGGCACAGTTTTAGACGCAGACCTCGTGGTATTTGCTGTGGGCATTCGTCCAAATATTGCTTTGGCACAAAGTGCTGGTTTACGTTGTAATCGTGGTGTATTGGTGAATGACACCATGCAAACATTTGACCCAAGTATTTACGCGGTGGGTGAGTGTATTGAACACCGTGGTCAAACTTTTGGTTTGGTTGAACCACTATGGGGGCAAGCTTTTATTTGCGCGACCCATTTAGCAGAGCACGGCAGCTTAACTTTTAAAGCACCAACTGTGCCGACTCAGTTAAAAGTCAGTGGTGTCGATGTATTCTCGGCTGGTAATTTTGAGCCGAAAAATGATTATGAAGATATTATCCTGAACGATGAAAAACGCCAGATTTATAAGCGTATTATCATTCAAAGCGATCGGGTAATCGGTGCAGTACTGTTTGGTGATACTGAAGATGGCATGTGGTATGCAGAGTTAATTGCAGACCAAACCCCTGTTTCTTCATTTAGAAATAAACTGCTATTTGGTCGAGATTTTGCATTAAAAAATGCAGGCTAAATAGGGAAAGGAGCAGTTATGAATAGTATTCCAAGCGTTGAAGTCGATAGCTCCGATCATGTTGCAAAAACAATCAAAACAACATGTCCATATTGCGGTGTAGGTTGCGGTGTTAGCGTAAACGTCCAACAAAAACCTCAAGGACCTGTGGTGCAAGTTGAGGGGGATGCTGAGCATCCTTCCAACTTTGGACGCTTATGTATTAAAGGTAGCCGTCTTGCGGATACTTTAGGATTAGAAACACGTGTTTTACAACCAATGATGGGGCGCAAAGCTGATCGAGTGGTAATGACATGGGATGCGGCAATCAATAAAATTGCTGATAAATTCCAATCTTGTATCGATCAATATGGTCGTGACAGCATTGCATTTTATGTTTCAGGTCAGCTTTTGACTGAAGACTATTATGTGGTGAATAAGTTTGTAAAAGGCTATTTGGGTACTGCAAATATAGATACCAACTCACGCCTTTGCATGTCATCTGCGGTGGCAGGTCACAAACGGAGTTTCGGTGAAGATATTGTGCCTGCAAGTTATGAAGATTTTGAACATGCAGACATGGTGGTTTTGGTTGGTTCCAATACCGCATGGTGCCATCCTGTGCTGTATCAACGAATTATGCAGGCTAAAAGCCACAATCCCGATATGTTTGTGGTGGTAATTGACCCACGTTTTACCAGTACCTGTGAACAAGCGGATTTACATTTGCCGATTTTACCGGGCCAAGATGTCGCATTGTTCAATGGCCTATTCCAATATCTATATCAAAATGGTCATGCTGATCAGGCATTTGTAGAGGTTTATACCGAAGGTCTGCAAGATGTTTTGGCAAGCAGCCAGCCAGAAACTGATATTCAATATGTGGCAAAGCGTACGGGAATTGCACTCGATAAATTACAGCAGTTCTTTGAGAAATTTGCGCAGACTGAAAAGGTAATCACGCTATTTTCAATGGGTGTGAATCAATCAAGTCAGGGCGTAAATAAGGCCAACAGCATTATTAATTGTCACTTACTAACAGGCAAAATTGGTAAGCTCGGCGCCGCACCATTTTCAATGACAGGCCAACCCAATGCGATGGGTGGTCGAGAAGTGGGTGGCTTAGCCAATATGCTAGCGGCACACATGGACTTAGATAATCCATTACATCAAAAAGTAGTGCAAACCTTTTGGGATAGCCCATTTATTGCAACTCAAGCTGGCTTAAAAGCAGTTGATTTATTCCGTGCCGTTGAAGCTGGAAAAATTAAAGCCATCTGGATTATGGCGACAAATCCAGTCGTGAGTCTGCCAGATGCCGATCAGGTGAAACGTGCTTTAGAGAAATGCGAATTGGTCGTTGTGTCAGATATCTGTGCCGATACGGATACTACAGCTTACGCCGATATTTTGCTTCCAGCTTTAGGTTGGGGTGAAAAAGATGGCACAGTGACGAATTCTGAACGTCGTATTTCACGTCAACGTGCTTTTTTACCTGCGCCGGGCGAAGCAAAAGCAGATTGGTGGTCTGTTAGCCAAGTCGCGAAAAAATTAGGCTTCGATGGTTTTGACTTTGCGAGTGCAAGTGACATCTTTAATGAGCATGCAGCGTTATCTGCACAAGACAATGCAGACATGGATATGCGAGAAGAGAGTAATAATTTTCGTTATTTCAACCTGAAAGGTTTAATGAACCTAAGTACTGCTGAGTACGACGCTCTACAACCAGTGCAATGGCCATTATGGGATAAAAACCAAGACGCTAAAGCCGTTCAACAACTGTTTGGCAATGGCCAGTTTAGTCATAAAAATGCCAAGGCAAAATTGATTCCGACTGTTGCAATTGATCCGGTACATGCAGTTTCAGAACATTATCCGCTCATTTTGAACACGGGACGTATTCGTGATCAATGGCATACCATGACGCGTACTGGTTTGTCACCAAATTTGACCAGTCACCGTGCCGAACCATTCTGTGAGATTCATCCAAGTGATGCCTTGAAATTTGGTGTACGTGATCAAGGCTTAGTAGAAGTTCGTTCGAAATGGGGCAGTTGTGTACTACGTGTGACCTTTTCATCGGGGGTACGTCGTGGGCAAATTTTTGCACCGATTCACTGGACTGAACAGGTTTCATCCGACGCCCGCATTGGTAAAGTCGTTAATCCAGAAGTTGATGCAATTTCAGGTGAACCTGAGTTCAAACATACGCCTGTAACTATTCAACCGTTCTATACCACTTGGCAAGGTGTGCTCTATATTCGTGAAGGATACGATTCGCATATTCAAGAATCGCTACATCACTGTGCATGGTGGACCAAAGTCAAAATGGTGAAAACCAATCGTTATGAACTTGCAGACCGCCAAACTTTTCATGATACTCAAAAGAATCTGAAAAGCTTTTTACCATTTGCCGATGAAACCTTTGAATGGTTAAGCATAGAAGATATCTCTTCACAATTGAGCCATAGCGTTATTTTGAAAGATGGCATTGTAATTGCAGGTCTATATATTGCACCGCCAGATTTATTGCCAGACCGTGATTGGGTAGCGAGTCTGTTTAAACGAGAACGTTTGAGCGCCTTGCACCGAAAAGCTTTACTAGCGGGTATGCCAATGTCGGCTACTAATAATGATGGGCCTTTAGTGTGTAGTTGTTTTAAAGTAGGTAAGAATAAAATTATCGACGTGATAAAAACACAAAACATTACCCATGAAAAACAGGTTACTGCATGTTTAAAAGCAGGTGGCAACTGTGGTTCATGTTTACCTGAGATTCGTGGCTTGATTAAAGCTTGCCAACAAGAGGTGGAAGTGTGAATAAGGGATATCCCGTAACTGATCTGGTCATTTTGGCGGGTGGACAAGCCCGCCGTATGAATGGTTTAAATAAGCTGTTGCAGCAATTTGATGGCGATACGCAACTACTCAAAATTCATCAAAAACTAAAGTCATCTGTATCTGAAATTTGGGTAAATAGTCATCGTGATTATTCGATTTATCAAAGTATTGTGCCTGATATTAAGTGTTTTCAAGATGATGCTTCCGGTTTTTTCGGCCCACTTATGGGCATGAAAAGCGCATGGTCATATGTAAAAGCAGATTATGTTTTGTGTATTCCCTGTGATGTGACGTATATACCTACGCAAGTCGTTGCGAAATTACACAGTGCACTACGCAAAAATAAACAAGCTCAGGCAGCCTATGTTTCAATTAATGGGGATGCTTTATACCCATTTTGCTTATTAAAGCGTGAAAGCCTGATCACGATAAGAGAGCAAATTGACAAACAACGATTAAGTTTAAAAGAGTGCTTTAAGCTTTTACATGCACAAGTCGCCGTATTCCAAAAACAAAACTTATTTTTTCATAGCATTAACTCTTTGGATGAGCTCCAACAATATAAACAAATCAATGCTTTTAAAGAGATATTTACCGCGAGTTAAACATTAGATTCTATCAATTTACAAACTAAAGTGATGTTATAAACAAATTTAAAATGATATGTTCTTGACTATCTAATATATAAGTTCTATTTTGGAACTTGTTATTTTAATTCTAGCCAGATGTATAAAAATAAACGGAGCCAGAAAAATGATGGACACAGCTCAGCAAAGTAAAACAGATGTGACCGCATGTATCTTATGTTCTAGAAACTGCGGTTTAAGTGTTGAAATTAAAGATAACCAGTTTGTCAAAATTAAAGGTGATCCCGAACATCCTTTTTCTCAAGGTTACATTTGTCAAAAAGCTGCCAGATTACAGCATTACCAGCAACACGCAGACCGTTTGACCACACCTTTAAAACGTCAGCCCGATGGATCATTTCAAGAAGTAAGTTGGGATGTTGCCATACAAGAAATTGCTGATCGATTAGTGCAGATTAGAGATGATTTTGGTGGGACTGCTTTTGCTTCGGTTGGGGGCGGCGGTCAGGGTAACCACCTCGGCGCAGCGTATGGCCGACAGCTTTTGCTGGCCATGAAAAGTTATTATGCTTACAACTCACTTGCCCAAGAAAAAACGGGTGATTTTTGGCTCAATGGACGTTTGTTTGGTAGTCAGGCTTGCCATACCACAGAAGATGTTGAACATGCAGATTATGTACTTTTCATTGGAACAAATCCTTTTCAGGCACATGGTATCCCTAACGCCCGAGACACGCTAAAACATATTAAGAAAGATCCGAACCGAACCATGGTGGTGTTTGACCCGCGTGTTACCGAAACGGCCAAACAAGCAGATATCCATGTGCAATTAAAACCGGGGACAGATGCTTTTTTAATGTCGGCCATGATTGCGATCATTATTAAAGAAAAGCTTTATGATGCAGCATTCATTGAGCAGCACACACAAGGTTTTGAAGACGTAAAAACAGCATTTAGTCGTGTGCCGATTGAAGACTATATTGCCAAAGCAGATGTTCCAGTCGATTTGATTTACCAGATAGTTCGAGATTTTGCCAAGGCAAAAAGAGGCTGTGTACGTATCGATTTAGGTATTCAACATACTTTAAATACTACCTTAAACGGGTATTTAGAAAAACTACTGTACTTACTGACTGGAAACTTTGGAAAGCAGGGTACCAATAATTTACATACCATGTTTATTCCAATCTTAAGTGATACAGATGAAAGAAAGCCGAAATATAGACGGAGTGTTTACCATAAAATGTTCCCCATTTCTGGGTTCTTCCCGCCTAATATTTTACCCGATGAAATCTTAAACGGAGGGGAAAAGCGAATTCGCGCAGTTTTTGTAGATAGCTGTAACCCGTTATTAACTTATCCTGATACACCAGCCTACAAAAAAGCATTTAAAGCATTAGATTTGTTGGTTGTGGTTGATGTTGCTATGACGGAAACCGCTAGGCTTGCGGACTACATTTTGCCAGCGCATACCCAGTTTGAAAAATGGGAATTTACTGGTTTTAATTTGGAATTTCCTAAAAATGGTTTTCACCTACGTCATCCTGTATTGGCCGCTCAAACGAATACTTTGCCAGAGGCAGAAATTTATACACGATTACTTGAAGCCATGCAGGTGATTCCAAAACGCTTTCCAATTTTAGAAAAAATAGCTGCGGTCGACTCGAAAAAAACAGCCTATTTACCTTACTTGTCGGCATTGGGACTTACTTTTGCACGAAATAAAAAATATATTCCTTTTGCTGCTTCAATTATCTACCGTACTTTAGGTAAGCAGTTAGAAAACTCAGCTGGTTCAGTTGCTTTTTTATTGCCGCTGTCGATTCAATATGCTGTGTTACACACCAAAGCGGTAAGTCGTGCAGGGTACAAGGGTAATCCGTTAACACAAGGTGTCAAACTATTTGAACAAATTTTAAAGCAACGTTCAGGTATGGTTTTATCGCAACATGAATATGATGAAGTCTGGATACTGCTAGCTTATAAAGATAAGAAAATACGTCTAGCTATTCCCGAGATGTTAACTGAGCTCGCAAGCTTGAAAAGCCATAACGTTAATATAGAAGAGTTTCCTTTTATCCTCTTATCAGGTGAGCGACGTAGTTATAACGCCAACCAAATTTACCGTGACCCAGCATGGCGAAAAGTAGATGCTGAAGGAGCTTTACGAATTCATCCTGAAGATGCAGAGGCCTTAAATGTAGCTATGGGTGATCAAATCAAATGTATCTCACAACATGGAGAAATTCAGGTTACTGTAGATTTTGATGAGGGAATGCGAAAAGGAGTTGTTTCGCTTCCACATGGTTATGGCATGCGCTTTCAAGGTGGAGAACCGATTGGACCACAATTAAACATGCTCATTTCTGGTGAGCATTGTGACCCTTTATCTAAAACACCTTACCATAAATATGTACCCATCCGTTTAGAAAAGTGCTAGAAATAAAGTAGGGCATATAAAAGGTTGACGCCGCACTGATTTTATAAAGCTTTAAAGTTTGAGCTAAAACGGTACGGCCGAAATTTCAAATACAACCCAAAAAGTTATGGATGATAAATAGAATTGGAACAAATTTTGCAATAAAGATCAAAGCACTACTAAGGCGCAATTTTAAAAGTTTAATTGCTCATAATCAGTGCTTGCAATATTTGAACTGTTCTCGATATGAGTGCAAATAATGAAACAATATCACTCTGAAACTGCGCCAATGCTTTTGCAAGATCAATATGGGCGCATCAAGCGAAAGTTACGTATTTCAGTAACTGATCGCTGTAATTTTAAGTGTGTGTATTGCATGCCTGAACATCCTGAATGGCTAAATAAACAAGATTTGCTTAGTTTTGAAGCGCTCTTTCAGTTTTGCAGTTTTATGGTGCAACAAGGTATTGAAAGCATCCGTATTACGGGTGGTGAACCATTAATGCGTCAAGGTATTGTTCATTTCGTTCGCGATTTACAAGCTTTAAAAGCATTAGGTTTAAAGCGTATTTCAATGACCACTAATGGACATTATCTTGCAAAATACGCTCAGCAATTAAAAGATGCTGGTCTAGATGATTTAAATATTAGTCTAGATAGCCTAGATCCGATTCAATTTAAAGAGCTCACTAAGAAAAAGTTAGAACTAGTTCTTGAGGGTATTCAAGCTGCAAAAGATGCAGGGCTACCCTTTAAAATTAACTGTGTGTTAATGAAAGATAAAAATGACGATCAAATCTTACCTATGGTGAAATGGTCAATCGCCAATCATTTTCCGCTACGTTTTATTGAATTCATGCCGCTTGATGGTGATGCCCTTTGGTCAAATAGAGATGTGGTGAGTGAAGCTGAAATTTTACAGGCGTTGCAACCGTATTATTCGGTACAAGTCATCGAGCAACAACATGAGCCAGCGCGTCAATATCTACTTAATGATAGCTACACTCTAGGCATCATTTCGACCATTACTCATTCATTTTGCCACCAATGTGACCGCATACGACTAACGGCACAAGGTGAGCTATATAACTGTCTATTTGCACCGCAGGGTTTAAATATTAAGCCGCAGCTTCAAGCATTATTACGCGCACATAACTCAACCGATCATGTTCTGCATAGTCAGCAATTAAAAGATCAAGTTATGCCGTATATCTGGCACAAAGCAAAAGGCTTTCATGCCTTACAACATCAACAAACCCGTAAAATCAGTATGCATATGCTTGGGGGATAAATGCAGCAATCTATCCAAATTAAAATCGAATCATTCGGTGCAATTGAAAAATTGCTTCCCCAAAATCTTTCGATCGTTTGTCCTACCAATATTCTAGTGAAAGATGTCTTAGATCAAATTGTGACTTTACATCCGGAATGCACACAGGCCATGGAAAAATGTGCATGTGCGATAGAGGATAACGTTATAACCAGACAATCTGCCTTAAATCAGCCATGTACTTTGGTTTTATTATCACCAGTTGCAGGAGGATGAGCCATGCGAGATTTTGCACGTATACAAGAGCAGGCTTTAAGCCTTGATACCTTTGATCCTATTGAATCATTTCCTGAATGCGGTGGAATTGATATTTTTATGGGTACGGTTCGCAATCATCATGAAGGTAAAGCTGTTAAAGCATTGAAATATACCTCGTATAAACCACTTTCTGAAAAAATGATACGTGAAATTGAACTGGAAATTGAGAAAAAGTATCAGGTATCTTATGTGCGAGTGGTTCATCGGATTGGATATTTAGATGTGGGCGAAACAGCAATCATTGCAATTGCTTATGCAGCCCATCGCCGTGAAGCTTTTCAAGCATGCGAAGAAGCGGTTGAGCGGGTAAAGCATGAAGTGCCTGTGTTTAAAGAAGAGTTCTTTACAGATGGTACAAGTCACTATGTAGAAGGCTGCTGTATTCGTAAGGACGCACTGCACGAACACAAACATCACCATCATGCCGGCCATGAACACTCACACTGAAATAAGCAAGACTAGGATAAATAATGAAAAACGTAGGAATGAAGCCGGAAAGTTATCGTGTTGCTGAAGCACAAGCGATTTTATATGCACCACCACACTGTATTGAATTATTAAGACAAGGAAATACCGAAAAAGGGGATGCATTAAAAACCGCACGTGTAGCAGGAATCTTGGCAGCAAAACGAACTGATGAGCTGATTCCTTTGTGTCATCCACTGCCGATTTATCGTGCAGATGTTGAATATGAATTAGAACATGATTTTGTAAAGATTATTACCGTGGTGGAAACCATTGGTCCAACTGGCGTAGAAATGGAAGCCTTAACGGCTGCAAGTCTTGCAGGGTTAACCATTTACGACATGTTAAAACCGCATTGTGAACCAGAAGAACTCTGGATGGATCAATGTAAATTGCTTAAGAAAAAAGGTGGCAAATCACACTTTAAGCGAGTTCTTCGTCAGCCTGTTTCGGCTGCTGTTATTGTGTTGTCAGACACCGTAGCAGCAGGTAGAAAGCCCGATACTGCCGGAAAATCTGTGGTTGAAACTTTAACCGAGGCAGGATTTGATCCAATTCATTACCAAATTTTGCCAGATGAAGCGGATACTTTGAAAAACTTAGTGCTTGAGTTGAGCAAATCATATGCTTGCATTATGACCGTTGGTGGAACTGGAATTGGTAAGCGTGATATTACGGTCGATACGTTAGAGCCACTTCTTGAACGTAAGCTAGATGGGTTAATGGAAGCTGCGCGTTCATTTGGGCAAAAACGCACGCCATATGCTGCAATGTCGCGTGGAGTAGCTGGTTTCATTGATCGCTCTTTAGTGGTGACTTTACCGGGAAGCCGTGGTGGAGCAAGCGAATCAATGGCTGCTATTTTACCTGCCTTAGTCCATATTTTTGATGTTTGCCGTGATCTACCACATCCGGGAGGCTATGAGTAATGACTGGTTGTGGTGCAGAACGTGGATTGATTAGCGTAGACGAGGCAATTGGACTGATTAGTAACCGACCTAAAAAATTAGGTTCAATTCAGCAACCTCTTCAAAATAGCCTAAGTAGGTATCTTGCTAAAGAAATTTATTCAGAAATTAATTTGCCAAGCTTCTCTCAAAGTGCTGTGGATGGCTATGCACTTTGTTGTCATGCCGAAGATTTAAATAATCAAAAGTTTCAGATTACTGGCGAGATTCGTGCTGGAAGCGAAAGTCATAACATTTTGAGTGAAGGTCAAGCAATTCGTATATTTACAGGCGGCAAAATTCCTGAAGGGACAACGCATGTAGCACGGCAAGAAGTCGTATCGGTTGTTTCGCCACAAGAGATTTGTTTAACGGAGTATATACGCCCTCAAGCTGATATCCGTTTTACGGGCGAAGAAATCCATCAAGGGCAGTTACTTGCGCAAGTTGGACAATTTTTGAATATTGGAAGTTTGGCTGCCTTAAGTATGGCGGGAGTGCAAACCGTTGAAGTCTATCGTGCGCCGAAAGTAGCTGTTTTGATCACGGGTGATGAAGTTGCCGAAACAGCAGAAGATCTAGCTGAAGGTAAAATCTTTGATGCAAATGGCCCATTACTAAAAGCTTGGTTTGAAGATTATGGTTTAGATGTTGAACTCATTCATGTGGCAGATGAGACAGCACAGGTCACACAATATTTCGATCAATTAAAAGATAGCCATGATGTCATCATAACCACGGGTGGAGTCTCTGTTGGAGACTATGATTTTGTTCGGCCATGTGCTTTTGAAGTTGGTTTTGAACAGATCTTTTGGAAAGTAAAACAAAAGCCGGGTAAGCCACTCTTTTTTGCTGAATATTCTCATCCTGAATCAGATCACCACTGTTATTTACTGGGGTTGCCCGGTAATCCTGCTGCGGTATATGTGTCTATGCAGGTTTACGGTAAAGCATTGCTCGACACTTTGCAGGGAAACCAAGCTGGGCCAGTGTGGTTTAGTGCAATTTTAGATCATGATTTAAAAGAAGATGCACGCGAGCGTTTTCTAAGAATGCATGCCTATTTTGACAATGGACAACTCAAAGTTAAAAGTCTGGCAAAACAGCAATCACATATGCTCAGTAATTTAATGCAAGCCAATTGTCTGGTTCGAATTCCGGCAAGTGCAAAATTGGAAGCGGGTTATATATTGAAGGGCGTATTTATTTCAAATTAATAACCAGTAATGATAAATATAACTCACTATATAATTGAGTGAGTTATATTTATTAAGCAATTTTAAATAATAATTTTAAATTTTTTATAATGAAAATTCTTTCATAAGCTTGATAAGAAGTTATTTTAATAATGAATCTTGCATAAATCGTGCTAAGTGGTTTAGGGTATAAACAATAGGGCCATTAGGCTAGGAAATATCGAGGAACGCATAAAGATGAAATGGGATGACATCGGTGATCAACCTTGTTCGGTTGCTCGTATGCTATCAGTGATTGGCGATCGATGGACGATGCTAATATTACGTAATGCTTTTATGGGAATACGCCGTTTTGACGATTTTCAAAAGTCATTAGGTGTCACTCGTCATGTCCTTTCGGATCGTTTAAAGCGTTTGGTTGAATATGAAATTTTAGTCAAAGCCCCTTATTTTGATCGGCAGGAACGCTTTGAATATAAATTGACTGATAAAGGTTTTGAGCTTTATCCAATTATCTTATCTATGGCAAATTGGGCAGATAAATGGATGGATCAAGGTTTAGGTAAACCTTTAGAATATCGTCATAAAACTTGTGGTCATAAATTTGAACCAGTCATGGTATGTTCGGTTTGCCGTGAACCTTTACATGCAAAACAAGTTCAGGTTTCAGCTGGGCCAGGTTATTTTGCATATATGCAGCAAAAACAGAAACAAGCTTAATTTCTCTTATTGCCAACTAAGACTCTTGTTGAATTGCATCAGCCAGAGTCTTATAGATATGGTCATGATTTGACTGTGTTACATTAAAGCGTATGAATTGACCAGCATTGGAAGCTTGGCTAAACGCATTTCCTGGCGCAAGAATAACCTGATGATTAATACAATATTTTGCAATTTCTGAAGCTTCAACTCCCTTTGGCAAATGACACCAAACAAAAATTCCAGCTTGAGGCTTAATCCATGGTTTTATACCCAAAGGTTCTAACTGAGTAATGGTATCGTGCATCGCTTTTGCTAATCGGACCTTTAATAATTCTATATGTTTACGATAAGAACCATCTGTTAAAGCACTTAATAAAACTTCAGCTGATACACCATTGTGAGAAAAGCTTGTGGCAATTTTCAGGTCGGTGAGCTGATCAATCCATTCTGGTTTAGCAATGATATAACCACAACGAATAGATGCCGATAAAGTTTTAGAAAAACTCCCAATAAAAATGACACGTGAAAGATTATCCAAAGCAGCAAGCCGAGGAGCAGGGCTATATTCAAAGTCTGAGAAAATATCATCCTCAACAACAATCAAATTTGATTGTTCAATAAGTTTTAATAATTGATGCGCCGTAGAAAGAGAAAGTACTGCACCAGTCGGATTATGAATTCCTGAGTTGGTGATATAAAGGCGTGGATTATAAGTTTCAATTGCTTCTTTAAATGCCTCTAAGTCAGGACCTGTTGGTGTGTAGGGAATACCAATAACTTTGACTTGATGGACTTTAAGTAATGCATGAAAGTTAAAATAACAAGGATCATCAATGAGAACGACATCATCAGGCTTTAGTAAAAATCGGCATACTAAATCAATTGCTTGAGTTCCTGAGTCTGTTAAAAGCACTTGATTAAGATTTGCATTGATACCTTTTGCTTGAGCGCGTCTTGCCAGTAAGTCACGTAGAGCGGGTAATCCTAATGGCGTTGAATAACCCATCAAACAATCATCTGGGCTTCTTGCGGCCGACCTTAATGCTTTACGAATACTATCTAATGGCATCCAGTCATCAGGTAGCCAACCGCAGCCAGGCTTAAAAACATCTGCTTTTGCTTCCAAGGATTGACGTGAAATCCATAATGGGTCGACTGAGCGATCTAATTTAGGGCCTAATTCGCTTAAAGAAAGAGGGGCAAGCGGACCAACAATATAAAAACCAGACCCAGTTCTTGATTCGATTTTGCCTAGAGCAATTAATCTTTCATAGGCTTCTACGACGGTTGAAACCGAAAAGCCAAGATCATTCGCTAATTTGCGTACAGATGGTAAGCGTGCTCCAGGCATTAAAGACCGATTTTTTATTTGTTGCTCAATCTCTGAAATGACAATTTCAATTTTGGTTTTGTTCTGTTTCACTGGCTTACAATCCGAACTGTACTGGTTATTAATACATTACAGTTCTTTTGAATTGTACTGCTTTGTATCTGGTTTATTCACCTTAGCACAGCTTAAATTCTTCGTATAGTGACGGAGAAAATTATGAATAGGTTTATGAATGGCTGGGTGAATGGTTTTATTGGCGTGGCTATTTTTGCGGGATCACTACCAGCAACACGCGTAGCCGTAATGGGGTTCGAACCGGGTTTTCTAACTGCGGCACGTGCGGCAATTGCAGGTATTTTAGGTCTTATTCTTATTTTGGTTTTAAAACAAAAAAAACCAGCCAAGCAAGATTGGTGGCCTCTTGCCATCGTCTCTTTAGGCGTGGTGATAGGTTTTCCTCTATTTACAGCGCTTGCCCTCCAATACATGAATGCAGCCCATTCAATTGTATTTGTTAGTCTTTTGCCGCTTGCAACGGCAATATTTGCTGTGTTGAGAGGCGGCGAAAAACCTAATCAATTTTTCTGGATATTTGCAGTCTTAGGGAGTGCGGTTGTCTTCGCTTATATGTTTTTGATTTCTGGTGATACCTCACTTGGGATAGGAGACTTTTATATGTTAATGGCGATTATTTTATGTGGTTTTGGCTATGCAGAAGGCGGTGTACTTTCAAGAAAAATAGGAGGGTGGCAGGTCATTTGTTGGGCGCTAATTTTATCATTACCGTTTATGCTATTTCTGACTATTTTCTATATGCCAGCTTCATTTCAGAGCGTATCTACATCAGCTTTAGTAGGTCTTATTTATGTGTCTTTATTTAGTATGCTGATAGGTTTTTTCTTTTGGTACAAAGGGCTTGCACAAGGAGGAATTGCTGCGATTAGCCAACTACAACTCTTACAACCTTTAATGGGATTAGGTATTGCTGCGGTCTTGTTACACGAACAAGTAAGTTGGTCAATGTTGGTGGTTACAGCAGCAACGATTTTATGCGTCGCTGCTGCCAAGAAATTTACTTAATTTTATAAACAATTTGCTGGTTTAGGGATTCCTGCTAAACGACTTAAATGACGTGCCACTAAACCAGTATTAAATTGTTGCTGTAAAACAGCATTATTAATCTCTGGACTAACCGTTTTCATTAAAAATTTAATCAGCGGGCGAGTTGCTGGAGAATGTCCAAACTGTTGATAAAACTGACGTACAGCTGCTAAAACTTCAAAATGCCAATCGGTGAGTTCAAGATCAAGCGATTGGGCAAGTTCTTGCGCAACTTCAGGATTCCAGATTGTGTAATCAACCAAATGACCATCTTGGTCTAATTCTAAATTCATGAAACCAGCCTAAATATATTATTTAAGAGAAATACAGCGATTAAACGTTAAAACCAGATCAGCAAATTGATCGTAATCTAATACCTTCATCTGAGCTAAAGTATCTGTATCGATTAAATCTTTTTCGATGCTTAAACATGAAACAGATTCAAATGGTTGAATCATTTCAGCAGAAAGGTGTGCAGTTGCATCACCCATAAAAACAATTTGGTCACCTACCTGAAAAAGATTGCGTAATTCATCAATAATCTTAGGTGTAGCATGGTAAGAAGATTGCACAAGATAAAGTGTTGACGGATTCATTAAACTTACACCTTTATCTACCAATATAGAACATGATCAAAAGATTGAATAAACTCAGCATTCAACTGAACGAATTCAATTTCTTGTTCGGTTTTTTGTACAAGAGGATGCTGCTGATTTTTACATTCAATCAGAATAGGACTCAAGTCGTAGAACTCAAAACTTTCGACCATATTTGAGGCCACTTTGAAAGCCTGACGAAACTGATCAAAGCTCAAATCATTTTGCAAAAGACTAAGAGCTGCATCTTTCAATAATACTTTGACTGGTGAGCCAAAGGTTGCTAAAACCATAGTAGCAGAAAGGCTTTCATTGATTTGAAGACTGGTTAAATTGGCTTGGCTTAAAATGACGAGTACAGATTTCACACAATATACCTTTTAAAAGCAACAATCTAAGCAAACAAAGTAACTTAAAATTGAATAAGACGAGATGCTGACTGTACTGCATCAGCAAGTTCACCTAACCCGACAAGTTCAAAGTCTTTGGCAAGGTTGTGATGAGTAAGGTGATGACGACTGGCATTTTCTGCATCTGTAATACCACGAGCGAGGGCAGCACTCACACAAACAGGAAGACGAATTGCAAGCTTTTGCCATTCATGCGTTAAATTACGCTGGTCGTCAGGAACCCATTGAAAATCATTAGCAACCTGCACGCCATCTTGGTAAAAGAATACACGGAAGTCTTCATTTTTACTTTTGAGTGCCTGAGCAAGTCCTAACGCATGCCAAGCATGAATGGAAGTAGGAGCAGAGGTAATTAGTAGTAATGTACTCATTGAGAATTCACTATGGTCATACGTCTAAATGGGCGTAGATACATTAAGAGAAAGGTAAGTATACAATGATTTTAGTGACAGGTGGTTTAGGCTTTATCGGTTCACACATTGCGTTGAGTCTAATGGCTCAAGGGCAAGAGGTGGTAATCGTCGATAATTTGGCTAATTCAACCTTGCAAACTTTGGAGCGACTAGAGTTTATTTCTGGTATGTATGTTCCATTTGTCAAACTTGATGTACGTAATACACCAGCGCTAAATAAGGTGTTTGAGCAATATTCAATTGATGCAGTTATTCATACTGCCGGATTCAAATCAATTGAAGAATCTAACCTTAAACCTCTTGAATATTATAATGATAATGTTAGTTGTATCATGAGCTTGCTTCGTGCCATGCAACGTACGGGTGTTCGTCACTTCATTCATCTGTCTAGCCTTGCAGCTTATGGGAAATCTGGCTTGCAATTGAGTGAGACAGAAGAATTTAATTATGCTTATCCTAATCCCTACATTAAGTCTCAACAGATGATTGAAGAAATTATCCGTGATACTTATAAAATTGACCATGAGTGGAAAATTACGATCTTACGATTGTCTAATATCGTAGGTGCATTTGAACATGGGGTACTCGGAGAGTATGTCGCTCAGCTCCCTAAAAATATTGTTCCGCTTGCGATGCAAGTCGCAGCAATGCAACGTGATTTAATTGAATTACAAGATCAAGCTGAAACGTCAGATCATACGACTGAACGTAGTTTTTTACATGTTTTAGATTTATGTGAAGCTGTCATTGCGAGCTTACATTGGCTGCGTGAACAAACGCATTGTTGTGAAGCTTTTAATATTGCACATGACCAAGTTCATTCAATTCGTCAATTACTCGATGAAATTTCACAAGTCACTCAAGCTGAAGTTCCTACACAATCAGCAATTTATAAACATGTCGAGTTAGATCAAGTTGGCGCTAATATTGAGAAAGCAAAAACCTTATTGCAATGGACACCGAAACGCCCATTAAAACAAATGATTGAAGATGAATGGCGCTTCTATCAAAATACTTTAAATGGAAGATAAGATAATGATTCTTATTTACAATGCTGGTATGCTTGAGTACGATATTCAAAATTAACTAGCCAGAGCAAACACTTGCTTCAGCCCGTGAGTTCTTTATTGAGATAACCGAGGTTTCTATGCAAACACGAATTGAACATGACACTATGGGTGAGATTGAAGTTCCAAATGAAGCATTGTGGGGGGCACAGACTCAACGCAGCTTACAGAACTTTAAAATCGGGCAGGAACGATTACCCCGTGCCATGATTCGAGCGATGGGTTTGGTAAAAAAGGCTGCTGCAATAACCAATGCTGAACTTGAACAACTACCACAAGATTTGAGTCAATATATTGTGGGTGCTGCTGAAGAGGTAATTGATGGCAAGTGGGATTCCCAATTTCCTTTAGTTGTCTGGCAAACAGGTTCTGGTACGCAAAGTAACATGAACTGCAATGAAGTGATTGCCAATATTGCAAACCAGAAATTAGGGCAAGCCTTAGGTGCCCAAAAACCAGTACATCCAAATGATCACGTTAATCGTGCTCAATCAACAAACGACTCCTTTCCAACGGCCATTCACGTGGCAGCTAGTTTGCAAATTAATGAATTACTCATCCCTGCTGTAGAGCAGCTCAAAGCGACTTTGCAAAAAAAGTCAGATGAGTTTCAGGATATTGTTAAAATTGGCCGTACCCATTTGCAAGATGCTACTCCATTAACCTTAGGTCAAGAATTTAGTGGCTATGTATCACAGCTTGAGCATGGATTGGTTCGACTACAGCAAGCTTTGAGTGGTTTATATGAGTTGCCATTAGGTGGCACAGCGGTAGGTACAGGATTAAATGCACATCCTGACTATGCAGTAAAAGCAGCAGCTCAGCTTGCACTACTTACAGGTTTACCTTTTGTAACTGCACCCAATAAATTTGAAGCTCTAGCAGGACGGGACGCCGCTGTTTTTGCATCAGGTGCATTAAAAACTTTGGCTGTAAGCTTAAACAAAATTGCGAATGATATTCGTTGGCTGGCAAGTGGACCTCGTTGTGGTTTTGGTGAAATCCGTATTCCAGAAAATGAGCCTGGTTCAAGCATTATGCCTGGGAAAGTAAACCCAACACAAAGTGAAGCAATGACCATGGTTGTTGCACAAGTGCTTGGAAATGATACGACCATTAACGTAGCAGGTGCTTCAGGTAACTTCGAATTAAACGTCTTTATGCCAGTGATTGCTTATAACTTATTACAATCTATTCAGTTACTTGGTGATGCATGTAATAGCTTTAATGATCACTGCGCGGTGGGAATTGAGCCTAATCGCGATAAGATTGATCACTTCTTGCATAATTCTCTGATGCTAGTTACAGCTTTAAATCCAGTAATCGGCTATGAAAATTCTGCAAAAGTTGCAAAGACTGCTTATAAAGAAAATAAAACGTTGAAGCAGGTTGCTGTTGAGCTTGGTTTGGTCACAGCAGAGCAATTTGACGAAGTAGTTAAACCTGAAAAGATGGTTTCTCCAAATAGTAAGTAATCTATCTAAAAATAAAGATATTTTTAGAATCTCAATCAATAGAAAGGCACTTTGGAGCTATTTCGAAAGTGCCTTTTTATTTTAATAATTCGAATACTTAACTCCTATGAAAACTTGGCTTTTGATAATCTTATAGTTCAGGATAAAAGTTCAGTCGTTCTCATAGTGTTTAAAAAATTGAGAAACATAGTCAGAGGAAGCTATGTTTAGTAATCTTTGGAAGATTTTCGGCTTATCGTATTTCTTTTAAATATTTTTTAACTCAGCTCAATTTATTACTTTTGTGTTAAAAAGTGCTTTTAATCACAAAATTTACCTTAAAATCCATGGTTTTAATAATTACATTCTGGTTTTTCTATGGGAAATTTAACAATTTTAGGTGAAGCACTAGAAAGTGCAGAAATCTTAAAAAATGTTCAATATCATATTAAGGACAACAGATTACCTATATCGTTAAAAGATGATTTGAATAAACAAGTTATTGAAGTTGAAAAATATTTTGGAGAAGATGATTTTGAAAAACTAGAAGTTAAGAAAAATAAAATCAATATTTGGACAGGAGTTCTTGCGGTTCCAATATTGATTTATTGTATTGCATTATTCTTAAGTCGATATGTACATAACTTTGGTATCAATATTGATGTAGATGTCTTAAATCATATGTTGTTCGATAACATGTTTAAATATATTTGGATTGTCATAATTTATGCAGTCATATTCTTTGGATTGATTGGATACTTTTATATACTTAATAACCAAAGCAAAAAATTAATTGAAAAGAATGTGAATAAACTTCTTAGCTAAATATGTTTAAAATCTTTAAGCATACAATATGCTGTGCATTCGGTTATCTGTTTGTACAGATAAATCATTAATAAGAGTGTACACATGAATGTTTATATAAAAGCCCTCAAATGAGGGCTCTTTTGGGGTGGAAGGATTTAGCTTGTATCTTGAAATTGGAAAATATCAAAGTAAGCCGTCTATGTATTCCCAACCATGAGATTTCATAGCTTCAAACTTCTTTTTTAGCTCTTCTTTTTCGTACTCATGTATATCGCGTGCTAAAAGAACATGATACGAGTTAGATTCTGGTTCTATAGTCACTTCAATAATCTCTACTGGTTCAATCACTCCACTCTCAGTTAAACCAGAGTCTATAAAACACATTCCTTTTACAGGAATAACAGTACAATCATATTCCTTAGAAATAAAATAATTATTTGCTGAAGCGGAATACGTACGTGATGCTCTAACTTTCATGTGTATCTCCTTCAAGCATAAAAAGGGAATGTTTTAGTCTGGCGTGCTTCCACAGTTATTTCTGTTTAATTTATATAGTGATTTTATTTTTTACTTCAATATTCTAATTATAGATTTTTTATTAGCATAAAATGCTGTTAGCTATAATTTACAAGTAAGGTATTAAAAAACTTATGAATCAAAAGCCAATTTCAGTTGTTTTAATTCCTGGTTATATGCTTGATGAATCTCTCTGGAATGAACTCATAGATGAAATGCCTAAAGAGTGGAGTATATCTCGAGCTACTTTAAAACAAGGGCGAACCATAAGGGAAATTGCCCAAAATATTGTTGAACATGCGCCAGAAAGCTTTGTACTGATTGGTTTCTCACTTGGAGGATATATCGCTAGATCTATAGTGGAGCAATTTCCTGAAAAAGTTAAGGCACTTATTTTAATAGCGTCTTCACTACGCTCAGATACAGAAGAGCAGAAGAGTCAAAAGTTAACGGCGATTAAACTTAACTCTGGGAAAAATTTCCATGGGCTAAGCTCAATATCGATTGAAAAAACACTTCATCCATCAAATGTGCAGAGTCGTACTCTTGTAAAAAGAATCCAAGAGATGGGGAAAGCTTTAGGTTATGAAGAATTCGTTAAACAATCTATGTTAGATAGAAGCTCTTATGATATGAGTAAAATCACATGTCCAACTTTAATCATTTCTGGTGCTGAGGACCAGCTCCGCTCCAAGGAAGAAGCCATAGAATTATTAGATCAATTGCCACATGCAAAGCTTGAGATAATTGAAAATACGGGCCATATGATTCCGATTGAACAACCTAAGTCGCTGGCATCAGTGATTTCCATATGGTTAAGTGAAAAGAATTTAGGAGCAAGTTAGAGAGCTTTAAATAACTTAAAAAATAGTTACTTGAGGACTTATGTTTCAGGAGGGCCTAACTTTCGTTTTCTTCGTCAGAATCTTAATAATCCTGAAAACTTGATTGTCGAGTTTGATCTTTTGGTGAATGGTTGCATGATCAAGCTGATCCCATAACTCAAATGGAAAAAACTCTGAACTATGATCAAATATCCATAACCATTGATAGCTATTGTTAAGCGTATTCTTATCAAAACGAACATCTTGGACTTTAATAATCTTAAACTGTTTATGATGTTCGTCTTGAAGAATAATTTCATGATTCTCCATTAGACATCCATACATTAAAGATAATTTTCAATTGTACTAAAATTAATAGTGTCTAATTAACTTGTTAGGTTGGCATTAATTTACAAAAGATTTCGGGTTGTTAAAGTTTGTCATTTTCAAAAAGAAAATAATCTTTACTTTTGAAATACAAGGTTTTAAATAGCTTACATTGTAAGAAGAGGGGGTAGATGAGAGAATGGACATTAAAATCTATCTTCGAGTATCGCTATGAGTTTAATAGGCTTTATGTATGCAAGTAAAACCAATAGTGAACATAGTCAAATAAAACAAGATTTAATTGATATTCTCACAGAAGCTGTCAAATTCAACTCACATAATGATATTACAGGAGTGCTTTACTATGGTAATGGATACTTCTTGCAGTATTTAGAAGGTGAGAAAGAACAGGTCGAATCGCTATTTTATAAATTAATTTTGAAAGATTCGAGACACCAGAACTGTGAAATCATCTTTTCAGAACCATCCGAACAACGGTTATTTAAACATTGGAGTATGAAATTTGCTCCCATTAACACGAAAATAAAAGAGTTCTTTCATCATCATCATGTTGATGAATTTAATCCTTATCTGCTTAACACTACATCTATTCCGACTTTTATTGAACTGCTTGTAGATCAGCCAAATTATAAAGTTGATCAATATCAAGGTTAATCGAAACCAAGAATTACAACGGATTTTTGATGTTCTATTTAAAGTTAAGCTCTCTTCGGAGAGCTTTTTATCACAAAGGCTGAAACTTTCACTAATTAATGGCGAATTGGCGTTGAATAAGCCGTCATAATTGTTAAAATGCCCACCTTGTCCTGTTTTTATATTGTTTTTTGTTTTGCATTTATTTCGCAAAGTTAGAGATAAAATTATTAAAAACAGCTGCTTAGTTAAGGATTTTTGAATGCTCTCTATTTATTTGACAGATACCCAACAACATGTGCAATTTAATGATTATCCTAGTGATCAGCCGGTTAAGTTTCTGTTAAATCTTAAAAAGATTTTCCCAAGTACAGCGGATTTATTATTACCAGTTTTACCTGAAGATAATGATCTAGAAAACGTAACGTGGGAATCAACCTCAAAAGATTTTGAAGTTTTTAAAAAACTATTAGCGGGATGGGGTGTTATTGAGCTTCGTTTAAATGCAATTACTGCTTATAAAGATAAAAACTTTGCAAATGAGCTAGTGAAACAAGCACAGGTAAAACGTAAGAAAACAGCGCAAAAAAATCATCAGCTTTCTTTGGTTGCTTTGGATTATATTTTTATGCACGAAGTTCATGCATTGATTGATGCTGAACTGGTCACTATTGGTGAGAAATTCTACTTACCAACCTTGCGTGAGCAATGGAAGGGTACGGTTTCAGACCAAGTGCTCGACGGAAAACTCTAATTTAAGTGTAAAAGGTGAATTTATAAAAATTCACCTTTTTTATTTTCTAATTAAATCAGTGCCTTATAATTTTAAGATTGCTTATACAAAAGTTTACAAGAAAAGAATGCGTTTTTTTCAATGTGGCAGATACATTGCTTATATAAATACAAAATTATTGCGGGAGAGAGGTTCTTTAAGAACCCGCCGAAGGAGCAACAAGCCCGGAAACTCTCAGGCAAAAGGACTGTAATAATTAAAAAATCTGGAGAGAAGCTTAGATTTATAAGAATGGAAAACAATAACTTATAAATTATAAACTCACCGAAGGGGAAGATCTAAACGTTAAAAGGTAACGTTGGGGTCGAAACTCTCAGGTACCAATGACAGATGGGCTGTACTGATGAAATGTTCTTGCATTTCTGAGGAGTCTGTTATGCCACATGTTATTGTGATAGGTGCGGGAATCACAGGGGTTACCTCTGCTTATGAATTATCGCAACTGGGTTATCAAGTCACAGTGATTGATCGACATTTATATCCTGCAATGGAAACATCATTTGCCAATGGAGGGCAGTTATCGGCCTGTAACGCCGAAGTATGGAACCAAAAAGCCACCGTGATTAAAGGCTTTAAATGGATGAGACAAAAAGATGCTCCTCTATTGTTGAACCCTTCATTTAGTTTGCATAAGTATAGTTGGCTAGTTGAATTTCTATCACATATTAAAAACTATGAAGCGAATACGATTGAGACGGTCCGTTTGGCATTGCTCGCTCGTAAGCGTTTGTTTGAAGTTGCTGAAAAAGAGCAGCTTGAGTTTGATTTGGAGAAACGTGGAATCCTCCATATGTATCACAGTAAGGCTGACTACGAGATTGCTAAACAAGTTAATAACGTATTGAACAAAGGTACATTGGAACGCTATTCGGTTTCACCTGATGAAATGAAAACAATAGAACCATCTTTGACGGGTGACTATTTCGGTGGCTATTACACACCAAGTGATGCGACGGGTGATATTCATAAATATTCAACCTCTTTGGCTGAGAAGACTAAAGAATATGGAGTTCAATATAAGTTCGGCCTAGAAGTTATGGATATTAAGTGCAGCGCAGACAAAGTAGTTGTAACTTGTCAACCAAGTGCTGAGCATCCTTATCTGGTTGAGTCCGATAACATTCAGCTTGAAGGTGATGTACTTGTTGTTTGTGGTGGTGTAGGGAGCTATCAACTTGCCGATATGATTGGTGAGCGAGTAAATGTGTATCCAGTAAAAGGTTATTCAATTACCGTGCAATTAAAAGATGAGCACAGCGTAAAGAATGCTCCTTGGGTGAGTTTACTAGATGAAAGTGCAAAAATTGTGACTTCTCGTTTAGGTAAAGATCGACTGCGTGTGGCAGGGACTGCTGAGTTTAATGGCTATAACCGCGACATACGGGCTGATCGTATTCAACCATTAGTGAATTGGGTTAATCGTAACTTTGATATTTCAACTGAGCATGTGGTGCCTTGGGCAGGGTTAAGACCAATGATGCCGAATATGCTGCCTGTTGTTAAGCAATCTAAACAACCTCGTGTTTTTTATAATACAGGGCATGGGCATTTAGGTTGGACTTTGTCTGCGGCAACCGCAGTTTTAGTCGGTCAGGATATTGCGCAAAAATATCCAGCGTAGAAAGTAAAAAGCCAGTGTTCAAACACTGGCTTTTATTTTTAAGCGTTAGTCATATAAGCGGTAGATTCCGCTAAAACGTTCACAGCCTTTTTGCTGGGTTTTCACATTAAGTAAAGCTTTTTGAAAATTAAACTGATATTTACAGTTGTGCTCATTGTCTAAAATTTCACTTTTTTGTTCAGGTGAACTATAGGCCATCAATGAGATCGTTTGAGTTTCTTTGCGGTTATTTGGATTGCGGTATGCTATCCCTTCAATCTTAATTTTATCTTTCGCGAGCTGATGGACTTGAATGTGTACAGGCTGAGCTGCTATATGTCCATTTTCAAACTTAAGATAATGCTGGGTAAGCGTTTGCTTAAGTGAAGCATAAAAATTTAAGTCATCAGTACGTAAATCAAACTGTTGTTGAATACATGTATTACTCTTGCATTGCTGAGTATGTTTAGACCATAACTTTTGCGTATCCTGTAAAAGCTGTAAGGGGGCATCAGTAACTAAATATGCAGAAAGATATTTATTATTGAGTTGCTTTCTCGATTCACTAAATGTTTTTGAACAGATTTTAAGCTCAGCTCCAGTATTGGAACAGTCTATTGATTCTGCAAAGACAAGAGGTGAACATAAACAACTCAGTGTCACGACAAAACTTAATCTTTTCAATTGATTCATATCAGTATTAGACAGCATGATCGCTTATACTTTCAGTCTACTTTGCTAGGTGTACTATAGCGAAACAGAATGGCTGAATACAAGATTTCTTAAGTTTTTATGGAAGGTAATAATTTATATGGTTGCTCAGATTCGTATTGGACAAGGAATGGATGTACATGCCTTTGAAGAGGGGAACTTCGTTACATTGGCGGGGATTTAAATTCCACATACACATGGTTTAAAAGCGCACTCGGATGGTGACGTTGTACTTCATGCGCTATGTGATGCTTTATTAGGTGCTTTAGCGCTTGGAGATATTGGACAACATTTTCCTGATACTGACCCAGAATACAAAGGCGCAGATAGCCGAGTATTGTTAAAGCATGTTTATCAATTAATCTTAGACCGTGGTTATCAGTTAAATAATGCCGATATTACGGTGGCTTGCGAGCGTCCAAAATTAGCTAAGCATAATCTTGAAATGCGTCAAAGCATTGCTGACGTTCTAAATGTAGATATTAATCAAATTAGTATTAAAGCAACGACAACCGAAAAACTTGGGTTTACCGGTCGTCAAGAAGGAATTTTGGCTACAGCGACTGTTTTAGTCTCTCATCACACCAAGTGATCGGCCTGCTGCAAAGACTGTTGAAGTTCTAAAGTTGCCTTACGGCCTTGTAGCTGTAAGGTAATACTATGAATGAGTCCAGTCCAAGTCTCATTAGGTTCCCAAATTTCGTGCAATAAATCCTGAGAAGTCGGCATATCCATATTCATATAAAACTGTCTATAGACATACATAAGGCAACTTACGCGTTTATTTTTGGCGCAATGTATCCAGATAATTTCATTTTGCACTAAATGATCAATCAAATCTAAAACTAATAAGCACTGCTCAGCAGAAGGCATCTCCCAATCAATTGGAATATGAATATAATTTAAACCTAGGTCTAAACAAATGCGGTCTTCATTTTCAAGATGATTTGAAGCATTAGTTAAAGCAAGGTTAATGACTGTGCTACAACCAAACTCTTTAATCAATTTTAGTTGTTCAGCAGAAGGCTGGGCCGAGCTAAATAAATGTTCATGAATAATCGAAAATGCGGAAATTTGAGATAATGATTGTTCAAGGGTTGTCATGATCGCACTCTACAAGAGTAGGCTTAGCTTATTGTGTAGAATGTTATACACGATTCTAGAGAATAGTTGAAATACAGCCTGCTTATATATTCGGCAACGTTATCAAATTTTTAAAAATAATTAACTGGAAGAGTACAAGTCTTATAAAATAAAAAACAGCATCATTAAGATGCTGTTTTTTTAACTCAAAATTTAAGCTTTTTTTAGATTTTCATTCAATAAAAATTCGACTAAAGCTTTTTGAGCATGGAGACGGTTTTCTGCTTCATCCCATACGACTGCATTTTTATAATCGAGCATGGTTTCAGAAATTTCTTCGCCGCGATGAGCAGGTAAGCAGTGCATGAATAAACAATCTGGGTGAGCAAGGCTCATTAATTTTTCGTTAACCTGAAAATCAGCAAATGCTTTTTCACGAAGTTTTTGCTCTTCTTCTTGGCCCATGCTTGCCCATACATCAGTCACAATAAGGTCAGCATTTACTGCTGCATCTTCCGCATTATCATAAAGCTCAACGCAATGACCAAACTCGGCTAAAAATTCAGGTTTAGGTTCATATCCTTTTGGCGATGCAATTTTGAGTTTGAAACCCATCATGTGTGCAGCTTCAATATATGAATTACACATATTATTACCATCACCAATCCAAGCAACAGTTTTGCCTTCAATGCTGCCGCGGTGTTCAATATAAGTTTGTAAGTCAGCAAGTAACTGGCATGGATGATGATCATCAGTTAAGCCGTTAATTACAGGAACTTTTGAATAAGATGCAAAGCGTTCAACAATGTCATGACCGAAAGTACGAATCATCACAATATCAAGCATACTTGAAATTACACGTGCAGAATCTTCGATTGGTTCACCACGGCCTAATTGTGTGTCACGAGGCGATAAAAAAATCGCACTACCGCCAAATTGGTTAATACCTGCTTCAAAAGAGATACGTGTACGCGTACTTGATTTCTCAAAAATCATTCCCAATACTTTACCAACAAAAGGCTGGTAGACCTTATTGTCATGTTGCATTTTTTTAAGCTCGCTTGCGCGTTCTAAAATGCGATTAAGTTCTAGAGTGGATAGATCACGTAAAGTCAGGAAATGTCTTAGAGCCATGTAGCTACTCCATAATAATTGTTTTGAAATACAACAATTATCTGTTGTTGGCTGGGTGGATGTGGGAAAAAAGAAGTCTACTATACTATAAGCATTTTAAAATGCAAAAGAATTAGACTTTATGATGGCCTTTTAAGAAAATATCTACACAATATTCAATATAATCAAAAGCTTCTTTCTCATCTGGAAGAGCTGGCATACCCATAATCATACGCCATTCAATATCTCGTAAAATCCCAAAATACATGAGTGAAGAATAATACGGAGAATTACAGGTAATTTCGCCTGATTTATCCGCAAACTCTAATGCTTGAGTAAGTGTATTTTGTAAATTATGTACCCATTTGTCATATAAGTATTGTATGAGGACAGTGTTACATTCGGTCTGTTCAATAATAAGTCTTAAAAATGCAACATGTTCGGGCTGAATAATATGAATATATACACGATTAAGTGTTTGAATCAGATATTCTCTTAAAGTGCTTTTCTCTGGTTGGAATGGAATGCAAATATCTTTAAAAAACATTTCACGTTTATGATCACATATAGCCGTAAAAAGTCCTTCTTTATTGCCAAAATATTTATAAATAGAAGCCTTAGAGCCACCTGCATGATTAACAATATCATCGAGAGATACAGCATCATATCCTTTCTCTAGGAACAGCTCGGTCGCGCTTAACAATAGAGCTAAACGACGTTCAATACCGCGGCGTGTTTGAGGTTTCTCACATGCAAGGTGATGTGAATCCAGGACTGCATCATGCATAAAATTTAATAACAACAACTGACTTTGCTTATCTAGTATAGCAAAACTATCTTTAGTGATGGTCATAACCATTTTTTTAGATCATATGCTGAACAGTAAGTGGCTAATTCAAAAAATAAACTAATACAAAATATAAGCTTAGAGTTGGTTGTGGAAGGGTTTGATGATGTAACCTTATGTTTGCATTATATTTTAAAGAAAAATCTGATTGAAAAACAAAGCGGCTAAGAATGACTTAACCGCTTTGAAGTTAAATAATGAGATTTCTAGGCTTCAGTTTGAGTAACCTTGTGCTCATCTTCTTCGTCATCATCTGCAGAATCCATTCCAAGTTCCTTTAACTTGCGTGTTAAGGTGTTGCGACCCCAACCTAATAATTCCGCTGCGTGACGTTTGCGTCCACGTGTTTGTTGCAAGGCTGCGTTAATCAACGTGCGTTCAAACATTGGTGTGGCAATATCCAAAATTTTCATTTCACCATTTTTAAGCTTTTGAATAGCCCATTGATTTAGTAGTTCATCCCAATGATGTAGAGAAATACGCTCAAAAGAAGGTCCCGGTTGACTAGATTCACTATTCTTTTGCAATGGAACTTGTTTGAGCTCAGAAGGTAAATCTTCTGGATAAACTTCGCGGCCAGTAATCATTACAGTTAGCCAGCGGCAAGTATTTTCAAGTTGTCGTACGTTACCCGGCCATGGTAACTGTTGCATGTAGTCCGTTGTTTCAGTGCGTAGGATTTTTGGACTTACGCCAAGCTCTTTACCTGCACGCGCAAGGAAATGCTGCGCAAGCATTGGAATATCTTCACTACGGTGGGCAAGCTTAGGAATGTGAATACGAATCACATTTAAGCGGTGATATAAGTCTTCACGGAAGCGACCTTCATTTACTAGCTTTTCTAAATCTTGATGTGTTGCCGCCACAATTCGAACATCTACTTTAACTGGAATGTGTCCACCTACACGATAGAACTCACCGTCAGCGAGTACGCGAAGCAATCGAGTCTGAGTTTCAAATGGCATATCACCAATTTCATCAAGGAACAATGTCCCGCCATTTGCCTGTTCAAAGCGGCCTTGATGCTGAGTATTCGCGCCTGTGAAAGCACCTTTTTCATGACCAAATAACTCGGTTTCAATTAAGTCTTTTGGAATTGCCGCCATATTTAAAGCAATAAAAGGCTTGGCACGGCGTGGGGAGTGCTTGTGTAAAGCATGAGCAACTAATTCTTTACCCGTACCCGATTCACCATTAATTAAAACAGTAATATGAGATTGCGATAAACGGCCGATAGCACGGAAAACCTCCTGCATTGCCGGAGATTCACCAATAATTTCTGTTGATTGAAGAGGTGAGGCTGTTTTTGTAGCTTCTTGCTGTTGTAGTTTATTAATATGCAGGATCGCACGATTGACTAAAGCTAAAGCTTCATCAATATCAAAAGGCTTTGGTAAATATTCAAACGCGCCTGTTTGATAGCTTGATACAGCAGACTCTAAGTCAGAATGTGCTGTCATAATAATGACAGGTAAATCTGGATGAGTGTTTTTGACTTTAGATAAAAAAGTTAAACCATCAATTCCAGGCATGCGGATGTCAGTTAAGATGACATCGGGAGCATCATGGTGCAAACGTTCAAGCGCAGTTTGAGCTTCTTCAAAATTGGTAACATCAAAACCCTCTTCTTTAAAGGTCTTTTCCAATACCCATCGCATGGCGCGATCATCATCAATAACCCATATTTTATTTCGCGACACGGTCTGACTCCCAAGGTAAATATAAGCTAAAAATTGTTTTTCCAGGAACAGATTGGCATTCAATCATTCCGTTATGTTGATGCATAATATTCTGTGCAATACTCAGGCCAAGCCCAGTACCTTTTGCTCGTCCAGTAACCAATGGATAGAATACTGACTCCAAAATACTTTCAGGAATGCCTGGTCCATTGTCCTCTATATCGACTCGCACTGTAGATCGATTTAGTACACCGTTAATCGTGACAAGACGTTGTATACGTGTACGTAGAATTAACTCTGGTTCGTGATCTATAAAAAATGCTTTGTTTTCTGTTATAGCTTGAATTGCGTTTACACTAATGTTGAGCATGACCTGTATTAACTGATCACGATCGGCATTGACATCGGGTAAAGACAAATCATAATCCCGTATAATTTTAATTTTCTTCTTTGTCTGGTTGGCGATAAGTGAACGCACTCGCTCCAAAGGCTCGTGTACGTTAACATTTTCATAACTTGGGAGTTGTCTAGACCCCAACATGGTATCTGCTAAGTTCGTTAAACGATCTACTTCATTAATAATGACATCTGTAAATTCAGCATAACTCTTATCGTTTAAACTGCGAGCGAGTAATTGAGTTGCACCACGAATACCTGCAAGTGGGTTTTTTATTTCGTGCGCAACGCCACGTACAAGCTGTCTAGCGACCTGATGTTGTTGTACCAGATTTTCTTCTTTAGAAATCTTTAACATACGATCAATCGGGTTGAGCTCAATCAAGAGTAATGGATGATAACTTTTACCTGCATTTAATTGAGACACTGTGTAATCAACATGAAGGTCTTTAAAGTTGACATTAATAACAGCTTCTCGACGAGTATAGGGTTGACCGGTTTTTATAGTGTTTAATAACGCTTCATGTGTATTAAAAGTATCATCTGGTGCATGAAGTAAGTTCAAAACCGGCTGTCCTGAAGCTCGAAGCAAACTAATGTCAAATAGTGCTTCGCAGGCAGAATTTAAGTAAAAAATATTCAAGTTACTATCGATCAATAAAATCGCAGTAGTTAAGTTGTCTACCAATAGGCGATAGTCGATAGGGTTGTGTTGATCCATTAGCGAATCGTTCCTGTCTTAAAATAGCGCAATGGCATCTTCATTGGTTATCGGATTTTCACCGTTATAGAACATGAACGATGCAAAATATACGCCAACTTTGTTTATGGGTTATTTTAAAGTTTTAAAGTATTTAAAAACGCGCTGAAATCGGTCTTTATATCGGTTGATCAAAACTGATGGCTTGAATATAGATAATAACATGATCCAACTTGGTGCAAAGGTGAGTTTTGGTGCAAATGTTGGTCGTATTTTGGTGCATTACACAAAGAGTAGGCTTTCCACCTATGCTTGAGACAAGAAAAGACATACAATACGCGCATTCAAGTGGAGCGCAGATTCATGAAGACCCCCAAAGTCGGTTTTGTTTCTTTAGGTTGTCCTAAGGCATTGGTAGATTCTGAACGAATTTTAACTCAGTTAAAGACTGAAGGTTATCAAGTTGCATCAGATTATGATGGTGCTGATTTAGTTGTTGTTAATACCTGTGGTTTTATCGAATCTGCGGTACAAGAGTCGCTAGATGCAATTGGCGAGGCCATGAGTGAAAATGGTCGAGTAATCGTTACTGGATGCTTAGGTAAAGACGAAGACAAAATTCGTCAAATGCATCCAAATGTTTTAAAGGTTACTGGTGCAGCAGCTTATCAAGATGTAATGGAAGCTGTACATGAATATGTCCCAGCACCACCTAAACACAACCCGTTTGTTGATTTGGTTCCTGAACAAGGAATTCGCTTAACACCAAAACATTATGCCTATTTAAAAATATCTGAAGGATGTAACCACCGTTGTACCTTCTGTATTATCCCAAGTATGCGTGGCGATCTAGTATCGCGTCCAGTTGGAAGTGTACTGGAAGAAGCCGCTGCGCTTAAAAGAGCAGGTGTTAAAGAAATCTTGGTTATTTCCCAAGATACATCAGCTTATGGTGTAGATACCAAGTACAAACTTGATTTCTGGAATGGCCAGCCTGTTAAAACAAAATTCTTTGATATGTGTGAAGCACTAGGCCAACTTGGTATCTGGGTGCGCTTACATTATGTTTATCCATACCCACATGTTGATGCGGTTATTGACTTAATGGCACAAGGTAAAATTCTGCCATATCTTGATATTCCATTCCAACATGCAAGCCCGCGTATTCTTAAGTTAATGAAGCGTCCGGCTCACAGTGAAAATACACTCGAAAAAATTAAATTGTGGCGTGAAAAATGCCCAGATCTTGTGATTCGCTCTACATTTGTAGTGGGTTTCCCAGGCGAAACTGAAGAAGATTTTCAAATATTGCTCGATTGGTTAGTTGAAGCTGAACTTGATCGTGTTGGCTGCTTTACCTACTCACCAGTAGAAGGCGCTACGGCAAATGATTTACCCGATCATGTGCCTGAAGAAATTAAGCAAGAGCGTTACGAGCGCTTTATGCAAGTGCAGCAACAAATTTCTGCTGCTAAGTTGCAAAAACGTATTGGTCAAACGATGACTGTATTAGTCGATAGTTTGGAAGATGAATATCCTGTTGCTGTTGCACGTTCTTATGCCGATGCTCCGGAAATTGACGGTAATGTCTTTGTAGAAGATATCGATAAGAGCACTATTCAACCAGGCGATATGTTGGAAGTCGAAATCACCGATGCGGATGAATACGACTTATTTGCAAAGTTAATTAAAATTAAGTCGGTTTAATCGATAACGATTCAAAAAAGCATTCAGTTTAAGAGGTTTTGGAGCAAACTCATGGCGGAAACAATTAGCCCCCGTTATTCACGCATTTTATTAAAACTATCTGGTGAAGCATTATCAGGTAACAAAGACATGGGTATTGATGCCCAAGTTCTTGATCAAATGTCCCTTTCAATTGCTCACTTAGTTGGCTTAGGTGTGCAAGTGGGTATCGTTGTTGGTGGCGGTAACTTGTATCGTGGTAGTCAGTTGCAAAAGGATGGCTTGGTTGGTCGTGTAACAGGGGATCAAATGGGTATGCTTGCAACTGTAATGAATGGCTTGGCTATGCGTGATGCATTGGTTCGCCGTAATATCAGAACTCGCCTTATGTCTGCATTACCAATTGGTACAGTAGTAGAGTCTTATTCAAGTCGTGATGCTATCCGTCACTTGAGTCAGGGTGAAGTTTGTGTTTTTGTTGCTGGTACAGGAAATCCATTCTTTACGACTGATACGGCAGCTTGCTTACGCGGAATTGAAATTGAAGCAAATTTAATTCTAAAAGCGACCAAAGTAGATGGCGTATATAATAAAGATCCAAGTAAATACGAAGATGCGGTTAAATATGATCATTTAACCTTTGATCAGGTATTGGACGAAAAACTTGGTGTTATGGATTTGACAGCTATTTGTTTATGTCGTGACCATAATGTGCCATTACAAGTTTTTGATATGAATAAATCAGGCGCGCTATTGTCAGTAGTCATGGGCGAAAAAGAAGGTACACGCGTTACTAAATAATGTACGTGTTGACGAAAGCTCTTTATACTAGCGCTAAATTAAATTTGTTAAAACATCCTTGAATAAATAAGTAAGGTAGATCATATGATTAACGATCTGAAAAAAGACAGCGAACAACGTATGTTAAAAACTCTTGAGTCTTTGGAACTAGGGTTTGCTAAAGTTCGTACCGGCCGTGCACACCCATCAATCTTAAATGGGGTAATGGTTCCTTACTACGGTTCTGATGTGCCTTTAAATCAAGTGGCAAACATTGGTGTTGAAGATTCTCGTACACTTCTTGTTCAGCCATTTGAACGTACAATGGTTTCAGCTATTGATAAGGCAATTCGTGAGAGTGATCTTGGTTTAAACCCAATTACAGCGGATGCAATTCGTGTACCTTTACCTGCATTAACTGAAGAAACACGTCGTGATATGCAAAAAATTGCGCGTAGCGAAGCTGAAAATGCAAAAGTTGCAATTCGTAATATTCGTCGTGATGTATTAGGTGATATCAAAGCATTATTAAAAGAGAAAGAAATCTCAGAAGATGATGAGCGCCGTGCAGGTGATGATATCCAGAAAATCACTGACAAATATGTTGCAGAAGTAGACAAGCGTCTTGCAGCGAAAGAAGCAGAATTGATGAAGGTCTAAATTTTATGACCGATTCAGAAGAGTATCATCTTCCTAAGCATGTTGCCATCATCATGGATGGCAACAACCGCTTTGCAAAAAAAAATCAAATGCAAAAAGGTGATGGACATCGAGAGGGTAAAAATGTTCTTGATCCTATCGTTGAACATTGTAAAAAAACAGGTATTCGTGCTTTAACGGTTTTTGCATTTTCAAGCGAAAACTGGAATCGACCACAATTTGAAGTCGATCTGCTTATGAAGCTTCTTGAAGAAACTATTCATGAGCAAATACCTCGCATGAAGAAATTTAATATTGCTTTGCGTTTCATAGGTGATCGTTCCAGATTACCGTCACACCTAGTTGCCTTAATGGAAGATGCAGAGCAACAGACAGCACACCATAACACTATGACCTTAACTATTGCTGTGAGCTATGGTGGGATGTGGGATATTGCAAATGCAGCAAAACAAGTTGCTGAAGCGGTTTCCCGTGGTGAATTTGGTGCTGATCAAATAAATGTTGATTTGTTCGAAAAATATGTCAGTCTAAACGATCTGCCAGCTGTGGACTTATTGATCCGTACAGGTGGAGATTATCGCATATCTAATTTCTTGTTATGGCAAGCAGCATATGCGGAGCTGTATTTTACTGATACTTTATGGCCAGAATTTACAGTACAAGAATTCGATCATGCATTGAATGTTTTTTCAGGGCGTGAACGTCGTTTTGGCAAAACATCTGAACAAATTCAGCAAGAGAAAATAGAGAACTTATAATGTTAGAGCGGATTGTTACCGCATTGGTACTTGTCGCAGTTGTTTTAGGCTGTATGTTTGCTACGCAATCACATTATCCAATGTTGGTTCTTATGATTGTAGCAGCAGGGGTTGCGGGGTATGAATGGTATAAATTAATGCCCCATGAAGCTGTAAATGCTGTAAAGCCAAAAGCTTGGTGCTACGGTCTGCTTGTTGCATTCGTTTCAGGCGTTGCTCTATTTTTCCATGATATTGCATTACTGTTGTGGTCAGCTTCAATTTTGACTTGGCTTGTAAGCGTTTATTGGGTCAAATCTTTTCCTGAATTTGATGGGTGGTATAACGCTACTCTATATGTAATTGGCATTATTTTAGTTTGTGCTGCGGTAACTTCAATTTTTGTTGTCTGGCAAAGTTCGCCTTGGTGGTTAATGTATCTGTTCTTGCTTGTGTGGGGTGCAGATAGTGGTGCTTACTTTGTTGGCCGTAAATTTGGTAAAAGAAAACTAGCGCCAACCGTAAGTCCGAACAAATCAGTAGAAGGCTTGTATGGTGGTATTATCACGACCATACTGGTAATGTTGGTTGTGCAATATCAGTATCTAAATTTAACTTTAATTCAGCAAATCCTGTTTCTTATCTTGTCGCTGATTACAGTATTCGGTTCAGTTTTAGGTGATTTATTTGAGTCGATGATTAAACGTCGTGCTGGTATTAAAGATTCTGGACGTGTACTACCTGGTCATGGTGGTGTTTTAGATCGTATTGATTCTTTACTTGCTGCAGCCCCGATCTTTGCAACGGGAATGTATATATTAAAACTTATTGGTGTAGATTTATAAATGACACAATCTGTTTGCATATTGGGTGTAACCGGTTCCATTGGGCAAAGTACCTTAAAAATTTTAAATCAACATCCTGATAAGTATTCAGTATTTGCAATTTCAGCTCATAGTCGAATTTCTGAATTGGTTGATATATGTAAACAATTCCAACCAAAAGTTGTAGTTGTTCCAAAGCAAAAAGTTGACGAATTAGCAGCTTTATTTGCAAAAAATGAATTACAAAATATTGAAATTTTGACTGATCAGGAAGGGCTGGTAAGTATCGCATCTCATCCAGATGTTGATGTAGTTATGGCTGCAATTGTTGGAGCAGCTGGTTTATTACCAACATTAGCGGCTGTAAAAGCTGGTAAACGCGTATTGCTTGCTAATAAAGAAGCTTTAGTCATGTCTGGTGAAATCATGATGCATGCAGCACGTGATCATCAGGCATTATTATTACCAGTAGATTCAGAACACAATGCTATTTTTCAATCATTACCTCATAATTATTTAGAGGCTGAAAGAAATGGACAACCGCAACAGGGTGTATCAAGAATCTTATTGACCGCTTCAGGTGGACCATTTTTAAACCATTCGTTAGAACAGTTAGAAAAAGTTACTCCTGCACAGGCTTGTAAGCATCCCAACTGGTCTATGGGACAGAAAATCTCAGTTGACTCAGCTACTCTTATGAATAAAGGGTTAGAGTTGATCGAGGCATGTCATTTGTTTTCAATATCTGAACATTTTGTTACAGTTGTTGTTCATCCACAAAGTATTATTCATTCTATGGTGCAATATGTTGATGGTTCAACATTGGCGCAAATGGGTAATCCAGACATGTGTACACCGATTGCCCATGCATTAGCATGGCCAGAACGTTTACAGACTAGTGTTCCTGCTTTAGATTTATTTGAGTATTCTCAGCTTAATTTTCAAGCACCGGATATCCAGAAATTTCCAGCACTTGATTTAGCCCGTCAGGCAATGCGTGCAGGAGGGCTAGCACCTACTATTTTAAATGCTGCAAATGAGGTTGCCGTTGCTGCATTTTTAAACCAACAGATTGGATTTACAAATATCCCACAAGTGGTAGAGCATACTTTGCAAAAATTGGAAAACTCAGTTGCTGATAATATCGAGTCTATTTTGAATAAAGATGAAGTAGCACGACATGTAGCACAGCAGTATATATCAAGTATAGGAGGCTGAAATGAGTGCATTATTTATGATTGCAGCAGCCGCTCTCTTGCTCGGTCCATTAATTGCAATTCATGAGTTCGGTCATTATTGGGTGGCACGAAAACTTGGTGTTAAAGTTCTAGTTTATTCTATTGGTTTTGGTCCGACATTACTTAAATGGACATCAAAAAAATCTGGAATTAAGTACCAACTTTCAGCTTTGCCTCTAGGTGGTTATGTAAAAATGCTCGATGAGCGCGAAGGTAATGTTGCAGAGCAAGATTTACCTTATGCATTTAACCGTCAAAAACCATGGAAGCGTATAGCAATTGTTGCGGCTGGGCCTTTAATTAATTTGATTTTTGCTGTTTTACTTTTCTGGATTTTATTTTTACCAGCACAGGAACAACTAAATACAAGAGTGGGTAAAGTTATACCCAACTCGCCAGCTGCAACAGCTCAACTACAAGTAGGTGACAAGATTATTGCTGTTGACGGAAAGGAAACGCAAACTTGGGAAAAACTTAACTTTGCTTTGATTGATCGTGTAGGTGAAACTGGTAGCTTGAATATCGATGTAGATCGTGCAGGTACTGAGAAAAATATTGTTTTACCCATTAAAGATTTTTTAAAAAACCAAAATGAATCAGCTTTAGATGTATTAGGTTTTTTACCCTATCGTCCCGTTATTCCTGCTGTTGTAACGGAGTTGACTGCAGATGGGGCAGCAATTCGTCAAGGAATGAAAGTCGGTGATCGTATTGTTTCAATTAATGGTCAAGTAATGAAAGATTGGTTTGATGTTGTGGAAGTTGTGCAACATTCACCAGAAAAATTACTAAGTATTGATGTGTTGCGTAATGGTCAACTCGTTCATTTGCAAGTCATGCCTCAAGGAAAGCGTGACAATATGGGGCAAGTGAGCGGTGTCTTAGGCGTAAAAAGTGATGCAGGAAAAATTACAATTCCTGACGAATATAAGCAAACAATTCAATATACTCCAATACAAGCTTTCCAGATGTCGCTAGATAAGACTGGCCAAATCTCTAGCATGATATTGAGTTCGATAGTAAAAATGGTTAAGGGTTTAATTGGTTTAGAGAATCTTTCTGGACCAATTACAATCGCGAAAGTAGCGGGACAAAGTGCAGAAATGGGATGGCAGACTTTCATCTCATTTATGGCTTTAATGAGTGTAAGTCTTGGAATTTTAAATTTATTACCAATTCCAATGCTAGATGGTGGACATCTCGTTTATTACATTATTGAGGCTATTCGTGGTAAGCCTGTTTCTGAACAAATACAAATGTTTGGTCTAAAAATTGGTATGGTACTGCTCGGTAGTATGATGCTTTTAGCTTTATTTAACGATTTTATGCGTTTGTAAACGTATATGGATTTATAACTTACTGGAAAAACTGGCATGCGGCACACACATTTTTTAATGCCTTTGGCACTTGTTAGCGCTATGGCAGCGGTACAACAAGCATATGCAGCTGATGATTTCGTTGTTCGAGATATTCGTATAGATGGTTTGGTCCGTCTTACTCCTGCAAATGTTTCTACCATGTTGCCAATCAACAGTGGCGATCGCGTTAATGAACCGATGATCGCAGAAGCAATTCGAACATTGTATGCCACTGGACTTTTTGACGATATTAAAGCATCAAGAGATAACGATACTTTAGTTTTCAATGTCGTAGAGCGCCCGATTATTTCAAAACTTGAATTTAAGGGTAACAAACTTATTCCTAAAGAGGCTTTAGAGCAAGGCCTCAAAAAAATGGGCATTGCTGAAGGCGAAGTTTTTAAGAAGTCAGCTTTACAAACAATTGAAACTGAATTAGAGCAGCAATATACTCAGCAAGGCCGTTATGATGCTGATGTAACTGTTGATACTATAGCTCGCCCAAATAACCGTGTTGAACTTAAATTAAATTTTAATGAAGGTACGGCAGCTAAAGTTTTTAATATCAATATTATTGGTAATACTGTTTTTAAAGACAGTGAAATTAAACAAGCTTTCGCAGTTAAAGAAAGTGGTTGGGCTTCAGTTGTAACCCGTAATGACCGTTATGCTAGAGAGAAAATGGCAGCGAGCCTTGAAGCTTTGCGCGCTATGTATCTGAATAAAGGTTATATCAATTTTCATATCAATAACTCACAGCTTAATATTAGTGAAGATAAAAAGAATATCTTTATTGAAGTTGCTGTTGAGGAAGGTAGCCAGTTCAAATTTGGTCAAACCAAGTTTTTAGGTGACGCACTTTATAAACCTGAAGAACTGCAAGCTTTGAAAATTTATAAAGATGGGGATACCTATTCTCAAGAAAAAGTAAATGCTGTTAAGCAATTGTTATTGCGTAAATATGGTAATGCTGGTTATTACTTTGCAGATGTAAATGTCGTTCCGCAAATTAATAATGAAACGGGTGTTGTTGACTTGAACTATTATGTAAACCCAGGTCAGCAAGTAACCGTACGTCGTATTAACTTTACAGGTAATAGTAAAACTGCCGATGAAGTATTGCGTCGTGAAATGCGTCAAATGGAAGGCGCTTTAGCGAGTAATGAAAAAATTGATTTGTCCAAGGTTCGTTTAGAGCGTACTGGATTCTTCAAAACAGTTGATATTAAACCGGCTCGTATTCCAAATTCACCAGATCAGGTGGATTTAAACGTAAATGTTGAAGAGCAACACTCGGGAACTACAACATTAGCGGTAGGTTACTCACAAAGTGGTGGTATCACATTCCAGGCAGGTTTGAGTCAAACTAACTTTATGGGAACGGGTAATCGTGTTTCGATCGATTTATCTCGCTCTGAAACTCAAGACTACTATAACTTAAGTGTTACTGACCCTTACTTCACTATTGATGGTGTAAGCCGCGGTTATAATGTTTATTACCGTAAAACAAAGTTAAATGATGACTATAACGTTAATAATTACGTTACCGATAGTTTCGGTGGTAGTTTAAGTTTTGGTTACCCAATTGATGAAAACCAAAGCCTAAGTGCCTCTTTAGGTATTGATAATACTAAAGTAACGACTGGTCCTTATGTCTCTACTTATGTGCGTGATTATTTGTTAGCAAATGGTGGTAAAGCAACAAGTAAGGGTTCATATTGTCCAACCTTAAATGGTGAGTCGCAGTATGATACTGAGAAGGGGGAATGTAAGGTCCCAGAAGAACAATATGATAATGCGTTTGATGGTGAGTTCTTTACATATAACTTAAATTTAGGTTGGTCATACAATACTTTAAACCGTCCTATTTTCCCTACTTCAGGTATGTCACATCGTGTAGGTCTTGAAATTGGTTTGCCAGGTAGTGATGTTGACTATCAAAAAGCAACTTATGATGCACAGGCATTTTGGCCAATTAGTAATACTGGTTTCGTATTGCGTGGTTACGGTAAACTTGGCTATGGTAATGATTTACCATTCTATAAAAACTTCTATGCAGGTGGTTATGGTTCTGTTCGGGGTTATGATAACAGTACCTTGGGTCCTAAGTATGCAAGTGTAAACTTACAAGAAACCAAGCAAAATGACGGTTCTCCAGAAGAGGTGGGGGGTAATGCTTTAGTACAATTTGGTACTGAATTAGCTTTACCGTTACCTTTCAAAGGGGACTGGACTCGCCAAGTACGACCAGTCATTTTTGCTGAAGGTGGTCAAGTATTTGATACTAAGTGTGATGTTGGCTCTTATTCTATGATTATGAATGGGCAGCAAATAGCAGATGCTAAAAAATACTGTGAAGATAACTACGGTTTTGATTTAGGTAATATGCGTTATAGCGTAGGTGTTGGTTTTACATGGATCACTATGATTGGGCCATTATCTCTTAGCTATGCATTCCCGTTAAATGATAAGCCTGGTGACGAAACTAAAGAGATTCAGTTTGAAATCGGTCGTACTTTCTAAGTACGACTTGACTAAACAATGAAATAAGGACACAAATTAAGATGAAAAAATTAAATATATTAATGTTAGGGTTAGGCCTTACAATTTCTGCTATGACTAATGCTGCTGGTTATGGTGTTATTGATCTTGCTAAAGTTGTTGAAAGTAGTACTTATTTAAAACAACAAAATGCAAGTTTAAATCAATCTGTTAAACCAACAACAACTCGTCTTGAGCAGTTGGGTAAAGAGTTAGAAGGCCTTCAGCGTCAAGCCCAAACTCAAGGGCAAAAAATGAAAGAAGATGATATTAAGAAGCTTCAAACTCAATATCAGTCAAAATTAAATGAATTTAATTCGACTCAACAAGGTTTGCAGTCTAAAGTTCAAACTAGTTTGCAAGGAATGAACTCAACTTTTGAGACTCGTGTGAAGCAAGCAGCTGAACAATTACGAAAAGAAAATAATCTTGACTTCATTTTGAATAAAAATTCGACCGTTGCCTATGACGCTAAATATGATTTAACTGATAAAATGATACAAAAGGTTAATTCAATGAAATAAATTAATGAAAGTGCAACATTATCGTTTAGATGAACTAGCTCACCTAGTTAATGGTGAGTTAGTCGGTGCGGGTAGTCTTCAATTTATAAATCTGGCAAGTTTAGAAAATGCTGAACCTTCTCATATTACTTTCGTAAATGGCGAAAAGTATATCGATCAAGCAAAGACTAGCCGTGCGGGTGCGTACATTGTTACAAGCTCTATTAAAGAACAGCTTACTGATAAACAAAATTTTATTATTGTTGATAATCCATATTTGGCTTTTGCCATCCTTACGCATGCTTTTGATAAAAAGATCACATCAATAGGTATTGAAAGTACTGCTCAAATTCATCCTTCTGCAATTATTTCTGAAAAAGCATATATTGGCCATTACGTTGTAATTGGTGAAAATTGTGTAGTAGGTGAGAACACGATTATTCAGTCTCATACTCGTCTGGATGATAATGTGGAAATTGGAAAGGATTGTTTTATCGATTCTCATGTCACCATTACTGGCGGTTCTAAATTACTTGATCGTGTTCGAGTTCATGCAAGTACTGTAATTGGTAGTGAAGGCTTTGGATTTGCACCATATCAAGATAAATGGCATCGTATCGCACAATTAGGTTCAGTTATCATAGGTAATGATGTCCGCATTGGATCAAATTGTAGTATTGATCGAGGGGCACTAGATAATACGATTTTGGAAGATGGGGTAATTATTGATAATCTTGTGCAAATCGCACATAACGTTCATATAGGTTCCAATACAGCTATTGCTGCTAAATGTGGAATTGCTGGAAGCACTAAAATTGGCAAAAACTGTATTCTTGCAGGAGCTTGCGGTGTGTCTGGTCACCTTTCAATCACTGATAATGTGACTTTAACTGGAATGTCAATGGTCACAAAAAATATTTCTGAAGCTGGTACCTATTCTTCAGGAATTGGATTATTTGAAAATAGTCATTGGAAAAAGACAATTGTACGCTTGCGACAATTAGCAGATGTGCCATTGACCCAAATCACTAAACGACTTGATCATATACAAGCTCAAATAGAGTCTCTTGAATCAACTTTTAATTTGCGTAAATAGAATATTATGACCGAGTCAACTACACCTAAATTTGCCATCCCTGAATTACCAATGCAGATTCAAACGATTCGTCAATATTTGCCGCATCGTTATCCTTTCTTATTGGTTGATCGTGTGACTGAAGTTACTGACAATAGTATTGTTGGTTATAAAAATGTTTCTATCAATGAAGAGTTCCTACAAGGACATTTCCCAGAATATCCGATTATGCCGGGTGTCCTAATTGTAGAGGCATTAGCTCAAGTTTCGGGCGTTCTAGGTTTTATTATGAACAATGAGACGCCAAAACCAGGTTCTTTATTCCTCTTTGCTGGTGCAGAAAAGGTTAGATTTAAAAAACAAGTAGTTGCAGGCGACCAACTTGTATTAAAATCTGAATTAGTAATGCAAAAACGCGGTATCTACAAATATAACTGTACGGCTACCGTTGACGGTATTGTAGCAACAACCGCTGAAATTATGATTTCACACCAAAAAACAGAGCAGGCATGAGCAATCACGATTTAATTCATTCTACGGCCATTATTGATCCATCTGCAGTGATTGCCCCGGATGTCCAGATAGGACCTTATTGTATTATTGGTCCAAATGTGACGATTGGCGCTGGTACTAAATTACATTCACATGTTGTAGTTGGTGGTTTTACCAAAATTGGTCAAAATAATGAGATTTTCCAGTTTGCAAGTGTTGGTGAAGTTTGCCAAGACTTGAAATATCAAGGTGAAGAAACTTGGTTAGAGATTGGAGATCATAATTTAATTCGTGAGCATTGCAGTTTACATAGAGGAACTGTACAAGATAATGCTTTAACTAAAATAGGTAGTCATAACTTATTGATGGTTAATACGCATATTGCACATGACTGTATTGTTGGTGATCATAATATTTTCGCAAATAATGTTGGTGTTGCTGGACACGTTCATATCGGTGACCATGTCATTATTGGTGGTAATTCGGGAATTCATCAATTCTGTAAAATCGATTCTTACAGTATGGTTGGTGGAGCATCTTTAATTTTAAAAGATGTGCCAGCTTATGTTATGGCATCTGGTAATCCAGCACATGCGTTTGGTATTAATATAGAAGGTATGCGCCGAAAGGGTTGGTCTAAGGATACAATTCAAGGCCTTAGAGAAGCTTATAAATTGATTTTCAAATCAGGCCTGACTTCTGTTCAAGCTGTTGAGCAGATTAAAAATGATATTCTTCCGAATGTTCCAGAAGCTCAATTATTAATTGACTCTGTTGAACAATCAGAACGTGGTATTGTGCGTTAAGCCGAGATATTCAAAAAAAGACACCGCAGATCGCGGTGTCTTTTTTTCTTAAAAACTTTTATTTATTAAAAAATTTGGCTTCTTCAGATTTTGGATACTGACTTAAGATTTTAGCTTTATATTGGTTTGCTGATACAGTGTTTTTATCAACATCTTTGGCAATACTGTAGAGTTGATAAAGCGCACGAGGAGCTTTACTAGAATTTGGGTATTGCGTAGCGACTACATTATAGTTCTTTTTAGCTTCATTATAATTTACCGGATCAGTTGCTAAATTAAACTCAGCTAACCAAAAATAGGCATTGCCTGTATAAACGCTATTAGGATGATTTTTGATAAAGTTCTGCATTGGAGCAATCGCTTTTTTCGCTCCACCTTGTTTGTAGGCATCTAAAGCGACAGTATAAGCTGCTTTTTCAAGTTCTACAGGGTTCGATTGATTTTGCGTAGCAGGCGATGAAGCTGGTTGTGTTACTTGCGTTTGTGAAGGGGAAGTAACTTGACTTGCAGCAGTTGTAGTAGTACTAGCTGCTTTATTGTCGGTAGGAGGAGCTTCTGAGCTTCCGGTAGCTGTAGCATCACTATTTGCTGTATTGTCTGGTGCTGCACTTTCTGGATCTACTTTTTGATTTAGTAATTCCAAACGCTGGTCTAAATCAGTATAGCGATTAGATAAATCTTTTTTCAGTTGTTCAATATCATTCGATTGTTCTTCTAACTGTCCGCGTAAGGTACGTATATCATTTTCTAATTGTTGGTTTTTTTGCATCAATTCCCAATTTAAATTACTAGGGACTGAAGCGTTATTCGATGAAGTGTTAGTTGAACTACCACCACTTTGACTTAAACCGCGCGATTCAATTGGAATATTGGCATAGAGAGAAGTAGTGCTCATTAAGGCAATAAATAATAAAGAATGCTTCATCAATCGCATGAGTATAGGTCCATAATTTTATGTAAAAGCTAACTTGAGAAGGGAATATGTAAACTATTCACATTAGCTATCTAAGGTTTTAATTGATCATTGCAATTAAAACAGCTAACAATATAAATGCAAGAATAGTTTACAATCTTCAAGCATATTTTATTCAAAATAAGTATCAAGAAAGAATATAAGATAAGAGATTCTAGGAATTTATATGTTTTTGACGATGAATTAATCAATTGAAACATAAACTTGCTTAAAATTGAGAAGAAGGCTTGCAACTCTTTTAAAAATCTCTATACTCTGTTTTGCAATGGTAGCCCCGCTGGTGGCTTCGCAATTGTACTCTGTGAACCCCGCCAGGACCGGAAGGTAGCAACGGTAGCAGATCTATGATGTGCCGAAGTTTTGCTAGTGGGGTTGCCACCATCTTCTAATCCGATCTCCGTTGGATTGCCTTCATAATTACATCTAAATCAAATCCTCTATATTGTAAAAACCTCATCTGTTTTGCTTTAAGTTTAGGATCTTTTTCTACTTCTTCACCAAACTTTTTCACTTTAAGTTGATAAGCCTGTTCCACCCAATCAATATTATGAATTTCATCTGCAATTAAATCATTTTCGATTTGTTTAGTTTTTAAAGCTTGTTTGATGCGTTTTGGCCCTTTGCCTTTACGAATTTGGCTAGCCAATGTTAGTTCTGCAACGCGTTGGTCACTTTGATAATTTTGCTCAGATAACTCTTCAACAAGTTGCTTAACCTCTTCAGGGTTTTGTGCATAACGATTCAATTTCTCGATAAGTTCTGCTTTCGAATAATCTCGACGAGTCAATAACGCAAAAGCATATGAGCGCAAACGTTGACCTGTTAGCAAAGCGCGTTGTTGGGGCTGTTCTTCTGTTCTTTTGAACATATTTAATATTTCCTTGTAAAAAACGCCCCGAAGGGGCGTTTTAAGACTTATTAGCGGTAATTAAGACTCTAATAGAAGATCTTCTTCTTCATCTTCCACCTGTACAGCACCATTAGTACCCGTAGTTAGCAGTTGTTCACGGATAATCTTTTCAATTTCTCCAGCCATTTGAGGATTTTCTTCAAAGTGGCGGATAACATTGTTTTTACCTTGGCCAATTTTATTGCCTTGATATGAATACCAAGCGCCTGCTTTTTGCACGATATCTTGTTGTACAGCTAAATCTACAAGTTCGCCAAGCTGGTTTGTACCTTTACCGTATAAGATTTGGAAAATAGCTTCTTTAAAAGGAGGAGCCATTTTGTTTTTAACAACTTTAACTCGAGTTTCAGAGCCGATGATTTCATCACCTTCTTTGACCTGACCAATACGGCGGATATCTAAACGTACAGAAGCATAGAACTTCAATGCGTTACCACCAGTCGTAGTCTCAGGGCTACCAAACATTACACCAATTTTCATACGGATCTGGTTAATGAAAATAACCATACAGTTCGAGCGTTTAGCGTTACCCGTAATTTTACGTAATGCCTGACTCATTAAGCGAGCTTGTAAGCCCATGTGAGAGTCACCCATTTCGCCTTCAATTTCTGCTTTAGGAGTAAGAGCAGCCACTGAGTCGACAACGATTAAATCAATTGCACCAGAGCGAACTAGCATGTCTGCAATCTCAAGTGCTTGTTCACCGTTATCAGGTTGCGATACAAGTAGATTATCAATGTCCACACCGAGTTTACGTGCATATTGTGGATCTAATGCGTGTTCTGCATCGATAAATGCACAAGTACCACCAGCTTTTTGACATTGTGCAATCGCTTGGAGAGTCATTGTGGTTTTACCAGAAGATTCTGGACCATAAATCTCAACGATACGACCTTTCGGTAAACCGCCAATCCCCAATGCAATATCTAACGTCAAAGAACCTGTAGATACAGCTTCAACTGCTTGAACAGTGTTGTCACCGAGACGCATCACCGTATTTTTGCCAAATTGTTTCTCAATTTGACTTAGCGCGGCTTGTAATGCTTTGCTTTTATTCTCATCCATCTCAAAAACCTCAATACTCTAAGTTCATCACGTTTAACCCAAGTGGATGCATTGAATCTCAACTTGTTTCACAGGGCTAATAGTGACAGATTTTTTCTATAGCTTCTATGTGTTGTCTGTGTGTGTGCGACACAACTCGACGTTTTTATTCATCACCATACGACCAGTGTTGATCATTGTCCTGTTTAAACCGATTAATCTGTCTACGATCCTTTTTACTCGGTCTATGATCAGGTCGAGCAAGATTATGCAATTTTCGTTGGGATGCAATCAACTCCCGTCTAGCAATACTTACTTCTGTTTCTTCATAAAGTTGCTGGGCAACTGGTGCTGGACCACGTGTGTTCGAAAGCGCTTTTACGACAACGGTTTTTTTATCAAAACCTTGTTGAATAATCAGTTCCATTCCAACACGAATTTCTTTGGAAACTTTTACACGCTCATTATTGTGATGTACTTTACCTCCTTCGATTGCTGCTTTAGCAATTGAACGAGTTTTAAAAAAACGAGCAGCCCATAACCATTTGTCGATACGCATGGTCTCTACAGCATCGTTTTCAAGCGATTTTGACATCATTATCCTTTCTATCAATTTGATTCAATATAGACAGCAATTCTGTAAGTCGATCTAGTGCTTTATATTCTAAATCTTCATGCTTTCTTACATCCTTTAGACTTGAGGGCTGCAAGATAGTAAACAAGTGCTTGATACCAAATTTTTCAGCTGTTTTTAGTACAGGAGCTGTATCATCAATAAAAATGGTTGCTTCTGGGTCGAAAGGGTGTAATTTTTGGAGCTCTTGCCAAAAATGAATATCTTCTTTTGCATAACCAATTTGTTCACTCGATACGATTACGTCAAAGAAGTGTTCAATTGCAACATTATCGAGCTTTAACCGTAAGCTTGCACGATCGGCATTTGTAACTAACCAACAACTATATCCTTGCTTTTTCAGTTCCTGCAGAAGCTCAATACAACCAAACCGAGCTTGAATTTTTGTCTGAAATTCTTGCTGTAATTTGAGTACATCAACGCCTACAGTTTTGGTCCAATAAGCTGATGAATACCAAACAAGCGTATGTCTATGTGATTGATAAAACTGATATAGTGTTTTTTGGCTCTGGTCGAGTGGAAGTTGATGTATCTCTGCATGTCGCTTAGGAAGACATTCATTCCAGATGAAATCATCAAAAGCGAGATCTAATAGCGTACCATCCATGTCAAACATTACAATCTTAGACATGCGTCAAAAATCTCCAAAGATATTCAAAGCACAATTTTTCAAATGATTTAGTCATATAACCTTTAAAAAATAATAATTTGTGAGTGTTTTGTGGCATTCAAAGAAATTTAAAGCTCAACAAAGTAATTCATGCAACAAACAAAAATTTGTACAAGGATTTGTACAAAATATTATAGCTGGCATGGAAGGTAAGTTGCTTAATATATTTTGTAAGTTGGTTTTTTATGATGTGAAAATGGCTTTAAGTGATACCTGGTTAAAATCAAATAATGGAAAGTTGAGAGAAGCTACCCAAGTAGTTAATGACAGAGACGGTTTATCAGTTCGCATTTCTCCAAAAGGGAAAATTGTTTTTCAAATGCGTTACAGATTTAACAACTCTTCAAAACGTATGGACATTGGCACTTACCCAATGATGTCCTTGAAAGAGGCGAGAGCAGAAGTTCTCGAAAATAAAAAGGAATTAGATAAAGGAAGAGATCCGTTACAACTAAAATTAAAAAAAGAGACAGCATACTTAGCGCAACCAACCGTTCGGCAAATATGTCTAGAATTCTTTGAAACCGCAGCCGCTCATAAAGCAGCCTGTAAAGATGATAAAAGAGCTTTTGAATTACATGTTTTTCCTAGATTAGGTAAACGTATTTGTGATGAAGTTACTTTACAGGAATGGTCACAGCTTCTATTTACAATCGTTAATTATGCAAAAACTGTTGCAATAAAGGTATTAGGTAATTTGAAGCTAATCATGAAGTGGGGTTGCATTCATGGAAAATTAAAAGAGCAGACTTTATTGCATATTAGAGCCATTGATTTAAATGTTCGTAAAAATCCTAGGACGAGATATTTAACTGAACAAGAAATTTTCTGGGTAATCCATGCGACATTTCTATCAACAGGAATATCACCTAAAAACAAATTAATGATACTGATGTTATTAATTTTTGGATGTCGAGTAGGTGAGTTGAGAACAGCTAAAAAGAGTGACTTTGACTTTCATAATCATACTTGGACAATTCCTCCTGAGCAGCATAAAACTGGTGCAAGATCTAGAAAAGCTATTGTTAGACCTATGATTCCTCAAGTAGAAGTTTTAATTAAACAAGCTTTTGAACTTTCTCCACCAGATTGTGAGTGGGCTTTCCCAATTATTAGAGCAAAAAAATATAAACCTACTCAAAAAGGATTTCAAACAACTATTCCTATTTATATTAATGAAAACGTCAAACGATATTTTGATGTTGATATCAACCATTGGACCACACATGATTTGAGACGAACTATGCGGACACACATTGCTGAATTTGCTCCTCCGCACATTTGTGAAATCATGCTGGGGCATGCTTTGCCACAAGTATGGGGAACTTATGATTTAAATCAATATTTAGAACCTCAGGCACAAGCTTATGCAAAATGGTTTGATAAGCTTTGTGCCATTATAAATAACTATGAAAGATTTGATATTAAAGGCTCAATTTCAAGTGATTCTAAATACCCATTTCTACTTTCCCAAGATGCTACGGCTTTAACACCATATAAGTTAGTAGCTCTTCCATGACCTCTAATAATTGGTTCAGGAAAGGGGTCGGAGCCTCTTTCCCGCATATTTTTTAAAGTACCTTTAGAAATTTTGTACCTCTGTAAAATCTCTGGGGTTGAGATATAAATTGCCATTAAATTTAGACCTCCTTTTTTTTAGCTTTCATTTAGGCAACCAATTGGTATCTAAGTTGATTCATTCTGGATAAACCACGCATACGTAATTGATCAATAAAGTGTTTATCTCTATTCATCCAGGTTCTACAAAATGAAGTAAATCTTTTTTGACACACTTCATTCATTTCAAAACCTTTTTTTGTTTCTATTAGAGAAATCTTTGCCACTTCTTTGCCACGCTTCATAACGATGTATCCTTTTTTATAAGAAGGATAGAAACCACTTTCTGACATCCAAACTGTGAATGGATATGACATAGAGTCAGGGATGTACTTCATCATGTTAGAATCTCCAAATAGAATCTTTAAATTTCGCTTTGAAGAGCAAAGCTTCAGTTTCATGAAGTGATACATTTGAGAAAACTTGTATTCGTTTACCGATCACATTAAAGGTTCTAGTTTTGCTGTTATAAATTTGAATCATTAAAGTGACTCCAACTACCGTGTACCTAGAAAGCCACGACGCATTTTGTAAGCTTTGCGGTCCGGAGAGGGAATATGCGTTTTACCGAGAATTTGACCTAATTCGCGCTTTCTTTGTCGCGAAATTTCTTCTTCCAAGTTGCGGAGAATCCATTCTCTTGAATTAAGGGTATGTTGAGAAACGGGAGTTAATACACCAGTTGCATCCACTGTATAAACACGGGTTAACGTATGCGGTGCAGCATAGACGGTGTAGCCTAAACGTACTTTATATAAATTTTGTTCTTCATCTTTACCTATATATTCACGGAATGTTGATTTATGGCCTGATTGATTATTGGAAAAATTTTGGGTTCTTTTAGCGCCACGTAAAAAATTAGTTCTCATTGTGCACCACCTAATTTAACTACACTTACTTGGACTTCAACTGGTTCGCCTGAGTTAAATTGTTCTTGCCAATGTTGTGCCTTCTGCTCACGCACTTGGGCTTCTGCATCACATGCATAAAGAAAGGCAATTGCTAATGCACTAAAAATAAGAAAACATAAAAAATACGGCCATTTACTATCTTTTTTAAACTTTAGATCCTGTGCTGACGGATGCTGATAAAGCTTAGAAGTAGCTGGTTTATTTGTTTTATTCCCACTAAGTTCAGGTACAAAACAAATAGGGGTAGATGGGGCAGATTGACTGCCTATATATTTCTGATTCATAATAATTCGCCTTAATACGCACAGTATTGGTAGGAAAAAGCCCCGATAGCCGTCCAAAGTTTTCTGGGCTTTTTTCATTTCTAAGCTTTTACTTCAAAAAGCTGCTCAGTATGTTTAGCAAATAGCGATACATCTCCGCCCGTATTTAGATACATGGGCGTTTTATCTCTATGCTCTTCCACACATTTGCCTTTAGGAAGCGGGGCATTCGAAACTAATTTATGTTCAACGGTTATGTTGTTGTGACCAGCACCTTTAGTGAACTTAAGTTGAATTGTAATTACGCCAGCTTTTTGAGTTTCCATTGCAGCAGTAGCAACTTTACTGACTGCATGACTTAGTTGTTCAGCAAATTCCCCGCCATCTATGTCATTAATGAATTCTTCGCAATCTGTAGGGCGTAAATCAATCATCTATTTATTCACCGTTAGATGTGTTGGTGAAATTATTATGCATAAGTGCATAACGTAATGCAATACTGCATTATGCAAATGTGCATTATTTTTTGAGTGTTTATCAATTGGCATAAAAAAACCGCTACAAGAGCGGTAAATTAAAATGAAAGCTAGAGTATTAATTTAAAAAGTTAATTTACTAAATTAATAGACTAAATCTTTAAATTTTCAACTGTAAGCTTAAGCATTTTTGCTAATTCCATGTCAAAACCGTGTAAGGCATTCTTAATGACGTTCCCTGCCATATCATGGTTTTCAAAATGATCCATTGTAAATGCTTGAGTTACAAGAGGATGATGCTCATTAGAGAGTTCTTTTATATTCATTAGAATCGTTGCAGCCATATTAGGTGATGACCTTACAACCTCTTCAACAAATGTTGTGAGTAATGCTTGTCTACCAATCAAATCAGCGGTGTTCTGTACATTATTCTTCATAACTTATCGTCTCACCTTACGACCTTCCGATTTCCACCAGTATTGACCAATGATTTGTACATTTTCAGCTTCAATACGAGCTGGTGAGTAATATTCATCAGGATATTTAACTTTATCTGTATTACGAGATACAGCTTTAAAGCCACCTCTACCTTGTTCATTCCATTCAAATAACATCTTGATTTTTAATTCATCGCCTCTTAAAAAGGCATAAATTTCACCATCAAAAATTCTTTTTGCTGAAGTATCAATAGATATTCGTTGCCCTGGATAAAGGTCTGGCACCATGCTTTCACCATCAACAACGATGACTTTTGCACAATCTGGTTTCACGTCATATCTTCTAATTTCATTTACGGGAAATAAAAATTTATGTGGGCTTTGCTGCTCTATATTCAAGTATCCACCTCCGGCACTAACTTTAATTTCACTATAGAAATCAATAGCTACATAACCATCAGGGATGGGGTCACCTTCTTCATATAAATGAATTTCGGTATCGTAAATTTTATTGTTATCAGGACCTGGATTATGTTGATTTTGATTTCTTTCTAATAAAGATAAGTCTTTATCAAATAATTCATTAACAGTAACGCCTGCCCATTTAGCAATAGGTTCTAATGTAGAGCGTCTAGGATCTTTAGTAATTCCGTTCAAAATGCGGAAAACAGTCGATTGCTTAATCTCTGGATTCTTTTGCTCAAGATCATTTGGATTTGTTTCATGTTTATTAAGCAAGTATTCAAGATTCGATTTCAGGTAATTCATAGATTTCACCAGTAATTCCGCGAATCCATTTTATGCGAAAACGCATAATTTGGGGGAAATAACTCACTTATGCATTGACGATAATGCAAATATGCATAATAATTTGCATAAATCGGTCTAGACGTAAGAGCTAATTATGACACTTAAAGAAAAAATCCTTTTTTTAACAAGCACTCGTGGGTTTACCCAACAACAAGTAAGTGAGGAAACCGGGATTGAACAAAGTTCAGTTTCTCGGATTTTAAATAACACCCAAAAAAATATTGGATATGAAAAAGGTGTGGCATTAGATGCTTTCGTAAATCGTGAAAGGAAAAATGTCCAATCCAAAACTTCTTAAAGGTTTTCTCACTATATCTATGTAATGAGGTATGTATGGCTGAAAAACTTTTAGCAAATGCTTCAGCAAAATTATCTTTAGAAGAAAAAGCAAAGATGGAATGGATTGCCAAGTTAGAGGGCAAGAATTCTCTATCAAATCTCATCCGCTCTATGTGTAAGAAAAAGATTTCAGAAGTAGAAGGTGAGATGGCTAATAAAAGCTCTCTAGACGTAATTAAAAACATTTGCACAAGAAAAATCTCAGAAGCAGAAACTGAATACGAGTTTCTCAGAAATGTTTTTATTGGGTCAAAACAAACCGGGTATACCGAAGATACCTTTGAATTAGTGCCTTTACGGGCCGAAAAATCACGGCATTCAAATGCATGTGACAAATCAGTCCAGCTGGATCTTCTTAGCTGGAAATAAAAAAACCATTTCCTGCGCCAACAGGAAATGGTCATGGCAGTTCAAAACCTTGGAAGAAATGAACGTGAGTAATTTAGCAAATCATCCTTGCTCAGGCAAATGCACTGATTTTAATGAAGAACAGTGCTCGACTTGTCTAATCAAACAAGATGCCCCGCATCAAAACGTAGAACTTCAAACCGATGAAGACAAACTTCTCAATCGTGCTTTATCAGCACAAAGGGAGATTTCATGACTTTTAAAAAGGTTTGGCCGTTTGGAACTAACCATACAGATTCTGAAGGTACACCCTGGAAACGGGACGATCAGAACAATTGGTGGTTTTGGCAAGAAAACTTTGGCTGGTCACGTTACGTGGGGCTGGTGAATAAAGCTTTCTTAAATTCTCGTTTTGAAGTGGGTACTGATCAGTGATTTTTGAATTAATAAACCTTAGTGATAAATGTACATTTGAAGCATCAAATTTAAAAATTGCTGCGATAGTTACGTGTGTACTTGGAAATGGACAATATTCAGCGAAGGGAATACAGCATGATTTAGATGTGCCGTTCTTTCTTTTCGGAGGGCATGAAGAGTGGTTTGTCTCTAAATTTGGAACAAATTTTGAAGAAACACTTATCCAAGTTCGAGATGCAGAAAAACAAGATTTAGTAGATAGCTTTAATAGCGTTTTATTAGGTTCATACCTTGACCGGACAGCTTTTTTCAAAGCTTATAACTTAATTAAAGATCCAGCTGAACAAAACAAATGGCGTCGACAATGGTTAGATGAACGCCGCTCATCTTTTAACAACATCTGTGAACGTGCTTGGAATTATGCTGAACAGGTGAGCTTGTACAAACCATCTCAGGAAGGTGAAGCATGAGAGATCGTTTTTATATCGCATGCTTTAGAGACAATGTCGGTCCTAATGTTAGTTTTCATCGTCACCAATTTGCAGGTTATCACACTGATATTGATCAAGCATATGTTTGTACATTTGAGGAGGCACAACGTCATTTCAATCAAGCTAGAGAGTTTGAACGTCCTATTTCTGCTGATCATGTTGATGCATTAGCTGTATGGAAGGTTGATCACCAAACTATACCTAATAGCACTCAAATTCTTGATGATATTTTAGATTATGCTGTTTTCGTTCAAGGAAAGTACTCTGGAAATGATGTCTATTGGTTAAATAAAAACACCTATGACATAGCTACTGATTTTGAAAAAGCATCTTATTTTTCCAAAGACGAAGTAAATCAACTAGGTGGAAAGTATGTTGCTATTCCTTTTTCTTTAGCTGAGAAAGCAAAACGTAGAACTTTTGATTTTGAGCAATATAACCCACGAATCATGACTCAGGGCGCGGGCTTAAAAATGCCTGAGCACCTTAAAAGAGCCAAGAGAAAAGTCAAAAATCCTCAAACACGATTTAACTGTCCAAGTTGTGGAAAAATCGTTTGGCAACACAACCCCTATGACTTTGATCACTGTGATCATTGTGGGCAAGTGGGGGACTAATGCATGAACAATAAGGTATTTTTTGAAACTTCACGGTTATTTAAAACCCAATATGGTTTGAATTTTTCCGAGAAAATTATTGTTGATTTTTTTGCTGGTGGAGGCGGAGCCAGTACAGGTCTAGAAATGGGGCTTAACCGTCCGGTCTATGTAGCTGTAAACCATAATCCTAAAGCTGTTGCAATGCATGAAGTAAATCATCCTCATACGATCCATTATGTTCAGGATGTTTTCGCAGTTGACCCCGTTGAGATTTGTGACGGTTATCAAGTTGGTTGGTTTCACGCGAGCCCGGATTGTACCCACCATTCACAAGCAGCTGGTGGTCAACCGCGGAAAAAAGAAATTAGAGATCTTGCATGGGTTATCCCAAGATTTGCAGGGAAAGTAAAACCGGATGTTATTAGCATGGAAAATGTTCGCCAGATGCTTAATTGGGGACCATTAATTGCAAAACGTGACAAAGCAACAGGCCGTGTTGTAACCCTTGAAAAAATTGAAGTAAATGGAAAGCTGGTAAATCGTATTGCAGAGCCTGGTGAAGTTGTACCAAGAAATTTACAGTTCTTGATCCCAGATCCAAAACGTATTGGTCAAACTTGGAAACGATTTATTAAGACATTAAAGGGTCTTGGGTACATTGTTGAATGGCGTGCAAATATTGTTGCTGCTGATTTTGGAGCGGGAACAATTCGTTCACGATTATTTTTAATCGCCCGTTGTGATGGCAATCCAATTGTTTGGCCTGAACAGTATTTTGCAAAACAACCTAAGGCTAAACAGAGTAAGTGGATTCCTACGGCATATTCTATTGATTGGTCTGATTTAGGTAATTCCATTTTTAATCGTCCGAAAGGACCACTTGTTCCAGCTACACTTAAACGTTTAGCGAAAGGTTTGAAGCGATTTGTGATTGATGCTGAAAATCCATATTTCGTCAATTCTTCAACTCCATTTATTTGCCGTGATTTTAATACAAGCATAGGTCATAACATTACTGAGCCTCTTGCAACCACAACTGCAAGCTATGGTGGGCATAGTCAACTTGTGTGTCCAATTTTAGCCCCGTTTCTAACTGAATTTGCCAATTCATCTCAACAGCGTAATTGGTCTATAGATCAACCACTATCAACGATTTGTGCACAAGTTAAAGGCGGCCATCATGGTTTAGTAACTGCAAAACTAAGTAAAGACGATTTCGAGGGTGCTTTACGAGTGGCGACCTTCTTGATTAATTATTACGGCAATGGTGATGCAAGAGACATCACTGCACCTATGGATACCTTAACGACCAAAGATCGACTTGCATTAGTCACTGTATGGATCAAAGGAGAGCCTTGGGTAATTGTTGATATACGTTTGCGAATGCTTAAGCCAAGAGAGCTTTATAAAGCGCAAGGTTTTCCAGATTCTTACATCATCGATCCGATTTATTGCGGCAAACCGTTGTCAAAAAAAGACCAAGTACATATGTGTGGCAATAGTGTTTCACCTTTGCCTATGGCTGCAATTGCTCGAGCGAATAATCCCTTTTCAAATACAAACAAAAATGAGGCAGCTTAAGAAATGGCAAGATCTAGAAATATTAAGCCCTCATTCTTTATGAATGAAGACATTATTGAATTACCTTTTGAAGCTCGTTTGTTATTTATCGGGCTATGGATACTAGCAGACCGTGAAGGTCGTTTAGAAAATCGACCTAAGAAAATCAAAATGTCTTTATTTCCTGCAGACGATATAAACGTTGCAGAACAGTTAGAGAACATTTCGAAGTTCGGTTTTATCGAGTTATACAACGCGGATGGTATTGATGTTATCCAAATCGTTAACTTTGTTAAGCATCAAAACCCACACGGCCTAGAGAAAGATAGTGAACTACCAAACCGTAATGGTATCTATACTGTGTACTATCGTAATCCCAAAAACAAAACGATTGTAGGAAAGCCAATTCAGTTAAATAAGAATGATTTGAAGCATTTTTACGATAAAACAGGTCCATTTGCCCCTCAAAATACTGGTTCTGCTGTTGAAAACAGTTATCAAGATAACGAATCGAATCAATCAAACACTAATGGGAACGCACAAGAACAGTTAGATAACGGTTCTAACACTGTTTCTATCTCAGACCAAAACGCCCTGAATCCTGAATCCTTTAATCTGAATCCTGATTCACTGAATCCTGAATCCTTTAATCAGAATCCAGAAGGTAATAACAACTCCGCCGTTTGCGTAGTTGATTCATCGACTCAAGCAAAATTTAGTTTCAAGAGTGCTTTGAAAAAAAATGGTGTACCTGAGAAAGACGCTGCTGAGTTCTTGCAAGTTCGTAAAGCGAAGAAAGCTCAGAATACCGAAAACGCTTTTGACGCACTTTTGAATGAAGCCCTAAAAGCAGGAATCACCCTTCAGGAAGCCGTTGAATATTGTTTGAAAAGACAAAATCCATGGGGAGCATTCAAAGCTTCTTGGTACCAAAACGAAAATCCCGAAATGACTACTGGTCATGAGCAAAACCATCAATCATTACCACGCAACGTAAATGAACAATGGGGAGCACCAAAACAATATGAACCAGTAACTCACACAGAAGTGAAGGGTGGATTGATATGAACGCAATGCCTCAGAAATTGGATTATAAAATTACCCAAACAAATCAGATTTGTACGATACACAATCAACACATGATCAATGTTCACGGTCGAATCGTTTGCCAGTCATGTGTTGAGGAAACCATGCAGCAGTCAAATGAAAAATATGAAAGTGAAAAGAACAAACGTATTTTGACTTTAAAAATGGCTCGAGCTGGTATTCCTAAAAGACATGTAAATAGCGGCTTTAGTAACTATGCGGTCAGTCACAAAGGACAAGACAAAGCTCGTAAAACTTGTGAAAAATTCACTATGGATTTCAATGCACGAGTTTTTAGAAATTTACTTCTTGTTGGTCGCACTGGTACGGGTAAAACCCATCTTGGTTCATCAATTCTGAAAAATATCATCATTAAAAACTGGGAAGCTATTTACATCACGTCTGCAGACCTAGCTGAAGATATCGCTGGTGCTTATCGCCGTAGCGGTGATAGTGAAGATGAAGCGCTAAAACGCTATGTGAAAAAAGATTTATTAATTATTGACGAATACGGTTTACATGACCGTGCTGAAAAACGTCCTCAACTGCTTGAGAGTGTTCATAAGGTTCTACTCACTCGTTATGACGAGTTGAAGCCAACAGTAGTGATTTCAAACCTAAGTCTTTCTGAGGTCCGCGAAGATCTTGGGGATCGACTATGGTCAAGATTTCAGCATGATGGCTTAGATATTGTGGAATGTGATTGGGATGATGCTCGTATAGGTGGAGGTAAAGCACAGTGAACGCATTTGTTGATATGAAAAAATCGGAATACGCATTAGTTGCTTACTCAAACGTTGCAGCTAAATCAAAAGAGCGTAAAGCTTTAGAAAAAGCAGTTAAAAAATGGTTAAAAAAACCAGGTAATAAAATTAAAAAAATTACCTCTGATGAAGTTGAAATTATTGCAGTTACTCATGGTACAGCATCAACGTATAAACGAATGGGTTGCCGTTGTGAAATTTGTGTTACTTGGGCCATTTCATCAGGTTTTGTAAAAACGAAGCCGAAGTCTGAAATAAAACGTGGTCCAGATGAGCGTCAATTGCGTATACAGGCACAAAAACAAGGTTTAGATAGGTTTGCTCAGGTATTTAAAGAAGACTGGCAGTTACTAGCATTTGAGATCGGGTACGCGATTACAGCTTTTCAACTTGAACGGGTTTATCAAGGTAAGTCTGAAATTAATCAATATTTCACATGGAAGTATGTGAAGAAAGTTGCTGACCAATTAGTTACTGAAAAGTTAAAAGCTGATAGGGGGTAAATTTATTAATTAAGTTTAAAATAAGCTCTTCTTTTGAAGAGCTTTATAGAAGGTATACTGCACAAGATAATTTAAATTGGTTTACATATATGTTAATTCTTGAACAATTTAAGCAAGCAGATCTTTCTGAAAAAATTGCTGCATTCACGAGTACAGTTATTTTGATTGGTATTTCTTATAAATTAGGATACTACTTTACTAAATCATTAGATAGTTTATGGATAATTCAGTTTTTTAATATTTTTGATTTGGCATACGCTTCATTAAGACTGCTAATTTTATATTTTTTAATTCTTGTATTACATGACAAAGTTTTTGTAAAAGGTAGTGGAGAAAGAAATATTATTAAATTTGGAATTGGACTAATGATAATATGTCTTTACTATATATACGAAATAATAACTGAAAAAGTTGCTTTTGGTTTTTTCTTTTCAGTATCTCTTTTTTTTGGAATTTTTTTTGCATTTTCAATGTACAATACTAGAGATTTTGTGAAATATATAAGTATAACGTTCTTGATTGTAGTCATTCCTTTTCTACAGGGTATTTCGGATATCCAAAAAAATATACATCGTGCCGATTTACCAAAAGTTTTAATTAAGGAAAGCAAGCCAAATGAGGATTGGAGATTTTTGGATAAGGCAAATGATAAATTAATACTACTTAACCAGAACAACCCAAAAGAAATTAAAATTGTTGGAATGGATGAAGCCAAAAAATTCACAAATAGTAGAAATATAAAATGAGTGTTAAGATCATATATTAATAAAACTGAGCAAATAAATGAAAATATGTATTGGCGGTGATCTCGACGGACAGGTTGTTGAGAAAGATGTTTATTCATTTAAAGCTGCTGAAATTGATCCAGAGAAAAAGTCAGAGTATTTCATTCAAAGTTATATTCTTGGAGATAAGCGATTAAGGTTTTGGATTTGTTTTGATATAGATTTTCATGAAACCTCACAAATCGTTGAAAAAATGATGAGAACAAAACATTAAAAAATATATTGATTAGATACGATTTATATTTTATATTATGTGAACTAGTTATCGCTTTAGTTTTTGTAAGTTTATAGTCCGCAACTTCCCCAAGGTGCGGACTTTTTTTAATATTAAATTATAGTTAATCTAGCTAAATTATATTTTTTTAATACCTCATAGTTAGTTAATTCTTTTAATTGCAAAAATCCAGCCCCATTTCTCCATTGGGGAAGATATACCTCTCCCCAACCACCAGCATCTTTACTTTCATAGATAGTTTCAATAAAGCTTAAATCTTCAAATTTAAATAATTTAACAAGCTCATCATATTTAGATTTTTTTTCAGCCTTAGAAAAAATTGTTAATGGGCGGGGTCTCCAACCTTTATTAAGTGCTAAATGAGGCCACCACATTATATGTGTTTTACTTTCTATAATTGTTATTGCAGCTGATTTAAGATAAAGAATTATATCTATATCAACTAAATCATCAAAAGTCACAATTTCGTTATCAATATTTAATTTTAGAAATTCACTAATAGGTTCAATTTTATCTGGGTAAATTCTTTTAAGATAATTAAGACATTCTGAAGGTGCGAAAATCTCAAAACTTGTAGAACGTTCCCTAGAGTGAACTTTTAAATGCTTTGGAGAGTAGATATAAATTTCTTCAAGTAAATCTTCTATAGCTGAAAGTTCATCATTTTTTAGATAGACTGCTAATGTGGAAGTAAATATTTGATAAATAATTGATTCAAAAAGTGAAATATTTGCTATGGAGTATGATTCATTAGGTTCAACTTCTAAAAACTTTAAAGATAATTCTAGAAATTTTTTAAAATGTTTAAAATGTTTTTGATCAGGGGCGTGGATACATAAAGAATTTAACAGGTGTTTATATTCTCTTATATGTGGTTGAACTAAATTAAAGTTTTTTAGAAGTGCTTTTGAAGCAAGTTCTTCATCATTTTCAGTAATAATTAATTTATCTAACTCACTTAGAAACTTATAAAGATAAGTATTGATTAAACCGCTAATATTCGATTTGCCTTTTTCGATTGCATCTAAAGCAAAACGGTATTCAGTATTAGTTCGTAAGGAAGTATCATTGGCATCTTCAGTTATGTAACTAGGTCTTTGACCTGATCTCTTTGGACGCTCATATTCAAATCTTCCATATATCCAACGGACAAGTTGTTCAAATTGATTTGGAAAGTTATCTGAGTCAGATAGGTCTAAATATATTCTACTTGAGTAAAATACAGGTGGTTTTGCCCCAGGTTCAGCGATAACTGCAACAATATCTTTAGTTTCTTTTCTAGAGTAAAGTTCTTGAGATAGAATTGTTGATTCTGTTCCAACACCACCTGATCGATTATTTGCTCTTTCTGTATACTTTTGATCAATAACCATAATAATTTTAGTAATACTTGGATCTAAAACCATGCCCTCCATGAACGCTATTGAATCTTGTCCAGGTCTTAAATCCCATTTATCAAAAATTACATGTATATCTGCATCGTGAAGAGAATGAGCTAATTCATCTACCCATTTTTCATGCTCTGGTGTGGTCCAGCTATATGAAATAAATACTTTTGGTTTTTGATCATGTATTTCAGTCATTTTAAGTTATCTTGAAAATTAGAAGTTGTGATTAATTGTGAATAATTCACTATAAAAGAAAATAAAATTTAATCAATTTATATATAACAACTAAATTTAAAATTCATTTTTATGATTGGAACTGTATCGAACGGCACAATAACATTTAATAAATAATCATTTAGATAAAATTTAAATGAGTTTTTCCGAATGTCATCACGTTCAAAACGCCGTCAGTGGAGTGAATTTTTCTCTAATAATAAAAGACAGGAACTCTTTAAGGATTTCAGTGTTTCAACAGGTAATAACAAAGTTAAAAAGCAAAAAACTAGCTCATCTAAACATGTGCTTTTCCCGTGCCATGTTGAAAAAGAAAATGACGGTGAAAATAGTATATATAGGGGAACCACAGGCGGTGTTATCATTTCTGGTAAGCAATACATCACAATCAAATTGCCTTATGGATTAAGCGCTAACGAGATTTGGCGGGCTACAATTGATCAGAATGGAAAGCAAAGAAATAGTCTTTCATTAGGTGCTAAAAAGTATAAAGACAAGGTTCAAAAACAATATGGACCTATGTTTAGAGCACTTAAGTTAAAAGCTATCGATCAACTTTGTGAAATACGGTTAATTGTTCAACCACCACTTAAAACTCGTTCTTACAGTGCTAAGACATATCCACGATTTGATATTGATAACTATCCCAAACTTATTATTGATAGTGTCAAAGGTGATGGCTTGTTATTCAAAGACGACAATATTTTCATAAGTGAACAAATTAAGCTGGCAGAACCATGTGAAGACGGTTGTGTCTGGCTTTCTTGTGTTTTTACAGATGAAACTGATTGGTTATCTAAAACTGTAGATTTTGATTGGTTAGCTGGGAGAAGCATTTAAATGGCGAAAAAGAGCGATTTGCAACGTCGAGTACTTATCGGTAGAAAACTTGCAATGGCGCGTGACATGGCTCAATTACGTCAAGAAGACGTAGCATTAGAAATATTCGGAACACCTCATAAGAATCGAATGAGTGAAATCGAAAATGGTAAGTTAATGCCAGATGCAGAATTATTATCTGTGCTATGCCAAAAATATGGTGTGTCTTCTGATTGGGTACTTGGATTTACTGTTGAGCCAGAGCTAGATAAAACTGCTTCTGTAGCAGGTATTTTGTTTAATAGTCTTGGCGATATGATGAGTGAATATACTCAAGCCATGGCTTTTCAATTAAGCATGGCCGCTGCACAGCACATAACGTCATTTCCAAAAGCTTTAACAGTACAGTTACTAACTGCTTCAAAAGAGCTTATTCAGGCTTGTTTATCTCAAGACCAATCTATTCAAGACAGAGTATTACCTGAATTACAAGCTTTAATGCTTATTGTTCGTGAATGTGAACAAAATAGAGCTAAACAGATCCGTAACCTAGAAATGGCTATTGATGATGTTTTCCAGCGTGACGAAAACGATTTAAAGGAAAAGGCATTGATTGACCTTATTCAAAATAAAAAGCGTTTTAGTAAGGCTTCTTTACAGCAACAAGCTATAGCGGAAGTAAAACAAATAGGTCTATTTACAGAGTAATGGATAGACACAAATGGCACGCAAGATTGAATATTCGGAAGAAATTTGGAACCGACTAAAAGAAGTCTATGAATCTTCACCTAAGATTACATGGCAAGGTTTAGTTGATCATGTTGGTGAAGAGCTCGGTTGTGAGATGCCTTCACCATCAGTAGTACGCCGTAAAGCACTTGCTGAAAAATGGAAAAAGAAAGCTAAATCTCTAGTCAAAAAGACTGCCCGAGAACTCAATAAAGAGATTAAAAAATTGACCAATAAAAACAATGGTCAAGATGAGTCACAAGATTCTGAAAATAAAGAAAAAAGTAATAGTCAAAATTCAGTCAAAAAAACGTCAAATATTGCTGAATTTAATAGTCAAAACTCAAAAAATAACAGTCAAAGCAACGGCGGTAGTTCTTCGGTCAATGAGAACTATTTAAAGTCCGCATTAGTTGTGAAAAATAACCGTATAAGAGCTCACAAATTAGGTGAGTTAATTACCGATACAATCGACAGTGTTATTCATATTAGAGATGAAGTACTTAATCTGAATAATCCAACTGAAGATGAATTGGCGCTGGTAAAGTTTAAAATGGGCTTGATTATTCAAGTGGTTGATTTGAACGTTAAACAAAGTATCAGCATTTCTAACATTGCTCGAACTGAGGCAATGTTCTGGGGATTAGATGTAGATGATCTTAAAGATCAGTCAGAAGTTCAAGCACGGCGTAGTTCTGTTATTTCGGGTGCTGAAGAAAGAATGGCAATCGCAAAAGCAAATATGAAAAAGAACAAAGAAGAAGCGTTTATGCGTAAACTCGCCCTCATAGAAGCTGGTGAAATTGAACCAGAAGATTAATAAATTAAAAAATATTAGTTTTTTTTCAGAGTTAATATCAGGTGCTTACTATAATGTAGAAAACACTAAAACTTAAGGAGATGTTCAATATGTCATCTAGCATTACAGCAGCTGATGCGGCAAAAATCGCGGGTTCAAAAGTATTATCAGTCGAAGCTATTATTGATCAGATGAATGATCAAATTATTAAGGATACTCTAGTTGGTAATAGACTTAGTAGTTTAACTTATCAAAAGGTAACAGCTGATATCACTAAGTTAGAAGAAGTCAGAATTTTATTTGAAAAATTAGGATATCAGGTAAAAATTATTACAGATAGTCCAATTGTAAATACCATTCAAGTTCAATTCTAAACCTTAGGAACTTGCTTACGCTTTAAAATTTAAAAATTGCCAAAATGCCCTATATCAGTATAGGGCATTTTTTGTTATGACAGATTCAAATCACAATAATCCAGTTTTATCTTATGATGAGCTTGGCTTTATCATTGGTATGAAACGAGTTGAAAAAAAAGTAAGTACGATTGATTCAAATATTGAAAAGATTATCGAAATTCTTACTCAAAGCTTTGAAGAGCAAAAAGCACAGTTTGCTAAGCCTCAGCCTAAACTGACTGAATTTCAAAAAATGCTTAATGCTGTCAATAATAGACCAGTATTAGACTTCGAAGATTTATTAAAAGAAAAAGCAAATCCAATCACACAGCCTTTTGTTGTAGCCGACAAGTTTGTGAAAGACTTTGCTGATGAATTAGAGCAATCAGTTAGTGACCTTAATTCAGCAAATAAAGAACGAATCAACCAGCCAAAGGTACAAAAGCCAGCTATAGAAATTAATAGTCATGAAGATTTGGGTAAGATCGTAAGTTCATCAACACCAGAACGTGATGAGAAAGGGCGTTTTGTTTCTAATCAAGAAGATGTTAAAAACCAATCCGCTATTAGCAAAGTTGCACAAACTATTACCACGGCGGTAAAAGGTGTAATGCCGAACTCACCACAAGGTGTTGATCCTACAGTTGATGCAATAAATGAAGTTAGTCACTTACTTTCACCTGTACGCCGTGCTGCTGGTTTAGCGATGCGACCATTAACAGGTTTTATGCGTAGTAGAAAACGGAATGAACCTTTACCGCGAGAACAAGAAAATCATAACCGCAAACAAATAAAACTATTGCAGCGTATAGCTGATAATTTAGCGTCTAAAGGCGGTTTGCTTGGCTCTATAGGGAAATTACTTACTACAGCCCTATCAGCAGGCAGTGGGCTGTTAGGCGGTGCCTTAGGTAAAGGAAAGAAAGGTGTAGGGAAATTAGGAAAGGGCTTGGGTAAACTTCTCAAGTTTGGCCGTGGTCTACCCGTAATTGGTGCACTTGCTGCTGGTGCATCATTGTTAGATTGGAATGAACAAAGTACACAAGAAAAGGGCGGTACAGTTGGTAGTCTTGCTGGTGGGGTGATCGGCGGTACGGTAGGATCCATATTTGGTCCAGCTGGTACCTTGATTGGTGGTATGGCTGGATCTTGGATAGGTAACCAGCTTGGTACAGCAGTTGCGCCGTATTTTAAAGAGTGGACAGATTCATTAATAGCTGCAGATGTACCAGGTATTATTAATACTGCTTGGAAAGGATTTGTAAGTTATGCATCTAATGCTTTTGATCAGGCGAAAGGCACTGCTTCAAAAGTTGTAGATGGCGTTAAAGATACTGCTGGTGATACCTTAGATTTCATTAAAGATAAATTTAACAGATTTAATCCCTTTCATGACGGCGTTCCAACATGGGGAATCGGTCAAGGCGTTTATAAGCCGGGCTTTGGTGCAAATAAAAATGTACCTGCTTATGGATCAACTATTTCTCCAATTGGTGAAAAAACTAAGGAAAAGCAACTTGCAGTTTACAATGCTATGAAGAAAGCTGGTTTTAATGATAATTGGGCTGCTGGTTTAACTGCTTCCGTTGGTCGAGAAAATGATTATCGAGATGAATATTTGTTTGGTAAACATCAAGATAAAGCTGGTGGAATAAATATGGGAATGATTTCTTGGCAAGGAGCCCGTAAAGACCGGCTTACGGCATATATGAAGGAAAGGGGATTACTTGATGCAAACGGTAATATGGTACGGAGCCAAGCAGCTTTAGATGCACAAGGTGCATTTATGAAGCATGAAATCGAAACGAATCCAGAATATGCTTCAGTTAAAGCTTATATGCAAAAAAAACCAAATGCATCAAAAGAAGATATTGCCCGAGTTCTCGGCACAAAATATGTAAGATGGGCGTATGGGCAAACAAAGCTTCGCAATGGGAAGTCATTTGATTATAGACCGCATTTAGAAAAGGAATATAAATACAGAGCTAACATTGATAAAACTGTTCAGGAACAGAAAACAAATCTACCTAGAGAAAATACCCCAGCTGTATCAGGATTGAAATCAAGTCATATTGTGGCCAATACAAAAGCTAAAGTTGCTAGTGTTTTAAGCACCCAAAAAGCTATCGTTCCCCAAGCTACTACAAAAGCAAAACCTTCATTAAATAATCAAAGTAAATTATTAACTAATGTCACGCCGTTTAAGCAACCTTTAAATACTCCTAACCCACAGGAAGTTGTTGTTGTAAATCAGAATAATGGTAACATCGGGCAGAATGTTAATGACCGTTTCCTTGCTCATGCACTTACTGGTGGCATTGGAATGTATAAGAATGAGGCTTAATCATGAAAAGACTTTTAACTATAATTGCTACTAGTTTGATGGTAACTGCAGTAAATGCTAACCCTTTAACAGAGTTTCCAAAAAATGCACAAAATGCTCAGTATCTTGCATCATGCTCAGCATATATAAATCAGTTTTTAATTATTGATCGGAAATTAGGTACAGGTGTGGTGAGTCCAAAAACTACAAATACAGCACTTACTAAAGTATTTGCATTTGGATATGCCTCAATTGCTTTATCAAATGAGCAAGAATATTCAAGGAATTACACTAAAGCTTTATTGGATATGAAAAGCACAGAAGATAAGTATTTAAATGCTGGGGCTTCTAAAATTAAAGAATATACAGATTATTTGTCAAAGCATGTAAATGAATGTGTTCCTAAATCTACTAAAACAGTTGAAACTTTGCAGGTAGAACTTACCTCTTTTATGCAAGCTATGAAACAACCTGAACATCAACCTTTGATGAAAGGAATTCAAGCAACTTTATCTATGACGAATCAAAATCACATTAATGCAAATTAATAATCCCCTATAAGTAAAAGGGATTGAGTCAATCAATCCCTTTTTTTAATTAAGAACGGTACATATCTAAGTATTTTTCTTCTGAAATATTACATAATAACTTAAAGAAGTTCTTTCTTGAGTCTGGAGTAAGCTCTTGACGAGGCAAAGGTAGAAGTTGATCTACTGCACCTACTGGCCCCCAAGTTGAAGTAAAAGGAACAGGAATATTGATAAAATATGCTTTATCAGAAATAACAGCAGCGTCTAAAACCTCTTTTACTTCTTTATATCTAGGATACCTTTGAGCGGTCAAAAATAATCCGTCAAAAATCACATACGCATTAAAATCTTCTAACTCAACTAATAATATTGCACCCATAAGAGGAAGGTTAGTTTCAGGACCATCTTCGCGGCTAAAACCAGGTGTAGGTTTGTTATGGGTAGCAAAAAGAAGTACCTGAATACACTCAGGCATTTTTATATATTCTATAAGATTTATGCAGTTTTCTGTCGTATTGCCATGACTACCCCTTACTGCAAGATATTTGTCTTGTTCATGAAAAGCAGCATTTTGAAGATTAGCGTGCGGCAGATACTCATTTAAAGATTTATTAATATCTTTAGTTTTTTTAATGATACTTCTTAAATTATCAAAGCCACTTTGATCTATATCTGATTTCTTTAACTCTTTGTTAATCCGAGGTAAGCGTATTGGAGTTGCAAGAATCAAATCATTTGAATAGTAGTAATCATTCAACTGTTTTTCAATCTCATCTAAATCTATCGGAGCAAAGCTTTTTTCCAGTCGAGCTACAATGTCCTGATTCATGGACCGGTTTAATTCTTTAGCTGAGTCGGCAATCTTATCTTTCAATTCTTGCGGCATTCGAACTTTGTATTCGACACCTAGATGTTTACTCATAAGAAATTCTAAAGCAGTGAAAAGTTAAATAAATAATAATGAACCCCAGTGGGGTTGACAAGAGGGGGAGAGAATAATAAATTTAAACCACCCCCAGTGGGGGTGACCCCGAGTAATCTTGCCGGATCGAACTCGGGGTCTATCAAAAATCACATGAAAAAAGGATATTGATATGACTAATTTATCATACATACCACAAGTTGTGTCATTTCATGGCACTGAACTCTTCATTGTTGAACATGAAGGGCAACCCTATGTTCCAATGCGTTCAGTTGTTCAAGGAATGGGGCTTGATTGGGCGGCACAATTTACCAAGTTAAAACAAAGGTTTGCAACCTGTGTTGTGGAAATAACAATGCAGATATTGGGAGATGATCAGTGCCGTGCTCATACATGTTTATTGCTTAGGAAATTACCTGCATGGCTCTATTCAATAATGCCAGGTAAAGTTAAACCTGAGATTCGTGACACAGTAATCATGTATCAGCAAGAATGCGATGACGTATTGTGGAACTACTGGACAAAAGGACAGGCACTCAACAAGCGCTTTACTATTTCTCCAGAACAACAAAATGCATTACACGAGATAGTTGATCGCCGTGCAGGAAAAGATCGAAGTCTAAGAGTTTCGATGTGGATACGTCATAATAGGCACTTTAATATTTCAAAATATAGTCAATTACTCTCAATTCATTTTAATGATGCGAAGCAGTACCTTGAAACGATGCCACTTCAAAATTTTGCTCCCACTGAAACAGATACGTTACAACGGTTAGAGAAGTTTGTAGATAATCTTGCAGCACGTTATCCCGCATTAGAAACTCCCCTTGCTTATGACATTGCACATCAATTAGGTGAGAAGCTAAAGTATCAATCTCCAAAAGGTCCGAAAAACTTTTGGATATCGATTCAAGAAAACGGCGTTATTTCTGTTCATCAATATTCACTTCATTACACACCCATTAATGTTGTGCAATTGAGTGAAAAGTTTAATGGCTTATGGGAGTTTTTACATAAAGATGAGGTGCTTGAGCTTGGTAAAGTATTAAAACGCTTTCCTTATGAACCTGTGAGAGCATAAGGGCTTATAAATATTTTAAGATGTTCTTTAATAGAACTCCCCGCTAAAAAGAAAGCTAGTATGAAAAATCTAGCTTTCTATGCTAAATCTTAATTCTGCAAATGTGTTTATTTTTTAATTAGATTATATGAAAATAAGAAAAAAAGGTATAAAATTCAGGCTATTAATCATGCTTATTAATTAATGGATATTTATGAATACTAATGATCAAAAGAAAATAATCAATTGGATTAAGAATGAAAAGTTCTCACATCTAAATTTTTTAGAAGAAGAATGGAATACTTCGGATAATGATTACTATCCTGGATATTATTACTTTATACTTGATATGAAAAATGATAATAATGACTTTGTTTTTGATGAAATAGTTAAAAGAAAAGGATCGGAGGCAGAAGCCTATTTTTATCTTGGTTATGTCGCAGGAAAAATATTTGATTATAATAAATCAAGACATACCGAATTAGGATTTTATCGAAAGGCTTTATTGATAGATAGCAATCATGCAGATGCAAATTGGAGTGTATTTTATTATACAAATAAAATTGATCATTTGCTAAAGTGCTTAAACTATTTTTATAAGAATGATGAAATCCAAAAAATTAAAAATGTATTAAATAATATATATGATCTAGATGGTTTAGAAGAACTGAGTAGAGAGGAATTGTTATTTTTAAAAAAAATATTAAATCATAATGAACTTAGAGGTAATCGAAATATTGATAGGATACTAATTGATTTATGTTTTTGCTTGGGTGATTTAGAAGAAGGATTGGAAATTATTAATAATGTAGATAAGGTAAATTATAGAATTATTAAAAAGTATATTGATGAAAATTTAATTACTTTGGAAGACTCTCTTTTAAAAATAAATAGTTTTGAGTTAGGAAAAATAAGAAATTGTGACAAAAAGAAAATCTATGAAGTTTTTTTAAATGAAGCGAAAGCTGGAGGGCCTAACCCTACCATTGATGTGTTGATCCAAAAAGCATATGAGGCAAGAAATTTTAATGATGTTATTTCACACTTTGAAAAAGCTAACAAAGAAGATAAATTAATAGCAATAATAGATTCACATTTATATTATCTATTAGCTCAAATAGAGTTGGATAGAGATTCTAATAAGCAAATATATGAATATGTAATTAATAAGTTTAATGATTTAAATTTTCTAAAAAATGATAAAAATTCTTACTTTCTATTTTTAATATTGAAATTTAAATTAATATGTAAGGATCTTGAAAAAAAAGTGAAAGAAAATTATTTTTCGAATTTTTCAATTGAAAATTATTCAATTTTTAAAGAAGCAGAAGAAATATTAAAAAAAGATGAAGTTGTAAATAATATAATTTACACTAAATTAAAAGGAATGTTAAATGGTATTAAAGATAAATACCATAAAGAGAAATTAGAAGAGAAATTAAAAGAATATGGTGACAGTTTATCCTTAGAGGAATTTGAACTATCTGAATTTAATGAATATTGCTACGTAAGTATTTCATGTGAAAATTATGAAAATACAATTGAGAATATTAATAAATTTCATAAATTCAATAGGCCTACAATGAGCACTTTAAACTCTTTATCAATTTGTTATATGCATATTAATGATTATAAAAATGCTTTTAAATATTCTAAAGAAGCCTTGGAGTGTATGAGATCTTCGAAAGAATATGATTATATCGTCATTAATAATTATCTGGATTTATATAAGAAGGCTAATTGTGAGGATGTTTCAAAAGAAGAATATAATAAACTTGTAGATGAATTTAATCTGGGCTTGGTGAAGAGTTTTAGGTGGAATAATTTTCTTTCTACTAGATTTAATGTCCTATATAAATATTCTCCATTTAATGTTAATACAATCGATGCTTTAACAAATCAGTATTTCTTCTTACCTAGTAAAAGATTGTTAAATGATCCTATTGAATTACCGGAACTAAGTAAAATTCGACCAGATACACATATACTTGAAAATTATAATATATGTTCATTTTCTAATAACGAGAATTCGATGTTAATGTGGTCACATTATGCTCAGCAACATCAAGGGATTATGGTTGAGTACTTCTTTGGAGGGGAGTTACCTTTTGGGTATGGAATTAGTAAGGTTGACTATGCTGATGATAAAAAAAGATATAAAGATAAAGATGAGTATATATTCAATCAGTTTCTTTTAACTAAAAATAAAGATTGGTCTTATGAAAATGAAGTCCGTCTTTTTACCTTTTTGAATAATAAAGTTGAATTTGAAACTTATAAATATCCTAATCCGGACAGGACAAAGATTAATGCATCTATTAAAAGTATTACATTAGGCTTAAATTTCCCTGAGGATAAAAAGAAATTAATTGGAATAATTGTGAACACTTTAAATGCTAAAAAGTTACCACATGAATCTAAGATTTCAGTTAAACAAGCTTTTTTGTGTGAAGATAATAGCTATGCTTTAGAGTATAGAGAACTATTACTAGATTATTAGGTATTATGATCTTGTTGCTATGATATTATTTTACCTATAAATCCATAGTCATACATTTTCTTATTTACAGTTTTTTATTTGGAATTAACCTGAAATTAAAGCCAGCTAAGAAAGCTGGCTTTTTTTTACTTAACAAAAACTTGTATAGCCTTTGATAGATTCTTAATAATTATTTCTCTTTCATAGCGAGAATCAAAAGTTTTAGGATTTTTTACATTGAGAACTTTCTGCTGAGCTAGTGTCAATGGAATCTTATCGTTTTTGTTATTAACTAGGGAATTATCGATATCGATTAAAGTGTTTAAATCAGCAGTCTTTTGAATATTCAGCCACTGGATTTGAACATTCATTTGAGGAAAAGTTGCATTGAAAAAGGGAGTAAATTTTTTAGTAGAAATTGATATTTCTTGGCCCTTGTATTTACGAACAATTAATTCATTTGTATTGCAGAGCAAGATATCCGCATAAACCAAGTCATTGCCAAATTGTTGAATCTTATTTGGTTCAAGGTGAATCTCTTGACCCTCATAAACAAAATACATTTAAAACTTCCATATAAATAAATTAGTGATGTTTCAGCCATTCTTTGTGGCCTATTATTCAGTTGTATCATTTAATTAGATGATATGTGTAGTTTATTTTTTAATAAGTGCAACGCTTTGAAACTTGGATGGAACCTTTCTCATTTTGTTAGGTTAGGGAATATCAAAATAGCCTCATTGATAAGAGGTTATTTTCATGGGCAGTCTTAATCTTGCAGCTGTAACAGCTACCACTCCATATATTAAAAAAATCCAATCTGCATTAGCAAAAGCAACAGGCCAAACTATCGTTACACCAGAGTTTCGAAAAATTAAACGCGTTGCTGGTGTCAGTGTTTTACCAGTTACTTTTTTCTTTTCTGGTGGTGCAACACTTACGCTTTATGTTCGTGCTTTAGCAGATGTGGTCAAGGCAGAACTTAATGAAAAAGTGATTGTGCTATCAGGTGATTTTAGTGATGACTATAAGCCAACTTTTGATAATGCTGTTAATGGTGTAGCAAAGCTAATTCGTGAAGCACAATCACAGATTCAAGCTCAAAACAAACGTGAAAAAGTGCGTCTTCCTCCACGCCGTACTTCAGTAGATCAAAAGGCTGTAGAGGTTGAAGAACAAGAACAAAAGCTTGATGAAGAATTAGTAAAACAAACGGCGCAACGGGATCAACTTTTGGAAAAAATTGAACTAGCCAAACAGCAGCTTGGTAACAGTTCTATGACGGAGGCTGGTCAATCCGAATTGGGAAAGTCGATTAGTGAAATCGTATCAATTTCCACTGATTCCAGCGCAAATATTTTCAAAGAAAATAAATTATCAAACCTTTCTGATACTGTAGAATTGACTATAGATAAGTCTATGAAGTGGAAGGACATAGTGTCGAAATATTTGGGAAGTGATCATCCACTTTCAATTGAAGAACAGGAAGAAATTGTTAAAGAATGGGTAAGTCAAAATGAATTAAGAATTCTAAAAAATGATCTTTTAAACTCAGATGAGATTGTTAAAAAGTCAAAAGAATATGGTCTAACTTTACCAGAACAAATTGCAATTCGTTATTGGTCTGGAACAGGTTGTGGGGGAATTAATGGTGTTTTACATCGAACAATTCCTTATTCAAAAGAACAAGTTTTAATTGAGTTAAAAGGCATTTCTCTATTGCGACAAGCATTAGATAAATTGCCAAATTACAATGAGGAGGTCGTTTATTCGCGACAAGAATTACCTCAAAATTTACTTGAATCGATGCTGAATTATGAGACTTATATTACTGAAGGTTTTTTAGCAGCTAATAGACAATTTGACCTATTTTCTCAACGTAAAATTAGACTTATCATTCAATCCAAAACTGGAAAACACATTGAATGGATCAGTGAGAATTCCGATACAGAAGATGAAGTCTTGTTTAAAAATTCCACTTCGTTTAAAGTATTAAACATAGCAGATTCAACGACAGATGAATCTATTGAAATTGGTCATATTTGGTTCTACTTAGAGGAGGATGATAATGAATAAAGTAATGTTAAATATGCCTCTTGAATTACAGATGAAACGAGCTAAAGAAGCTGGTTTAACATTGCAAGAATGGCAAAAGGCAATGGAAATTAAATTAGCGAAAATGCGCCGTAGTGCTGTTCAATCAATGAGACCTACAGGTAAATTTGTTTCAGTTTCTCGTGCTGATGCTGAACGTTTCCAACGAAAAATGGATTCAGCAATTGCATAGATTGCTTCAAGAATTTTTTAAAAAAAGGCTGCTTAATTGCAGTCTTTTTTATTGGAAGTTGAATTAGTTTGTTCGAATAAATTAGGGAAAAATAAGTTAGAGATTTTTTAAAATTAATAGACTGCTAGATTGCGGTCTTTTTTGTTTTGGAACCTTATAAATATCGAGAAGGTTCAAACAACTACTCTTATAAAAATCCAAATTAAGGGTAGTACCATGCAAATTCAAATCGGTATAGATATTGTCTTAATTCTTGCATTTTCTGCGTATCTTTATTTCATAACGGGGTGGAATGGCAAAAATAAAGCGGCATCAATAAAACAATTTCGCCAAATTCCAATTAACCTTTTATTTAAAGAAATAAGATGGATGTACTTCGCTTGCATGGCATGCGTAATGATCACAATTATTTTAGTTGATTGGCGAATCTATTACGTTGCTTGCTACTTTGATGCATTAAGCGTTTCGCTTTGGATCTTTCTAATCTATTTTTCTATTTTTTCTACTTATCAAATTGGCACTGCAATTTTACTAAAGCTTTTGACTATTTTTAGCAATAGAGCAACTTCCTAATGATCACAGCTAAGTCAATTTTAGACATGGTTGATTATTGGCTTAATCATCCTGTCAATGGGAAGTATGGGTCTGATTTTGGTGCACCTCTTTACGATTTGCTTATGGCTCCACTCGATGCAAGGGTTGCAGATAGCTTTCTAATTAAGATGAAAAAGGATCTGCCTTTATTATCTGAGCTTAATTCTGATCAATTAGCGCTTTACACAGAAACAGAAGGCTTTGAGACTGTCCATATTTATCTAAACATCATGAATGTGCCTATTGATCTTAACCAAGTAGCAGAACGACTAAGTAAACCAGTAACAGGTGAGACATATGACATTAACGCAAGCTAATTTTGAAGCTCAGCTACAAGCAGCGATAGATGATTATGAGATTCAGGAACGTTACAAAGCTCAAGATCCATTAGTCGTTCACCAGCTGCGTTCTATGGCTAGTTTTTTGACTGCATTTGGTCCAGAAATCGATATTGCTTCAATTGAACCCTTCACAAAAACTCGGGACCGCTCAATTATTGCGGATGCTACTAATAAAGGCATCTTGCCAATCGGAACGCCGTGCCAACACTTAGTAGAAATCATAAATCGGTCAACAAATGCTGTTAGCTTAAGCCAAGGGCGAATGATTGAAGACCACAGCGGCGGTAGAGTATGGCGGTTACTTCAATCAATTACAGTTAAAGCTGGTGAAACGGCGGAAGTAATTGCAGAACAAAGTGAATATCGTGAAATAAAGTATGTGGTACCAGTAACTGAAGGGTTTCATAAATATCGAATAGATCTTTTAGAGGATCTTTCACTTGCAAATATATCCATTAAGCAGGGCAATAATAACTATGTAATTAAGCCACGCTGGATGAATGTTGAACCTGGTGAATATGCTGTAACAGTCACTACTGATAACCTTAGAAGACTGTTTATTGAATTTGGTGATTCTGAAAGAGCAGGTCGTACTCTAAAAGCCAATGATACGGTCACAATTGGTGTCCTTGAGACTTACGGTGAGGTTGATGCAAATCGTTTAAAGGATGCTGCTTTACTTGATGTACTTACTAATGATGAACAGCGGGTATCAGTGCGTTTTAAAGCTGGTGGATTGATTAGAGAGGGGGTAGATCCGTTAGCTGTATCGGAATTGCGTTTATTATCAAGCTATCCATCACTTTACGATGAAGATGCGGTATTTCTCGGTAACTTTGACTATGTGGTTCGTAAAAAGTTCATGAAGCGGGCTCAATTTATTTCTGTTTGGAATGAAACGCTTCAAGAGCAACACTTTGCAATCACATACCGTGACATTAATCATTTAAATCTTGTGGTGGTTGCGAAGAATCCAGCAGAACAAGCTATCTTAGAACAAGATATCTGTCGATATATAGGTTTTTGCGATAACTTGTATGAAGGTAAGGTTAATGTACATGAAGTAGTTGAAAAGCCATTACCAATAGTAATCACTGGCACATTAGCCTCAGTACATAATACCGATATGGTCAAAACCCAGATTATTGAATTACTAGTTGAGCGCTATGGCCGTGAAGCACTTAGCTCAAGCCGTTGGTTAGTGAATGGTTTTAATAGTCAAGAAATGTCAAAGCTGATTAATGACAATATCGTAGCTTTCCAAGACCGGATGAGCGATTTCTCCATTAAACTTTCAAATGAGATTAATAAGCCTAATGAATGGGTTTACATCACTAAGGACAGTATTGTAGTAAATATGGAGCGTACAGCTGATATTTCGGGGGCAACATGGACCCTATAAACTTTACACGTCCTATTGATGAACACTATGTTAATGCTGGCTTACAAACGGCGCTTTCCAAGGCTTTTAAGCAAGTATTTGCCCAGAACTTTGAGCAGTCTATACAAGACCTACTAGATTACGGCTGTCCGCATATCGGTAGTAAAACAGTTATAGAACGGTTCTCTAAACAAAATGGACTCGTGGTTTTAAGGCGTAATAACACCTCTGATACGTTAATGCGAATTATCTATGCTAATTGGAGCAGCATGGGTAATAAAAGGGGATTAGCGTTTTTAGAGTTCGTTTTGCGTATGCTTTGGGGAAAAGATCATTATCAGATTGTTCGGCTTTGGCATAGCTTGGAAAAGCTAACAGATTATCCAGCTTATTTATCTGATATTGAGAAGCCAAATTATTTCTTAACTAGTCGGATTAGAATTGTTTTAGATAAAACAGTTGATGCAAATGAAGTGGTAGAGCTGTCACCTATATTACGGCGTTTAGTACCAGCCAATATTGTTGTTAAAGTTCACTCAATGGCATTTGATAGAGATTTAGGCGCGACAAGCTTTGCGGCGGCAATAGCAGCTAAGCCATATGCAGTTTATAACTTCCTTTAATTGGATTGGAACTGTTTAGTTCGAGCTCAAAGACAAAATGATTTCATAGTCCTGTTCATTAGTTCAGGACTTTTTTATATGCAACAAGCTCAAGAAAATGTTTTAGTAGGAATCGCAGAACCTATCAATGGTCAAGGAGAAAACTTATTAATTGATCATTTCTTAGGATATGCAAACCAAAAATTAGAACCACAAGAAATTGATAAAGTTGTAAATGGGGAAGCGGTAGAGGGCATTACAGCTTATGCTCAAGGCCATTACTATAAGATTTCAGCAAATCCTGAAACTCAAAATGCAAAAGATTTTGAAATCAGTCTTCATTTTCAGGATGGCCCAATTCCAGAACATGGTGTGAATGGGGTGACCAGTGAAGCATTGTTAAAAGTACTTATTCACCGTACTAAAACCTTGGATGAAAAGTTCCCAAGTGAGTTCAACAAACAAGCAATCATTTATATGGAAAGTGCGTTAGAAGAGTTCAATAAGCGTACAGCTGAGCGCCGTGCTCGTGGTGTCGAAGGCACTCTTCTTAAGTAATTGGGTGAAGTATGCGATTAAAAATCTTTTGTCGAAAGCGTGGTTGTTCCCAATTAATTGACTTATCTCAAATGGATTGTTTGCAAGTCTCCCAAAGTGATCATAGAGGCGGTATGGTTAGTGAGAGCTTTTATGATGTTTTTATCTCTCTAAAAAGTGGATACATCTTTGATGCAACTATTGAAGATAAACAACATGACAAACTATTGGAATTGATTGAGTGTGATCAAAAGATTTGATCTGGAACTGATTAAATTTCGACTATAGAACAATTGAAACAATAGCCTCAATCACAGCATTGGGGCTTTTTTATGGCTAGCAAAAATAGAAAGACTAAAGTTCTCTCTTACAATCTACACGATCGGTGCCGTAAATATACTGGTGTTGATCGAAGTAATGTCGATGTTGATGTAATGATCAACTTGATTAACAGTAATCATGTACAAGAAATGGTTGCAACTAACTCTTTACAAGGGTTTTACGGTCATCAAATTCGACAACGTTACGGTATGGTACCGCCTGAAACTGTTCCTATTAAAGGTAAATTGGTATATCTAGCCCCAGCGCTTAAAACAATTCAATTACGTGCTTCACAAGATGGGACTGTAGAGCATCAAGAAGAATTTTTTGACAATGAACCAGGTGAACTTGCATTAAGACAATATGCCGCACAAGCAGGTGGGTTCAGCACAGCAGTTAACTATAAGAGATTAGGTGGTCGTCTTATTCCTACTGGCTTTTTTGGTTTTGACTATGTGTCACAACCTAACTATGCAAGTAATGTAGGTGACGGTCAGTTATTTGATGGTTTATTTGTTCCTGAAGAACCAGAGGGTGTAATTTCTTGCTTTGATAGTGCAACAGATTTTTCTCAGTTATCACAACCCGAAATTATCATTGCTCAATTACTTGAAGATCAAATCTTACAGACATACGACAATATCAATAGCCAGCTTCATCTTTTAAACGAGTTAGGAAATGCTCAAGGGTTAGTAGGTGAACTATCTGAAGTAGTTGATAAGCAAAAACGAATACAACAACTTAGAGAAGAACGCAAAAAAGAACTCTATACGGGTATGGTAAATCCTGTGATGAGCTTTGATTCAGTTCAACAACAAGCTGAACAAATATTGCAATCCATGGATCAGCCAACCCTAAAAGAGAAATCTAAAAAACCAAAAAAATCTTTTGGCAATATTTTTAGCGTATGGGGGTAATAATGAAGTACCCCAACGATTCGCTTAAATGCATCCAAAACGCTTGGTATAAGCAGCTTGTGAATTTTCGTGCTTCCTATATGCCAGAGACACAATTAACGGCTGACTGGAAATTGAGAGCTATTGGCGATGCTATAAAAGCATGTCCGTCACGGATGATGGACGATTCAGAAGCAATGCTATCTGAATACAGAAAAAGCCAAAAGCATGATGAAGTGTCGAAAGTACTTTTACCCGTAATGCTCACTGCAACAGCGCTAACGGATCAACCCCCTGATGTTAATCAATTACTTCCAGTACCAGATTTTGTTGAAACGGTAATTGATGAGAAGCGGGTAAAAGTACGTCTGGTGCCAACAACTGTACGTGCTCAAATCGCATTCTTTGCCACCAATCCCAACGATCTACGTTCAGTCATTGGGCAATTTTGCGCGTACATGTCTAGCAATGATAACCGTCGTTTTAATGTGCCATTTCAGCAATGGAATGATCATGTAGTTAATTCAACATTCACTGTTTTTGAAAATGAACTTTTTCCATCACCAGTCCCAAGCGAAGCAATCAATCTTTCTATCTCAACTGTAGATATTCAGCTCGTGGGTTATACACCTAACGTCATCGGTTTCGGTGGTCCATTCGACCAAAACACAGGTAATGGTTATGAACCTGACGGCTCAGCAACGGAACAGCCCGCAATCAACGACAAAGTTGTAGTGCAAGCTGATCAGTACACATCACTCGATCACCAGCGTGTGAAGGGTGATAGAGAAACAGGTGAAATTACAGTTGAGCGTATAGATGACTGACTTAATCGATAAGGCACAAGAAAGTGCTGATTATTTATTGCAGCAAGAAATTGCAAATCGATGCCGTTTTGACGGCGAATCTGAAAAAGAATGTGTTGAATGTGGTGAAGAAATACCAGAGCGCCGCCGTGCTTTAGGTGGCGTGAAATTCTGCATTGAATGCCAAACCAAGTTAGAACGCAAACGGCGCTAAGGATACTAGTAATGTCTGGAATTATTCGTATAGACAGCCGTGTTGCTGGGTTTTCAGATCAACCAATTCGTCTCATTGGAGCCGCATTTGCAGATACTGGTGAGCTTGTTATTCAAAAAACAGTCGTTTATTCAAATTTACCTGTACCAAGTGATTTAAGAGATCAAACGGTTGTTGTTACTGACTCACCTGAACAAGTACAGAATTGGCAATTAAGTTTCAATGCTAAAGAGCATTTAGAAGAAGTGATTTCAATTTACCAAGCTCGTTACAGAGCAAAGTTAATTGAAATTGAGCCGAAGCTAAACCAGTACAACCCTAAGAACGTACTTGAAATCCGTAAGGTCGATAAAAACGGCCTTCAGCAGGAATTTGATAGCAGTAGCTTAAACAACGGCCACATTGCAATCCTGTTAGCAGTTTGGGCTAGTACAAAAATTGCTAAAGGCTTTTCGATTACTGAAGGGAATCAGTTTGAAGAAGATGCTGTAGATCCAACAATGCTTCCTTTTTCAATCTTTTAGTTAATGGTGTTTTTACGGTATGGCTTTGGCACCATTAAAAGAAATTCCCGAATGGTGGGAACTTTGTGAGCGTTATCGATACGACATCTATGCTTTCGCCGTAGAAGCATTAGGTGTCGAACCCACATGGCAACAAGAATTACTTTTTGAATCTATTGCATTTGATGGTAGTCGTACATCCGTAGCTTCAGGTCACGGTTGTTTTGGTAAAGGGACATTAATCAAATTATCCAATGGGGACTTTATCCCAGTTGAGCGGATTAATTTAAATCACAAGATCCTTGCTGCTGATGGTAAAACAGAACTAGAGGTAATTAAAACAGTAACCGGTTATCAAGAAATGTACCGGTTTGAATATGAGAATGGTAAAGCTCATACCTTCAATAAATCCCACATACTTTGCTTAATTTCTTTATACGATGGTAACGGCTGGTCGAAGGGCGACAAGATTGAATTACTTGTTTCTCAATACCTGAACTTAAAGCCAGAAAATAGAGAACAGTTTGCATCTTATAGGCTTATAGATGGTGAACATAAGCCTTTAAAAATCACATCTGTTGCCGAGCTTGGTGAAGGCAAATATTACGGTTTTGTACTCGATCCAGATCCATTTTTCTTAGGTGAAGATGACTTAGTACTACATAACACTGGTAAAACGGCCAGTGCCGGTATTGTTGCCTTATGGCATCTCTTGTTTTTTGATGAATCAATCATGATGTTTACTGCTCCGCAGATTGGGCAGTTAAAGAAACAAGTCTGGAAAGAAATCAGTATCAATCTAGCACGATTGAAGCAAGGCCCTTTGGCTTGGCTTGCTGATTATGTTGGGTACCAGTCTGAACTCGTTTACATCAAAGGCTACAAAGAAAAATGGTATGTCTTTGCTAAGACAGCACCAAAACATCAACCCACGAACTTAGCTGGTAACCACGGCGACAACTATATGGTCTGGGTCGATGAGGCCAGCGGTGTAGATGATGCTGTACTTGATGTAGCGTTTGGTGCATTAACTCACGAAGACAACCGTGCTGTAATGACGTCGCAACCTACCCGTAATGCGGGTATGTTCTATGAGACTCATCACAAGTTAAGTCATCGAGCTGGGGGTGTTTGGATTGCACTCACATTTAACGGGGAAGAGTCACCACTTGTTAGTAAGCAATCTTTAGAAGAACAACGGCAAAAGTATGGAAGCCGAGAAGATGCTCAGTATAAGATCCGTGTTCTAGGTGAATTCCCAGACTTATCTGATGAGTTCTTAATTACTAAACGTCAAACAGAAGAAATGTATGTTGGCGCGAGTATTTTTGAGGATCATCAATTTGGTTATGTCATTACGGTAGACGTTGGTGGTGGTGTTGGCCGAGACGATTCTGTAATTGTTGTTTCTAAAGTTTGGGGTGAATCCCAATGGGGAGAACGTGCACGCCGTGTAGAGGTTGTAGATATACCTTTGTGCAAAAACAGAGATGATATCTTAGAACTATTCGCAAAGATTAATGAGCTACTTTTACAGTATCCAAATGCTAACTTGGTAGTAGATGACAACGGGGCAGGTAAAGGTTTAGGTCAGTATCTTAAAAAGCAAGGTATTTTCTACGTTCCTGTTTATTGGGGCTCACAATGTTTTAGTAATGACAATAGAAAAGAGTTTACGAATAAACGGTCGTTAGCTTATGTGGGCTTAGCACGAGCAATCGCTAGTGGTCGTTTTAAAATGAAAACGAAGAAACACAACGTGAAAATTAAAGACCAATTAATTCACGTTCCATACCGTTTTGATGACTTTGCACGTTACAAAATCTTGAGTAAAGATGAAATGAAACGAATGGGAATTAAGTCGCCAGACTTGGGTGATGCTTTTGCCTTCTTATTCCTTGAGAACGTTCATTACACAGAAGCTTATGAAACAGTCAATGTTACAGATGATACCCCTGAAGGCCGAGAACAGGCAGAACGTAAGTCAAGATTCAGTGCTTTAAGAGATGCAGCTGAAAAAGATAATGATCAATCTAGTGGAACTGACCAGTAATACTGCATGAAGCCATAACTACTATAGATCAATAAATCTTATGGGTGGGTTATGGCTATTAACTTCTTTTTAACTGACGCAGGTCGGAATGCATTAAATAAAGTGGGTGATGTCGCTAGTTTTGGTGGGGAGCTGACACATCTTGCTGTAGGTACTAGTAAATTTGATGCATCAGTTGAAGCAAAGAACTTAACTTCACTTAAAAATGAATTAGCCAGATTTTCTCTTAACGGTGGTGGTGTAGATACTGAAACAGGCACTTTGCGTTTTGTGATGAGTATTGAGCCAACTTTAACAATGGAAGTGTTTGAGATGGGTATATACCTATCAGATGGCACTTTGCTTGCTGTAGCTTCAACTACAGAAGCTCAATCAATCATGTCTTTACATGCAAACGTAGTAGCCATTGTTACATTCGGATTTGTTTTAACTGACGTTAATTTAAAAAACGTAACTATCAAGATTGATCCAAACACACCAATTGCTGTGATGTTGATGAATCAGCATAGTGCAGATGAAGACCCACACCCACAATACGCTGCATTAATCCGTAAACTTATGACTGAACACAATCAGCATGAGGATCCTCACCCCCAATATGCATTTGAGAAGGACGTAAAAGCCAAAGACGATGATTTACAACATCAGATTGATGATCTAGATCTTGGTTCCAAAAACTTATTACAGCAGCTAATCGATTTTAAGAAAAACTTAGATGCTCAATATCCAAAATTGATTGGAGCAGGTGTAAATATTGGTAGCACTGCAACAATTGAATTAGGTGGCAAAGTTACTGATTTACGTGATTCAAAGTATGCAATCTATTTAACTCCAGAAAGTTCACATGAAGCTTGGGAGCTTACACGTGCGGAAAAAGGGTTCTCATATAAAGTTTGGGAGCGCTCAGGGCAAAACCGTATTGGATATGCAGGCACAGTGAATTGGTCAGTTATTCAGGTTGCTGCAGAAACACTAAACGATGGAAACGGCGATTACACAGTACCAGGTGTTTATATCATTCCAATTCAACCTAAAGAACAAAAAGAATTCATTTTAGTGGGTGCTGGCGGTGCTGGCGGTGGCAGTGTATGGGAGTTAGGAGCAATGGCTCATGGGACCAATGGTACAGATACACGCTTACGTTTAAATGAGCTCGATTTGGCGGTTGTTGGTGGGGGTAAAGGCGGTACAAGTGGTCAGTGGTCGAATGGTAGTGCTTTCTCAAATGGTGCTGGCGGTTTAGCTGGAACAATTACTATCACATCTAGTATTACAGAGCTTTCAAGAAAATTAGGTATTGCTGGTACAGCTGCAAACCAATTGAATCACATGGGCGGTGCATCTGTAAGTCCAGTATCAAACTGGGGTGCAGGTGGGGATGGTGCTAATGGTGTAGGAGATGACGGCTGGGCACTTGGTGGTGGTGGTGCAAGTGGTGGTTTACTCATTTGCCGATATTCTAATTCAACCGAAAAAACTCAGTACATGACTTTAGTTGTCGGCGAAGCTGGTCACACTACTGAAAGTAACGGCAACAGCGGTAAAGCGGGTATTGGTGGCTTTGCGCGTGTAAGTACTGTTAAAGCTTAAATAGGTGAAACAGTATGAGAAATGATTATCGAAATGCTATTAGAGACTTAATTCACCGAAATCTTCAACAGAATAATATTCAGAATCTAATCGTTTGGGAGATTAAGGAGGATGAATCGCAAGATCCATCACTCTTAAGCTACAAGCTTTATGGTTCAAGGAATCATATTGATGCGGTTTTAGTGGCCTGTGGTGCCAACGGCATTTGGGAAAAGCTACCACTACAAAAGGTAGCATTTCCAAGGCTCGTTGATCTTTTAAGACTTCAAAAAGAATACTTGCAGGATAATTAATATGTCAGCATTCAAGCCAGATGATTTACGCCGTGCCCAGCTGCAATTAAACCAATCTTTGCAAAATGGTGGAGTTCGTAGAGATCAACAGAGTCGCCAGCGTGCAGATAGAGAACAGCGGGCATTTGCCGAAAAGGAAATTGAATATGATGATTGGGGACGAAAGATCCCTAAGCCTATGTTCTTGCGGCCACAAGATATTGCAGAAGGCGAAAAATATGATGTAGAGAGAGTACTTTTTACAACATTAGGTCAGCGAAATGGAGAAGTACCACGGCGTATTACCCGTGATGATATCTTGGCATTTCAGGAAAACATTCAACTATTAAAAGATCAGTATAGTAAGGGTATTACCCCTCAAAACATCATTAATTTAAGCCGACAAGATGATATTGACCGGGCAAATGAACAAATCTATTTGGCGGTACCAGTCAGCAGAAAAGCTGGGTTAGTACACTTACTTACTAATGCCGGTCCAAATAGTAAAGTTTTAAATCATCATGTTGAGATTGAGTTTTCAAACTTTAAATCAGTTGTTTTTGATATCGATAAACAAGCTTTAACTACTGTTAAAAACCGCTTGGCTAAAGGCAAAATCAAATTTCAGTGTGATTGCGAGCGTCATACGTTCTGGTATCGCTATATGGCAACTATAGGCGGCTACAACTTAGGACGGGATGAGGGTGGTTTCCCGAAAGTTCGTAACCCTCACTTGTCTGGTGTGGCTTGTAAGCATGTTTTGCGTGTTGTTAAGTGGATTGGTTCACCATCAGGCATTGCATATCTTAAAAAGGAAGTAGAAAAAGACCGTCAAAAACAAGTTGGTGCTCGATATAAGCAAACTGATAAGCAGATACAGAATTCGATTAACGAACAAGTAAAAGATGTGATGAGTGGTTCAGTAAAACCAATCAAAGCAAATATTCAAAAAGCTGAAAAGGAAATGATGCGTAGAGCAGATAAAGTTGCGAAAAAGCTCTTAGAACGCGAATTGAAAACTCTCAAACGTTTTGAATCAGAAACTGTTAGAGCCAGTCAAATTGAAAGAATTCAGGCACTACATAAATCAGGCGCTATTGACCAAGAGATGCTTAATGTTTTTATGAAGGGTTTAAGTCGAAATGCTAAATAGATCAGTAAATCAAGTTGCCAATGGACGCCGTTTAGCTGCGAGACGTGTTGTTATGAATGCATTAGCAAGTATTCCAGCACAAGTTTGGCGTAAAGAAGTGATTTTCAATAATCCAGCTGAAGATTCAAAACCATTAGATCCACTTTCTTTTGAAGCAAACACTTTATCGATTCAAGACGAACCTAACTACAAATATGAATACAAGGGCGCTGCTTATGTTCATTTCGATAAATTTAACGGTGGTTATATTCAAAAGAACTTCTCTATGAATAACCCATCTGATTTGGTGCTAACTGCTCAAGTAGAGCCATTTAATGATGAGTTGGAAGATGTATTGGAAAGAATAATCAAAATTCCCGACATGATTCTTAAAGAAGGGGATCTTTTAGGTTTAATGATTTATGAAAATCTAATGTTGTGGTTTGAGATTGTGAATATTACTGGTTTTAGTCTCATGGCAGATTTTGGCAGTAAGTATGTTTTAAACCGTAGAGATGATTTGTTTATTTCACCTATAGGTGATGGAGAAACTAAATGAGCTATTTAATTTTCAATGAAAAAGGTAAAAAGACAGGCGACATTGAAATAGCTGAACAATGTACTTCAGCAATTTTCAATTACCAGGTGATCGGGAACGGGGCCGAAGTAGAATTTTTCGGAAGTAATGTTCCTTATGCTGATCCGCAAAATGATTCACACTGGGTGACTATTCTTTCTTTAACAGCTGCTTCACCAGATACTGAACCTTTTCGACAACATTGCTGGGATAAGCTCCGTTATAAAGTGAAAGCAGGAAATAGTGTGGAAATTTATGTTTCTAGTGGGGTAAGCGGATAGAAGTGCAGCTAAGTCTTATGTATACACAGAGCGTGAGCAAAACATCTTGTTAAGTCAGGCAGATGATATCGAAAAGATATTGGGGTTAGAGCAAGCGCTCAAGGGGGATGAAATAAAAGGTGAAGAAACATAGAATTTAATTTAAATTATTGGGGAATTTATTAATTGTTTCGCTAAAAAATGAATTTTATTATCGAATATTTAAAAAGAGCCTCTTTTATTGAGATACTAACAATATTGTTTTTTTTAAGTGTTGGTGTCTCTTTAACTTTTAAAATTGGGTTTTATAATGCTTTGGGGGTTGGTTGGTATATACAAAATTTAACGCCTCAAATTCTTTTTATCTCATCTTTTAAAATTATTTTAATTTTTTTAGGTGGGATCTTTGTCGGATGCATCTTTGGATTAAAATTTTCTGAAAGAACTGTATCTGTTATTTTTTTATGCTTTATAGCTTTGTATACAAGCTTTAATGGATTTATTCAGAACTTATTAAGTATTAATTTAGAGATCTCTAATTATTTTGATGTGGTTTTGTTTATATTTTATTTTTTAACATCCATGTTTTTAGTTTCGTTAGGTTATAAAAAAAGAAAATATAATGACCCTTTGTTCGTTGGTCCATTAATTAGAATCAAACGAGAAGAAGTAATATTTGATAATGTATTTAAAATTGTAATTATCTTATTAATATTTTGTTTGCCGTATGTTAGTGGATATGATGCTGGAAAATTAGTCAAAAATAACAAGGTAAATAGTGTGGTAGTCATAAAGAATGACTCAAGAAAATGGCATTTAATTGATATGAGTGGAGATAAGGTATTGTTGAAAGAGATTAATCCTAAAGAAGATGTTTTTAAAGTTCTGGAATATAAAGATATAGACACCATAACAACAAGATAATCACACAGCAAACCTAAAGACCGCTAAGCCAAAACTAGCCCTATTCACAACGAATAGGGCTTTTTTATGCCTGGTAATCGACAAATTAAAACACCTGGTGCAGCACCAGAGCCAACAACAGTTGATGAAACTAAAGCAACTGAACAGCAAGCGGATGCCTCACAACCAGACGCTAATCAATCGACAGAAGATCAGGCACAGACTGGTGATGCTGGGTCTGAGACAGAATCAACGGTTGATCAAACGGCACTGGTTGAACAACTTCGTCAGCAGTTAGCAGCAGCCGAAGCAAACAATCAAGCGCTGAAAGGCCAATTGCGCCGTGAAGGGGCTAAAACACCTGACGCAGCTAATGTGCCAACAGAAACGGTACAAGCTGGCACACCTTACTTAAGCCCTAAAGGCTGGACACGGAATGAATAACTATGTGCGGTAGCAAACCCTTTCGACAAGATCCAGAAGCAGATGCGGCAGCAGCAGCTCAAAAAGCTGTTACTGAAACCAATGCTAAAAAAGCACAGCGTCGCACTCTAAACCAGACCAGCGCTTTAGGTTCAGCACTTGAGCCTGATACCGCTGCAACTAAAACAAAGTTAGGCGGTGGCTAATGGATAAAGGCGCTCAAAAGTTTTGTCGTCGCTTAGGTCAATTACGACTTGAGCGCTCTATTCATGAATCACATTGGTCTGATTGCTACAAGTTGGGCGCGCCTGAACGTCAGCAAAACCTTAGTTCTACAACAGATAACAAAGGACAGCGTGAGAATGAGCGCGCAGACCTTTAGCTATATAAATAAAGGGCTGCGATGGTCCTTTAGCTACATTTTCTTTGTCCTCATTCTTGGGGACTTTTTTATATTTGGAACCGACCAGAATAAGTAAAAATGGCTCATGTCAGACTTTCTTCAACTTACATCGCAAGCCAAAGGCTGGTTTAAAATGACTGTGTTATCAGACGAAATTCGTAAAAAGTATGAGGCTCAACAAACTGCTACAGCTCAGTGCCAAAATTACTATTTCAAAAGTAATGATGAGTTTGAAAATGGATTTGATAGTGCCCAAACCGCAGTTGAAGAATACCCAGAAGTATTAAAAGCTATTTTTGATTCTATCGGAACAGAATATGCCCCTGAAATTGATAAAGCGGTAATGTTTGGTGTTGCACAATATCAAACTCGTCACGGCGGTGATCTACCACATCCATCTGTTATTGCAGCTGCATTAACTGCTGGTTTGAGTGGTGCTAAACAGGCATCAGCTTTACCTACAGAAACACTTAGCTACTACGATGGTTTAAATGAGTCAGGTTTTGATGATGTAAATCACCAACACCATGAATCAGTAAGTATCGTACCAGCGATAACTGTAGCAACCATTGCAAACGTTATTGCCTATGCAATGCCTATCGTTGCGATGATTCCAAACTCGAATGGTTCTAATGAAGTTCCTCTTGTATCAATTCGCTTTGTTACCAATCGCGATTTTGGTGCAATGAAAAAATCAGAATATTTAGATGGTGCAAATGCATCAAAACCATATGTAGAAGGGCGCTTTCGCTTCGCATTGTCAAATGGTGGTGCTGGTACAACGTATTCAGTAACCGCACGCACATCTTATGCTGATTACAAAGCTAAAACCCCTGATGAAAATGCAAAATTATTACCATTTCTTGCTGGTAATGTTTCAATCAAAATTAATGGTAAAGAAGTTGCACATACCCGTAATCGAACAAAATCTAAATTAACAGGCAAGATATCTGCTATTGCAGAAAAAGATGTTGTAGTAAACGGCGTTGAATATCGTGTAATTGGTAGCGAAATTGACATTTCAGCTAGCAAAATTAGCGTGACCTTAAATGAAGCATTACCAGTTGGTGCGAAAGTTGAAGTTCATCTTGTGGCTGATTTTGATGCGCGAGATGGCAACAGTAATTATTTATTGACGCCAGTAGGTGTTGATTTTGAACCTGAATATGAAAATTTAGTGTCATCACCAATCATGGCTCAGGTTACTTTATCTACTTTGCTTCAATCCCAAGTTAATAACGAACTTAAGCTTGGTTTCCTAGGTCAGGCTTTAGCAATTGTTCAAGGAAAAATCTTCTTGGAACAAAATGTCCGTTTATTAGGTGAAGCAAAAGATTTAGCGGAATACTCGGGACGTGAAGTTACTTTTGATGCATCTCGTGGTGTCACAGGTAAATTAGCTGCTGCATTTAATACGACAGCTGATTTGTTCGGCGAAGTAATGAAATTTATTTCTGCTGCCAAAATGGATATTAATCAACGTACTGGTGGTTCAACAGTTGCTTATGATCTTTATGTAGGTGATAGCGCTGCAGTCTTCTTTAATCAATTGTCGAGCGATAAAATGCCGACAAAAACTGGTTATACAGCTGGATATGGACAAATTGTTCGTATCGGCACTCTTGCTGATGGGACGAATGTTTATCATGCACCTTCTGCACAAGAGCTTGTAGCAGAAGCAGATACTGCTTTTGATATGCTTTTAATGGGTCGTGGAAATGAGCCAATTCGCTCACCGTTCGTAGGCTTTATTCAAACTCCACTATCAGTAATTGAAACACGCCCAGATGCGCGTGAATCAGTAATGACATTAATTGGCTCTCAAGCTGCAGAAACGAACCCATTCGAACGTTATGCTGATCAGGGTTATGTCATCCACTGTATCAATATGCCATCTCTTAAAAAATCGTAAGTAATACAGAGTAAGGCGCATTTCGATGCGCCTTTTCCCTTATTTATTGAAAGGATAATCTCATGGCTGCAGCAACTCAAAACACTGACGAAACTTTAGTTTCAACTGACGAACAAGCGACTACAAAACCAAAAAACACACGTAATAAAACCAATAAAACTACAGAAACACAGAATACCCAATCTGATGAGAACAATACTTCAGATCAAGATGATTTGTTAAATAGTAAAAGTCCTGAAAACGGCACATCTCAAGATGAAGGTGATAAACCTACTGATTTGAAAAATGCTGATTCAAATAATGAAGTATCCAATACTAAAGATAATGGAAACTCAACTAAATCATCAAATGAGTCTGTCTCACCTTTAAAAGATCTTGATTCTAAAAATTTCTGGAATGTTGATGAGTTAGGGTATGTAGCAAATAAAACTAAAGAAACTGATATTCCCAAAGCCCAACATCAAATTGTAGAAAATCTAGCTGGTTCAAGCATTAGTATTGTAGATCCGCTAGTTATTAAAGTAACTAATAACGGATTTTCAACAGTTTTAGAACCGTTATCACGTGTTGCTATTGAAGCAGGTCAGACAGCAAGTATTACGTGTCATAACCAAACATTTAAACATCAAGTACTGGAAAACTTACGCCAGTTGAAGGGTCTTGGTAAAAATCTAATTGTTGAGTAATAAAATGACCAGTTTAATTATTGATGGTACTAATACTATTATGGATGCTGTAGGTGACCAGCCAACTGAACGTGTTATTACACTGCAGAACAATAGTGTAAATGACATTACAGAACCCTTTTCCCAAGTTAGAGTTCAAGCTGGTCAAAAGGTGACATTTACATTGATCGGCGATGAAGCTTATAAGCAATTGCAAGATAACTTAGACCAAATCAACGGATTGAAAGGGAATGTAATTCAGATTGTACCGTCTGAGCCGCAAGAACCCTCTGAACCAGATGGAACGGTATAAGAATTTGATTATTTTGAAAACCACTTCCGAGTGGTTTTTTTACATTGGAACTAGCCAGAAAATTTAATAAGCCCACAGCTCAAAATACTTAAAACAAATAGCCTTGGGCGTGTAATGTAATGAATATACTTGCTCTATCAAGTACAGGTGAGCTATCCCTTGTTGCAGGGGCTGGCCCATCACTCAAACTGGAATTTGATACTCACAGTTATCTTGCAAATGCAGAAATCAATGTGGCCTTTTTTGCGAAAGTAACAAGCCCACGCGGACCTGCAGATATTTCTATGCGTTTGGAAATACGTGATGCGGTAACAGGTGATCAAATTGTTACTGTACAAGGATTAGTAGATGGTGACATTGAAAATTCTGCTTCAATTGTTGCAGTAGCTGATGCTAAAGAATACTTCGAGAAATTTGATTTATCACTGGGCATTGATGCGCTACAAGCAATTCTCAAATCAACTGCATATAACGAATCTAATAGTTTAGGTCGAGCTTCAAAAACATTGGCCTTAGAAGATGAAGCATTACCTTCATTTAATCCAGATGAACTATATAAAATTCTGACAAGTCAGTTAACTACACCAGCATATCTGACTTTGCCTAATCCACATGATTTACCAATTTATGTTGCGGCACAACGTGCAGCTACAAAATTACGTATTCCTTTAGATGCCGAAATCAACCCAACCTTTACTGCTGAACAAGCAGCCCAATTTGCTACAAGCGTAGATGCTCAATCACAGTTTGTTCAATTCATTTGGAGTCCGAACCTTTGCCGCCCTTCAGATGCTGTCACCCTTAGAGGGCGTAAGGTACCAGCATACTATTTGGGCCATTATATCGGCGATAAATTATTACGTAATGCGAAATTGAATAAACAAGGTTTTGCGCCGTTAAAAAATGCTGTGGCGTGGAAAGATTATCCATTTACAGCAAAAAACTTAAGCCAGATGCCAGGTAATGATCTTGAAGATGAGCAAGTTCAGGAAATGTTGGCTAAGGCTAAAGTAAATGTTGTTCGCCCAGTTAAGTTCGAAACTACATTATTTGTTTTAAGTGATGTGTTAACCCAATACCAAAGTAAAAATAGTGCTTTGCGCTTAGTTCCTGCAGCCGAAATCGCGGCACGGGTTACAAATAAATGTATCGAAATTCTTAGAACTTATATGTTCCAAGCAACTCCTGACTACATCAAAAAAGCTGGTGACGATATCCAAGAATTTTTAGAAGGAGCTTCTAGCGAAACAACTGGTTGGTTACAACCTGCTGATGAGCTGGGGGGAAAACCTTTTGAGTTCAGTTTAGTACCTGACAATGACTTTCCTTATGAGCGAGTACGCCTCTATTTAGCCCATGGTGTTGTTGGTACAACACGTGCCGCAATTTTTGATGAAGACGTTTTAGTTAAATAATTTTAAGGATCTTTCAAGATGAATCCATTTGGCCCAACCACTAAAAAACCATTAACGTTACGTGCTTTTGATTCAGCAGCGGAGAATATTTCTACCGTTGTAAGTAAGGTTTCAAGTACTGATCGAGAACAGCAATCTGTGATTGAACAAGTACGGCAAATTGCTCTAAATATTCTATCCGATACGGTAGATACAATCAGCGAAGGTAATCTTGAAGAAGGAGAGCTGGGCATTGATTATTTAGATGCTTTAATTTTCGATGCTTTAGATGGTGCAGATGATGATGAAGGCACCTATGAAAACGCTCTCATGGCGTCACTTTCAGATGCTTTCTTAACATTTGGTGTTGATGCTACAGATATTGAAGAAATCTTTAGCGAAGATACAGAAGTTGCTGACGCTGCATTAGAAGCAGCAGCAAATACTGTTCTCGCTAATACGCCTGATGAAGGTCCAGAACTCGAAGAACTGGTACGAGAATTTATTTTCGGTGAGGCAGATGAAACAGAAGAAGGTTTCGACTCAATGGCTAAAAAAATTAAAGCTCGAAATGGAGCGTTTAGCCAGCGTAAAGTGAATGGTCGAAAAGTTCATTACCGTGGAGTTCTTGCGATTCGACAAGGGGTTAAAACAGTTGTGAATAAACGATTACCAGGTCAAAAGGTGCGTTTAACATCAGCTCAAAAAGCTGGTATGAAAAAAGCTCGTCTTCATGCTTTCACGGCGAATGCAATTCGCAAGCGTTTGCGTTCATTCAATAAAGGTAAACGTTTAGGTATTTACTAATTGCTATTAGGTAAAGTCATTTTATGGCTTTACCTATCATCCATTCAATTAAGGAAATAAGCATGAATACAACTCAAATCTTAGGTGAAGCGCCAGGTATTCAATATCAGAAAAAAACTGATAAAACCGAAACAAAAACCAATCAATCATTAACTGACACGATTATCATTGGCCGCTTTATGCGTGGGCGTTTTGATGCACCTATGACGATCCATAAAGGAAATATTCGCGGTGAACTCGGTTATGAACCAAATAACCCTGATTATCGTTGTGTCCAAGATACCCTTGAACGTGGTGTACCTTCAGTACAAGTTCTGCGGGTACCGCAGAATATTGGATAAAAAGAAATAAACAAAGCTACCCATTAAGGTGGCTTTTTTAATGGAACCAAACAACTTTGAAAGGGTTTTAACCTTTTACTCTTGATGCATATAAAAGCTATAGAGCATCAAGATCATGCAACAATCTAACCCGATTTTACTTAACCAGCTTAAACAAGATTATATTGCCTTACAGCAACTTGGGTCCCCCTTATTAGCGTGTCAAGGAATGTTTGTACCTCGTGGCATGGAAGACCTTCGCTTTTTATTTAAAAGTTGCCCACGGCCGATTGTGAGTAATGAAGATCCAGCAGAAGTTCAATATGCGGGTGGTTTTACTGGAATTGTTGCTGGTCCACCGAAAACCCATTACACAGGCAACCTTCAAATCCTAGTAACTGAAGCTGGGCATGATCAACTATTAGCTGAATATGTCGTAGCTAGTGGTGGAATCATCCATGGTGATTACTACGATGGCCGATTAGGAAGTTTTACCCGCTCATATGCACTTGAAAACTGTGCTATTCGTTTTGAATCAGCTGAATACGATTCTGATAGCCGATCACAAGTAATGACAGTTTCTTGCCCAATTGATTACAACTACTTTGGTAGTTTCGCAAACATTGGTACCAACGGTAGTATTCAGCCGGGTAAAAAAGAAATTGATGGTACAGCTGAGCTTGTTAATCGAGTTCAGCAAGTGATCAATACTGCTCAACAAGCAACTAATCTTGCAAATGCTGTGCAAGGCGTTGGTCGTCAACTGGGCAATCTATTTGGGTAATGGCTATGAAGTTATTACCTGAATCAGAAGGGTATGCTGTAGTTGCTGGTTCTATCCAGCAACTTTCAGAAGAACTCTATAAAGAATATCAATTATCTGGTTACTCAATTTTGCTTGAGGATATCGTTAAGGCATTTATTGAAGAGACAAAATCTTATGCGGGTTGGGCGACATTAGATTGTCAAACTAAGGCAATTACCAGTATTGAACTGAATGAATCCATAGAACTTAATGGGGATGAGTATGTAATCATTTTGCCTTTAGTAAAAGCGCATTGTGATCTTTTGCAAGCTCGATTAGTTGAAGCAACCCGTGGGCTAGGAGTCGAAAGTTACGGGCTTTCAGTCTCAGAAGCTCAGCAAAACTATAATGAGAAGAAAGAAGCTTTACCAAAACTTGCATTTTTAATGGTCCCGATGAGTTTTAACATGGGGAACCGTTAATGCAAATCACCATAGTATCTGCTGGAAAAGTTATTCCAGTTTCTGAGCTTATTAGTGCAACTTTAAGAACTGATCTCATACCTATTCCAGCCTCTATTGAGTTTACAGTTCAATCAACTACTGAATTAGATTCCCTTTTAAAAGAAGGGGAGCAACTTACAGTAAATGACATATCTCATCCTTTCGAACTTATCAAAGTCACCCCTCTAAAAACTCAGACTATTAAACATGATCGACGTGTAGGTGGTATCTCTTGTATTGGCATTTTGGCTGGCTGTAAAAGACTTATCGAAAATTTAAAGCAAGCTGTTATTAGTAATGAAACCTCCTTTAATTCAGTAATAAGAGCTTGTGGAGCAACTATCAGTCTAGGTGGTGATTTACCTTTGCCAAAATTCGTATGCCTAAAGGGAAGCTTGCCTACACAACGTTTGGCTCATTATCTGCAACAAGAAGCGGCAGTCATTTGTTTTCAAAACAATAAGGTGTCAGCTCAAAAAATTGATTCATTTTTCAAAAAGGAACCAGTCACAAAACTAGATCCTAGCAGTGTCGTTTGGATATCCAGTAAACCTTTGGAACTGATGCAAAAATCATCTTTCGTGACCGTGGAGAATAACGGTTCAACGGTTGTTGGTGATGACTCAATAACCCCAGGCCACACTGTTACGCAAAGAGCTGGTTTAGATGCCCGACAAGTTAAAAACTTGGAAAAAGTTTTGATCTTGCGGGGAACCATAATCAGGCCGCTAAATTTGAATTGGAATGCGGGCGATATATTCGAAATTGATAGTAAGAAGTATGTCGTTTTAACAGCTGCACATCATATAGATACAGGCGCAATCGGGGGATCAATGGGGACTTCATCAAAGTTCTGGATTGCTAATTTGTAGGTCAAATATATGAATGGTTATAAACGTGCAAAGATTTTAAGTTACAACGCAAAAGGTCGTACTGCACAAGTACACATTCATGGTTTAACTGATGGCGCAAGTGAAGGCATTACGGCAACTTTTGCCTATCCAGTCGGTGATAGTGATTTAGATACAGAAATACAAATTGTGGATGGGGAAGACGTCTATGTCTTCTTTGAAAACGGCAATGAAGAACGTCCAGTAATCCATAGTTATGTCAGTCACGGAGACGGCGCGATTGTAGGTGTGCGCCGTATTCGACAAGACAATATTGAATTTATTTCTAAAGAAAATTTAAAAGTAGATTCTGGCACAACTGTATCTATTAAAACGCCGTTGATGAATGTGCAAGCTAATACACAACAAACTGGTAATAGCACATTAACGGGAAATAGCACTGTAGTAGGTAATACTTCAGTTGCAGGTAATAGTTCTGTTGCAGGCAGTATGGCCGTTGGTACAACGCTTACTGTAGCAGGTGTGCCTATTGATCCTAAAGCTATTGAGGGTGCATTTAAAGACGCTCTTGATAAGTTAGAGAGTTTAAAAGAAGACTTAAAAGAACAAGGCGAAATAATTGATGAAAACAAAGATCAGATAAGCCAAGAAATTGATGAAAAAATAAAAGAAGTAGAAGAGTTAATTGATAATATTAAAGATTCTGATGCCTATAAATTGCTTGAAGAAGGTATTAATCACATTGATGAAGAGGTGCAAAAAATACATGACCAAGTAAAAGAAGTAGGTCAGATTGCACAAAATAAAGTTGATGAAATTCGGGCTTATATTGATCAAGAAATTGTCGATACCAAACTGATTGTTGAACAGCATGCAAATGATGCAAATATTCGTTTGGATGAAGCCAATCAACGTATTGATCAATCAATTCAGGCAAACGAAGCGTTGGTAGCTGATGCTCAACAACGGGCTATCCGCGCTGAGAAAGAACTCGATGACAAAATTGGTTTCATCAAGAGAGAAACGGATTCTATTATTGCTGATGTTAGAAGTGATTCTGATGAAATTCGCTTGGTCGCAGAAAATGCGAAAAAAATTGCAGATCAAGAAGTTCTAGACCGTAAAAAACAAGCAGCTGACACTCTAATTGTTATTGATCAAACTAAGGCCGCTTTAAAACAAGATATTGATCAAAACTTAGTTAAAGCTGGTCAAATGATTGATGATGCTAAATTAGCATTGGGTGAAGAAACAAATACTCTCATTAATCAAAAAATTGAACCAATAGTAAGCCAAACTGAAGCTGCAGTTAAGAAAGTAGATCAAGTAGCTGCACAATATGTTGAACTTGATAAGAAAGTTGATTCTGGCTTTCTGGCTGAAGCTGAAGCACGTGCAAATGATAAAGAGGCTTTAACTCAAAGTTTTGAGCTTAAGTTTGCTGAAATGCAAAACGAATTGGGTAAATCAAACGCCTTAATTTCAGAAGAATCTAAAACTCGTGCAGCTCAAGACAAAGCAATTACTGAACAAATTAGTATTGCTCAATCTCAAATTGGAGATAACAAAGCTGCCATTAATAGTGTTGAACGAACTGTAGTTGACCTTACCAAATCTGTTGCTGAAAAAACTGATCAAATACAAGCCAGTTTAGACACCACAAATGCAAGTTTATTAAGTGCGAATGAGTTAGCGCGGATGCAATCACTTGGTAAACCTTTACGTGATGATCCGACGTTTCTATCGGGGAATGGGGGATTAAGTGCCTATGCGGTACCAGCAGGCTCAACACTAACTCGACAAGCCAAATCAACGGATAACCCCGTAAATAGTACCCATGAGATGCTTTTAAGATCTACAGCATCTTTAGGTGGTGGCTGGTATCCAACTGTTCCTACACTTGTAGCTGCGCCTAATAAAACGTTTTTAATAAAACAAATTATTAAAATGCCAAAAGGGACATATTTATTACCTGTTGGCAATGCTACAGGTACGGGTGGTTATTTACGGGTACTTGGAAATAAAGAAGGTACAGGCAAGTTTGAGGTTTACTACTCTGTTGTTCAGTGTGGCTATGATGCACCAGCAGCTATCCATGGGCATTTCCGTGTTATTGCTGGCACTAATCCACCTTTGCCAAGCACTACAAGCCCAGTTGATGTAATCCTTGCTGATTATGAGGTCTGGGATATTACAGCACTAAATGACACCATTCCTAAAACATGGCGTGATCAAATTACTGGTAATGCCTCATATATCGAAAAGGTTGAATCATCTGTAAAACTTGTTGATGAGAAACTTGTTTCAGAAGCAAAAAAACTTGAAGAACTAAAGACTGACTATAATTCAAATAAAACAAAAACAACGTCTGATTTAGCGACAATTACTCAGTCAGTTTCTGATGGAGATAAAGCCTTATCATTACGTATCGACCAAACGAAAGCAGCTCTGGAAGAAGCAGATCGTCAGTCTAATTCAAATATTCTAGAAGTTACTGAGTCACTAGCTGAATTTGAACAGTCTACCACGACGAAATTTACAAAACTTGATACAAGTATCTCGAAGGAAAATTTGAAGGTACAAGGCCAGATTGTAGATGTCCAAAAAAGTGTATCTACTTTAGAAAGTAATACAAACACTAAAATATCTGGCCTTTCTTCTTCACTTAAAACTACTGATGATATTGCTAAACTGGCTTTCGATAATGCAGCCGAAGCGCAGCAAACTGGTACAACAGCGGTAAAAGCTACTGAAGCACTTTCTCAGAATTTATTAAGTCTCAAGTCTCAAACTCAAGTAACTACTGGTGTGAGGGCAGTAGTAACAGCAAAAGGAATTGATGACTGGTCAACTTGGCGAACTACAGGTGAAGCTAAAGTACTTCAAGATTCTGATGCATTTGGCGGTTATATTCTTGAGCTTGGTAATAATGCTGGCAATGATGAAGCTTGGGTTCATTGGAAAGAATTAGTAAAAATTAATCCAGATACGCTTTATCGGGTGCGTGCACGTTTCCGTCGTGTTGCTGGTGAAAATGGAAGTATTTATTTAGGTGTTGCATGTAAAACAGCAGATCAAACTAAGTATGTAACAACTACAAATAATCTTGCTGCAGACATGGGCTCATCAAATTACTTGTTGTCTGCAATTAAACCAAATTTAGGTGAATGGCAAGAAGTAGTACTTTACCTGAAAGGAAAATCTACAGGTGCAGCTACGGGACTTGGAACAATTGATAATCCGCGTACTTTCCCAGCACAAGCTGAATTTTATGCCCCAATGTTTATTGGTAACTATGCAGCTCAATCAGGTATAAGTCAGCTTAACTACATTATCGTTGAAGATAACAACTCTTTAGCTTCAGCAAATGATGCAACAGCAACTGCAAATGATTTATTCAAAACTGCTACTAATAGAACTGAGGCTGAAGCAGAACGGACCAGTAAGCTTGAATCAAGAATGCAAAATGCTGAAACAGGTATTCAGAGCAACGCTCAAGCATTATTGAAAACAGCTACAAAGAGTGATCTTGAGAGCGCCATGGGACGTGTGGCTACTGATATCACAGCTGCAGTAGATAATATTAAAATAGGTGGGGTTAATGCGGTAGCTAATTCAGAAGCGCCAAGAAGCTCAACAGCATCAACTAGTCGTGAATACTTAATGTATGAACGAAGTAAAGAGCTCAAAGCTTTTTATGACGAAAATTTAGATAAGCCGGTTACTATTTCTTTTGACGTGAGTGTGCCCGTTGCTGGAACAGTACAAGTTTACTCTTCAAATGGATCTGCTCATTACTTTACAACTTCAGTTACTGTAACAAAAGCAAATGAGTTTCAAAGATTTGCAGTTACAGTATCTCCCAAAGTACACACTGGAAGTACTACCGAATCAACAATTGAGTTTTATGGAACATATGGTTCTGGTCGAATTCCAACGATTCAAAAATTACAGATCGAAGCAGGCAATAAGGCTACTGCATGGAGCCCAAGCCCACGTGATACTCAAAGCTCTTTAAATGCTAATGCGGAAGCAATTAAAGTCACTCAAGCTGAAGTGAAGAAGAATGGCGATACTTTATCTTCTCAAAGTATAGATATTTCTAAGCTTAGAAATGATCTAACTTTGACTAACACTGAAGTAGGGAAAAAAGCCTCAAGTGAAGCACTTGAAACAACAAATTCAAAAGTAACTGAACAAGCTGGACAGATTCAGGCTGTAACTGAACAGGCAAATACCTTGTCTGCGAACTTAAGTAAATCAGCACCAGCGGGTACAAATCTTTTAATTAATTCGAATGTAAATGGTACCTATGATGGAGTTTCGTATCCTCATGTACTTTATAAAATGGGGGAAGATTGGGAGGTTGGTGCAAAATATACATTGTTATGGTGTGCAGAACATAAGCGTAATAATGCTGATACAAACTCTACATTAGGTGCATATGTAGGTGGTGGACAGCAGGTTGTTCAATCACTTACAAATAGTAATGGGAAAGTAGTAAGTAAAATTACTTTTACTAAAAACAGTAGTGGTTTAGGTAAGTACGTCAATTTCTACATGCTCAATAGGCCAAATGCAGCACAAGGTTCTATTGGTACAGTTTACTGGGCTGTATTAGTCAAAGGGGAGTTAATAACTACTGAGAGTTGGATTGCTAGTCCTTATGACTTCAATGCGGCATTTGACCAAGTTTCTGCGAATCTAAATGAGTTTAAACAAATCTATGTAACTGAGAGTGGTGCCCTTGCTCAAAGAACATCAAAACTTGAAGCCGGGATGAGTGATGTTGAGAAAAACATTTATAACACTACTCAGGCCCTAAATAACTACGCTACGAATGCAAAATTAGATGAAGTGACAGCCTCTCAAACTAAGGCATTTAATACTTCACTCACTAAATTGGATGAATCAATTAAAGCCGAAAATGATAGTGATTCGTTAATACCTGATTATAATTTAGCAAACCCTGATAAGTGGATTAGCCATTATGGCTATGACATGAAGCAGTACTTCAAAACAACGACAACAGGCAAAGTTACAAATACTGTTTTCCGTAAAGATACAACGGTTCCAGTGAACTGTTTTAACTACAGTTTAAGTGCAGTTCCTAATGATCGCACTTATCGTATTTCATTCTGGGTTCGTTGTTCTTCTGACTCTAATGGTTCGTTAAGCGTACCAGTAATGTTTGGATACGCTGATGGTTTATGGACTACTGCGCGATATACTACTCTAAGTGTCCCTGCAGCTATGGTGCCTGCAAAGGATGGTAACTGGTATTTCGTATCTGTTATTTGTAATTTAACGTCAAATACGACTATTCAACAGATGCGTTTTGGTATCGCTCTCGGTCACACAGGCTCGGCAGGGTGGTGGGAAGTTCAAGGCTTTAAAGTTTCACCAGTTCTAAATGAATCAGATGTAGACAGCACAATTGTTAAGTCTTCTATTCTTATTGATTATTCAAGTAAGTCTGATACTACTAAAGCAATTTCCGCTGCTACTGAGTCACTTGAAGCCAAATTCCGTCATAAATTTGGTGATCTATGGACTAACAGTTCAGCAACTCTTGATAGTACTCGTTACACGAAAACTGAAACGAACCAAGCGATTGCAGAGGAAAGTAAAATCATCAAAGCCGCTATTTCTACTAGCGGGGGCGATAATATTATTAAAAATGGTGATTTTTCTAAGCCTCTTGAAATTTCAAATTGGCGTCAAAATGCAGCAGTAGCAGGTAGCTTATTAGAAGTTTATAAGGACTCAAATGGGATTACTTGGGGGCATTTTAAATCCACCAATACAGCTACATATTTTAAAGGCTTTATTGAGACGATTACTTTAGCTGAAGGTCTAGAAGGGAACCAGAAATACACGTTGTCATTCAAGGCAAAATCTTTGACAGCTGCTCAATCACAAATACTCCTAATCATTCATCGTCGTGATGCTGCAGGTAGTAATAATCAAATTGGAACCTCTTGGAATAATATTTCGACAGATAAAGAAGTTTTATGTACTTATACATTTGATACAAATCTTGTTGATTTACAATATATTAATGTAATTTTATATGCTCAAATTGGATTTGCACCTGATTTTTTAATTCGTGAAGTTCAAATTGAAAAAGGTGAGCTAGCAACGGGCTTTAGAAAAAATCCTCGTGAACTTGAAAAAGGGTTAGAGGCTAATGCGACTGCCATTGAAGGTACCAAGGCAGATGTTAAAAAGAATGGTGAACAAATTGCATCCATTTCAGAAAATTATGTAACTTTAAAATCTGCGGTCGATAACAATAAATTAGCTGCTGACGGAAAGTTTCAAGAAATTAACTCAACAATTAGCGACAACCAGCAAAATACAACACAGTCAATTTCGAACTTAGAGTCAAGTTATAAACAACTTAATCAAGATCTTGGTCAAGTTTTCAATTATCGTGTCTACTCATGTGGTTGGAATGGCTTTTTCACAGGGATAAAAAACCTTAAAGGTGAAATCAAATCCGTAGCTTCAGCTCGCGGATTCTCAGTTCATGTTTTAGCTGCTGATGGGTCAATTGCTTCTTCAACTCGATACGATACATATGCTGCTATCGCGAATGCAACGGCGATGAGCAATGCTATCGCCGCGATTCCGAATGACACATTTGTTATTGTGACCAACTACGACAGTATCGGAGTAAATATTGCTACTGTTAAAAATGCCTTAATCTCTCTTGGGGCAAATCCATTTACAATTGATCAAATTACTGGCCGTGATGCATACATATTAGTAGGTCAAAAAGGAATTGGCTCGGGGAGAGGGATCGAATTACATTCAACACCAGATACGGGCCCAAATGGAGCCAAACAAATCATGCTTGCCGTTCAGGTCGTAAGTGGTATTCCGATTGGTTTGGCAAATAACAGTGGTAACCTACAAAAGGTGTTAGAAAACCACGCTCAAATACTTCAAGAAAAAATTACTCGATCTGATGCTAAAGAAGTCTTTGCTGAAGAAATTAAAGTCTTCAAAGCACAATTAGATACCTTACGTTATTCAGAAGAAAACTGGATTTTACTCGGTGATGATACTAAAAATTTAAGTATCACCACTGGCACCAATAGAACAGTTGCTGTTTGGGAACTTCAATACAAACATAAAGAAATTCCCATAGATAAAGGTGACCCAGTTGTTGCAAGAATCAAATATACCGCTGCAGCTGGTTTGGTTGGAGCAACTTGTAGCATTCAATTCCATGGAGCAACTTATAGCATTGGATTGCCTTCATTTATAGTTGCTGCTAGTGGTGAAATTGAATTGACTGGTATTTTCCCATCTGATGTAAAAGCAACTGCATTTGAAGCAATTCCATTAGGGCTGCGCTTTGATAATGCACCGTCAGGTGGAACTTTTACGATAACTAATATGTTTATCAGCCGTGGTAATTCTGCACCGAATTTTAAAGGCGGTTTTAGATCCTCTCTTAAGCAAAATGCACAGTTTGTAGAAGATACCTTTATCAAAGCAGATGCAAACAAAGGTGTTATTGCCCAGCAAATTCAACAATATGATGCTGGTGTACCTGGTGGCTTATCTACAGTAGTGAAAACAACAAAAGCTACAGCTGATCAAACCTCACAAGATCTTGCAACTCTTAAAAATACTGAAATTTCGCAGTTACAAACAAGTACTAACAATCTTGGCTCGGCATTAGAAAACACAACAATGCTGGCGATGATGATTACTAACGGCAAGTTGGTGCAAGGAGATGTGAACTTTAAGAAGGGTAATAATGCAGTAGGTGTATATAACAATGCTGGCAATGGGAATGTTGCTGTTACACGTGTTGCAAAAAGTGCGGATAACCCGACTACATCAACACATGAGCTGGAAATCAAAACCATTGGAACTGCCAATCCTACATGGGGTGGTTTTTATCAGGCCGTGAATGGCCGAGCAAATGCGGTCTTCGTTATTAAATACCTCATTAAATTGCCCATTGGATATAAGCTAGTGAATGCTGGTAACGCTATGGGTACTGGTGCCATTGATAGATTTATTGGAAGTACTGAGGGTACAGGAAAATTCGAAACTTATATTCGGATGATTAAATGCGGTGCCACAGGTTCAATTACTTACTCAGGACATGTTTATGTAGCTGGCGGATCTACACCAACTGCAACTGCACCTTTAGTTTGGTCCTTAGCTCAAATTGAGCAATATGACGTTACTGATTACGCTTCAGCTGACCCGACATTACAAGATTTTGTTTCTACAGCTACAGACTCTATTTCAACATTAACCAATTTCAAAGAAACATGGGCCGCCAAACTTTCGGAGATGTCTTCAAAGTTAGACAGTAAAAACGGCGCTTATATTTTGAATGCGGATATGACAAATACTAATGTTGAGCGAGCTATTGCTGCATCATCACAGAAAATTACCTCAGAATATACTAATGCTATGAGCGTTCAGCCATTGGGTTCAGGTGGAGGCAAAATTTTCGTGAAGCCCTTAACTTGGCGTCAACCAATCACGACCTCGGGTACGCTTGTAATTAAGACACCAATTACAATTGGTGCCTTCATGACTAAGGTTAAAATCTCAGGTTATAACTACAACAACAAAGAAGACAATATTTTTGATTTGGACTTGGCGTTCTATGCATATACGTCAACAGTGCCATTTTATCCAAATATGACTTCGCGTTCTTTTGGTATCACCTTAGATGAAAGCAATACTACGACTAAAGGTTTGGCTTTAGCTTTAGATAGCAATAATAAGGTGTGCATTTTAATTACCAAAAAAGATGCTTGGTCTTACCCAGCTATTACGGTTGAGTCAGCAACAATTACTCATACAAACCCGCCTGATAACTTTAAAGAAGGTTGGTCAGCGGCTATTGAAACGGATTTATCGGTTTATAAATCAGTAACGCCGTTTACTGTCACTTCAATGATGGAAACGACTGCAGGTTCTCAAGCCAAAGTTGATATTCCAATGGCTCAGTTAAGTGATATTGCAGCTGATAATAAACTTACACCCGTTGAGAAAAAACAGGCGAAGTTGGTGTGGGATACTCTTTATCAAACTGATACTAGCTTACGAGCTGAGGCTGTCACTTATGGTATATCTTCAGCTGCTTATGCAACGGCTTTTAGTACTTTAAATACATATTTGGCTTCTTTGTTTGCCAATATGAATACAACTAGCACGATTGATCGAAATCAGTTTATTACTAACTTTGCGAATGTTCACAATGCACGTCAAGCATTGGTAAGAGCAATATCTGAAAAGGCAAAAGAGATAGCCGATTCTGCAAAAGACTTAGCATCAACTACAAAAGCAACATTAGAGCGTGATTACATGACGTCTACCAAGACGAATGAAGCAATTGCATCTTCAACTGAAAGAATGTCTGCACTGTATTCTGCTAATGGTCAAAAGATTATGGCTTCAGTACTAGATACCTGGCAAAAAGATTGGTTAGTAAAAACTCCAAGTGGAAATAAACCTGAGCTTAATTTAGTGGCCGATGCAACTTGCCGTGGGGGATATGCACTAAGAATAGGTAATAACGTTGGAAATGATGAAGCTTGGTTAAATTGGTTTGCTTCTTTGCCAATCGATGACAACAAATACTACCGAGTGAAGTATCGATTCCGCCGTGTTAGTGGTACGGGTGTTGTATACCTAGGTGCAACTTGTCAGAACGCCACTAAAACTAAGTATGTGGCCCAAGATAACACCGAAATCAATGATATTGGAGCTAGTCATTATCTTGTTGCTGGTACCGCACCAGCGCTGGGAACTTGGATAACTGGAACTGCATATTTCAAGGGTAGATCTGCTGGTGCAAGTGCAGGTGCCGGCACTCTACTAAGTCCAAAAACATTTGCGAATAAAGCTGCTTTCTTTACTCCAATGATCATCGGTAACTATTCAGGAAAAGCTGGTGAGGTGGATCTAGACTTTATTGATATTGAAGATGCAGACAATATTGCAGATTTTGAAAACTTCAAAACTACCTACACAACTGATGTTGGTGCATATGCTGGTGCATTACAAACCTTAGTTTCTGTATACGGCCAAAACGCTATCAAACTTAAATCTCAAGCTGACTTGATTGATGGTGTGAAGGGTAAATACGTAATGGGTATGGATAATAACGGTGTGTTTTCTGGCATGTCTATGGTCAGTGAGCAAACGAATGGAACCGTTATCAGTTCAATAGGTTTTCAAGCGGATAAAATTTTCTTCACAACTGGTACATCTTCTACTAAGTACATGCCGTTCATAATCCAAGACAATCAAGTCATTATGAATAGTGATGTATTTATTAAGAATTTGACTGCTTCTAACTTCAAAGTGAAATCTTTAACAGCCGATCTGTTTAACGTTGACAAATTAAGCGCGATTGCTGGTGAGTTGGGAACTTTAACTACCTATAAGGATCCTACTAAGCCTAATGGCGCGAGAATGGTCTTGAGCGGAAGTTTAATTACGGTTTACGATGATAATAATGTTGTCAGGGTTAAATTAGGGCTGTGGTAGTGAAGATGGGCTAGTTATCTAGCCCTTTATTTTTGGAGGACAATATGCCACAAGGCTTACAATGTTTTGATGAAACTGGGAAGATTGTTGTTGATATTACAGATCGTCAAATGCACTTAATACATACTTTTGAAGTCTCTATAGGTTCTAATGAGTATTATAAGGATTATGTTTATGACGGTATTACATCTGAAACTCATATAGCAATTGTTAGAGAAGACTGCTTAGGTAATATGACTCAGCAATACCCTACACTTGCTTACCATGGTGGGCCTTTTGCGTCTATTTATACACCTAATGTAGTAAGAGTGAGTGCATTGACTGGTTTAGCCCTTCTTACTGTTGATATTTATAGGTATGGATAATGTCTGGCTTTGAAGTAAGTAATGATAAAGGTGAAATTATTGTTAGCGACACTTACAGACATTTAGGTGTAAATTCTGTACAAGTGTTAGATGGTGGTACACCTAGTTCAATAGGTGCATCTTCTGGTTGGGCACCTAGTTTTATTCAAACCCCTAGTTTGGTATATCCTTCTTTTCGTAATGATTTACCAAAAGAGACTCTTTATATTTTAAACCTATCAGAAGGTACGGAGTTTTGTGGGAAATATTGGCATAGTGTGCATAACAATAATATTTCATTTTTAAGTTATGACTACACAAAAATCTCTGGTTATTTAGATGTATATGATGAGCAAGGTAATTTAATCTGGTCTGCTATATCTGCTAAAAATGTTCCAAGGATTGTGCAAACATATCAATTAACAGCAGATAACTTATTAAACGGTATTACGCTGAGCATTGGTTCTAATGTAGGTATATTACTAAATACTATACCTTCATGGTTTAGACCGGGACCTATGAATAACTTAAATAGAGGGGGCGTGTTTGGTAGGTACTCTAATGGTCAGTTACAATTACAGTTTGCTGCTGCTGCTAAATTAAATGATATCTCCCCAAGGATTATTGAAAATTTAGGGCCAAATGGCACTCTTCCTGTTCATATTACCTCTTTTGCATCATAAGGTTACTAGATAAAAAGAAAGCCCCTTAATTGGGGCTTTCTTCATTTAATTGCATTTTATACAGTTTGATCAGGACTTTGTGGTTCTTCTACCAGCGTATAATTAACAGCTACAGCACCAGTATCAAGATCCCAACCTAAATTCAAAGTTTTGAAAGCAGGGCGATTGTTATATTTCTGATTATTAACAATATCCTTAGTTTTTTGAGCAAGTTCGATATCTAAATCGGTAAATACTTTTACTTCAGCCATGAGCTTTTCCTCTAAAACAGATTAAAAAATATGTGCAGATAGAATTGCATGCTGTGGATTTATTGAATCTGTACGGTTCCAATTAACTTTGGAACCAATCTAATAGTTAAAAAATGGTAGCCATCAAAATACTTAATTATTTAAGTATTTTGGCTTAGTTATGTCTTCTCGGTTCTTATCGTTGTTACTCGGTGAAAATGTTAATTCATATGATCAGCAATTTGATACCTCTAATCAGGATGCTACGGCGCAGCTTTATGAATCCATGGCACCGTTTTCACTTGGGACCAATCAAACTAAAGCCAATAAGAAGCGTACTCGAAAGGAAATTTTCACCAAATGGGAGAGAATGTTACGCTTTGCCCCAATCGCTGAGGGTATGGGGATTCATGTTTCTGCAGCTTTAGGCGGAGATTCTTATAGCGGCCAACAAGTGTTTATTACACCAGCACAACGTTTGAAAAAGGCAAATGGCCCAGCAGCTGAAAAAATAAAAAAACAGCTAGATGAACGCCGTGATGTCATGGAAAAGCTGATCAATAAGTATTTAAGTAAGCTTGCCCGAGATGCGATTTCATTTGGCGATTCTTATGCCCGAATTTATGGGAAAAAAGAGAGTGGAGTAATTGACCTCCTTTGTAATGAGTATACTTATCCGCCATTAATACAGCCATTCGAACAGGGCAGTAAAACTGTCGCATTTTTTTGCTTAGATCCCCGAAATTGGCAGAAAACTATTACCAAACTAAATACTATTCAAATGGTACGTTTCAAAATGCCCCGTATGAGCAATATTGCTCAATATGAACTTGTTGAAACTGGCCTTGTAACTAAAATGTTAGAAGGAGATGACCCAGATGAATTACCGATTTTACCAGCGCATTTAGGTGGTTCATTTCTATACGAAATTGAAGAAGTTTATGATGATGTGATTCTTGCATTGGCATCTATGAACAGCCAGCAGATTGCAGATACAGTAAATCAGATGTTCTTGACGGTAAATATGTCTGGAATGCCGCCAGCACAACGCCAAGCCTATGTTCGGGGTTTAGAAGGTTTACTTAAAAATCATGAGACATATGTTCGTGATGCTTTATCAGATGGCGAAGCCGTTTGGAATACTGCTTTTCACATGCTGCCAGTATTTGATGAGAAGCAAGTTCTAAATCCTGTTGGTGATATCAAACTTCAAAGAAGCTCACCTATTAATATTGAACAATTCATGATTAATGTCCGTTTGTTAATGGGCGGGATAGGTCTAGACCCAAGTATGGTAGGGTGGGCTGACATGTTAACTGGTGGTATTGGTGAAGGCGGAGCGTTCCATACTTCAGCGCAAATAATGCGTAGGTCACAAGACATTCGTACAGCAGTAACTGAAGGGATTAATCAGATTCTTCATTTGGATTGGGGATTTGCATTTAATGAACAATTTGAGCCTAAAGATTATCCTTGGCAAGTTGAATATTATACAAACCAAACTGCAGCAGCTACTGAAGAAATCAGTAATGCCCAATCTAGAATGAATACAACACTACTTAAAACCCAAGTGATTGCCGCTTTAAAGGAGACAAACTTAGATGTAGAAACTATGGCCTATATTCTAGAGCGCGATGCAGGTATGAAATATGATGAAGCTCAATTATTAGCTGAAAGTATTTTTAAGAGCCGTAAATTTTCTGAGGATGAAGAATAATGGCTTTTTTTGAATATGAAACACAGAATAAAACGTCTAATAACAGTTTTGGTAATGTTATAAGTCCATTCAAGGAACGTTTCGCAAGAAATCCTGTCTTATGGTCTGGATTGACAGTTGATAAAGCTGTTTCTCATTATCAAGAGCTCTATGCATTAGGAACTCTCTCGGCCGCCCATTTTGGAATAGAAATTAGACCTTATCGGGCAAATAGTAAGATTGCCCAAGCGAATATTCCAATTTTTGATCCTTCCAATAAAATCGCATGGTTAGCCAATAATGTTGATGTATCTCTTCTGGATGCACAAACAGATTCAGTACATGTTGGACACCATCAACTCAACTATATAACCGGTAATGCCTCGAATGAATTAAGTATCTCATTTATTGAGACTAAAGCTGCAGCTATTGCAAATAGTGCAATAGCCATAAAGCAGATAATGTTTAATAAAGATGGTACACAACCGCCACCTATAGAATATTTAATGCGTTTGAAAATATATGCTTTTGATAAAGCTGTAAGATCTCAACATCATTTTGAAATTGAGCATTTAGTATCTCTACAAGCTGGTAATTTGCCTCTAGATGCCGCAAATAAAGCCCATTCAATAGTCACTTTAAATTTCACTAAAATGTTCCCGAACTTAAAATAAGCTATGGAACTCATTGGCTTTTTACATTCAATAGATTGAGAAAATATCCTCAAATTAAAATGAGGATAACTCCGTGAGTGTTAAATCAATTTTTACTCAAACACATGCACCACATCAAAGCCGATTAGTACCTGGTTTTGATTCAATGGTGAATAGTGGCGCTTGTTCAATTGGATTTATTAAAGGTGATTACCGTCAAATTAATGCCTTAGTCACTGAAGACTACACGGAAAATGACCTCTGGCGAGTGATTAACTTAAAAGGGCAGAAGAGCGGAATCGAAGCTTATGATTCAGTTGCCATACTTGGTGCAATTGATGATCAGCATGCTGGTGAACTAGCAATCTTACAGTTTGGACGCATGTTTGACGCTTGTGTTACAGATGTAATTGAAACAAATCAATTTGGTCTTAAACGCCACCTATCTTCCAAACAATTTAATTTGTCTGGGTCTAAACCAATTCAAAGATGGCAATTAGAGAAATTACAGAACGTGATTGCTGCAGAAACACCTCAATGGGATGGTATCAGTTTAGTTTCTCATGATGGTGATACAGCAAAACTTCTTTTAGATATGCAGCGAAATGATGACCATAGTCAGCTGCTAAGTAAATTTGATGGGTTGCCTACGCTATTATCTAGTCTGGAAGTAGAAGAAGCTCATTATGATTCTATTATTGTCGATTACCAGCATTTAGAGCAGCTGTCTGCTATTTTGCATCACGCTATGGATCAGTTTTCTAAAACTGGTGTTAAAGTCATTAACGTTACTGAAAGTAAGCCCTTCAAGCATAAAAAAGTACTTCAAATTGCGCTTACTTATGATTTTGATGACGGTCAAAACTTCACAATCCTTTTTCATAAGCCAGATCGATTTTCAAAGAAAATTAGTTCTGCAGATTCATTAATTTCATGGAAGATCTTAATGAACAATCGCGATATTACAGCTGCAATTCAGCCTAATCAGGGAGAAGGAATTTCAATTCCTGTTCTCGCTGGTCGAATCATGAAGTTAATTAACCAAAATAGTAATCGTTTTAAACGCTTACAAGCTAAAAAAGCCGAAAAAGCTAAAGCTTTGGCTGAAGCGGAAAATCGGGTTTTGGAAAAGCAGAGTTTATTGGCATCTTTAAAGCAAGAAATAGAAAGTTTGCAATCTGAATTAGATAATTTAGCTATTTCCAAAAGTAAACCGACACCAGAAGTGACACCTGAACCGGCACCGGAGGTGACACCTGAACCAGCACCAGAGGTGACGCCTGAACCGGCACCAGAGCCGACACCAGAAGTGACACCTGAGCCAACACCAGAAGTGACACCTGAACCGGCACCAGAGGTGACACCTGAACCAGCACCAGAGGTGACGCCTGAACCAGCACCAGAGGTGACACCTGAAGAACTACAAAATCTATCAGCTTCGGATACTTCAAATCCTTTGTATAAGTCAATCATTGAAGGACAAGTAGGCGTAAGTTTGGAAGTACTAGAACAAGTTCGAGATGAGGCTGAGAAGAATTTAGAAGACCCTTTATTAATTCCAGCTGTAACTGAGTTGCTTAACCAAATTAAAGTTAAGGAGAGCGTTTAATGTTACTTAAATTTATTACGCCTTCTGTAATAGCTACGGACCCTTTGATTGTAATTGATCAAATGATTAGTTTCTTTAAACCAACGAAGTCCTTAACAGGGCTTTTACGGGGCAGAACTAATAATGTTAAGACAGCCAAAGGGGAAAAGATTTCTACTGTCTTCGCCTTAGTCGATATTGATCAAGTCATTGCGTCTCATACGGCGACAGGTGCAGAAAACCCAAACTATCCTCAAGAATTACAACCGCGAGATCGTAGCCGTGAATCATCACAAGCATGGGTACATAAAACCGCTAATGATTTAGATCCCGAAAGCCTTGGCCGCTCAGGGCGGGCAGATACAGGAGCACCGATAACTGGAGACGATTTAGTTGTGGAGTCAGGAAACGGTCGAACCATGGCAATCAAGCTTGCATATGAGCAGGGCACCGCAGATGAGTATAAACAATGGTTAATTGATGAAGCCGATTACTTTGGTTTTAGTTCTGAGCAAGTACAGGCCATTTCTAAACCAATATTGATACGTATTCGTACCACTGAGATTGATAGAGCACAATTTGCTATTGATGCAAACCAAGATGATAAGTTGTCATTTACAGCTACAGAACGAGCTAAAGCTGATGCTAAACGATTAGATGATAATTTACTGGCTCTTTTTAACCCGAGTGAAGACGGTGATTTATTAGCAGTAAGTAATCAAAAGTTTATTCAAGGTTTTTTGACTAAATTAGGTGATACGGAAGCAGCCCAGTACACCACGAAAGATAAAAAACCAACACAAGCACTGATAAACAGAATCAAGGCCGCAATTTTTAGTAAAGCGTACAATGATGATCGTTTGCTAGAAATGATGGCTGATCATACAAAACCAGATCTTCAAAACATGCTTAATGCGTTGGGTGTTGCTGCGCCTAAATTTATTGAAGCACAAGCTATAAGTCGTGGAAATGTTCAAGATATATCGGATCAAATCGTTGAAGGTATGGAGCAAGCCATTGATCAACGTGTTGCTAATGCAATTATTGATGCAGCAAATACCATTTTATCTGCAAAGCAAAATGATCAAGATATTGTTGAGTTTGTAAAGCAGCAAGGGCTTTTTGAGGATCTAGGGGAAGGTGTTGCTGAGCTCGCCGTGTTTCTCGCCAAGAATAGCCGCAGTTCAAAAAAAATGAGTATGTTATTTAAAGCTTTAGCTGAATTTGCAGAGAAACAGGCTATAGTTAGCAGTAATGTAGGTTTGTTTGGTGAGCCTGAACCAGTAAGTGTCAAAGATGCTATCCAATATGCACAACAAGTGCTTGGTGATGATTTCATTAGTGTGCAAATGTACGATTCTTTGATTGAGTCTAGTAGCTCATGTAGATCTAAAATAATTCGATTAACCAGAGAAGGGGCCGAACGTTTCCACAATGCTTTGAAAATTAAAATTACTCAAGTTGATGACATTGAAAAAACAGAAGTGAACAAAATTAATGACATTCTTTTCGAAGGGTTAGATATTTAGTTCTGGAACCTACTCAAAATTAAGTACTTACGATCATTCAACATAGGAATATAAAGTTCCTATGTTGAGGGATATATGTCCATCTTAAAGCTCAAACCAATCACTAAAGACACTGTATTGGTTGCGATTTATTACATGATTGATTTCATGCATTTTCAGAGCAATATTGCTCGGTTTTTCCTTCTTATCATCCATAAGCAAATAGAACTTAACTTGTCTGTAGCGAAGCAAGCATTATCCTTTGCACGTCAAGAAAGTGACTTTCCAAAATTGGATGAAGTAGTTGAAGTCTTATATGCGGAAGCTATCAAAAACATTGATGAATCAGTTATTGAACACCTAAATAACGGTTCGAGAAATGTTATTGAGCAGTTGGAGATTATTGTCTCCCTTTTTGCATGTGAAAAAGAGCTGAAGCCATACACAACTAAAAAGAATAAAACGCTACAGGTTATTGGTCTAAAAGGCATCAAATTAACAAAAGCTAAAGAATATGACCCTTATGCCTTTTATTCTCAGGGTGAAATTTTAGTACGTTCAAAACATCTTAAAGCCATTCCAGACTCACTTCTTTCCGAAGATCAGCAACTAGTAAAAGGGTTATTCTCCTATGTATCAAATACCAATTCAGATGTGGAATCAGTTGGCGAATTTCGTTTCAGATCCAGAGGACCAATTGTTTCTGCAAATGGATCAGGAAAAAATGAACTCGAGACTGCAGAAGCAATCAGAAATGATGGAGAAACTGGGGATCTCAGAAACAGTAGTACTGGCTTATCAAAAAGTGATGATGCAAGTTTACTTGGCGGCCGAAATCCAAGAAATGAATCTTCAGATGGAGATAGTAGAACCAGTACTAACCGGATTAACAGCAGCGGAAGCGGTGAACTATCTGGTAAGAGATCATCTCTTAAACGAGCAAGAGATCGATCAATTGTACAAACTGCTAAATCAGTTAGAGCTGCCATAGATGAAAAGCTGGAAGCTCAATTAAAAGCAGATAATGTTGAAACTGTTTGGAGTGATGCTTCAAATATTGATGAAGCTTTGCCATATCTACAACCTGCACAGCGTGGGGATGTTTTTAAAACGGAAAAGCACTTAATCGAGGAAAATAAGAAGGGTATTCTTTTTACAAATGGCACAGGTACAGGCAAAACCTTTACTGGGCTGGGTGTTGCAAAGCGTTTTATTAATGCTGGTCTTAAGAATATTTTGATTGTTACCCTAAACGATAAAATCGCTAATGACTTTGTAAAAAGTTCAAGTCCTTTGCATATAAAGGCTTATAAATTAAAAAGCATTAAAGATAACGGCGGTGATGAGCACTCAGTAGTGGTCACAACATTTGCTAATTTTGGTCAAAACACAAGTTTGGTTCATAAACATTGGGATCTTATTTTAATTGATGAAGCCCATACTCTTTCACAATCATCTGATGGTAAATCAACTGCAGCCTTAAACAAGCTACGAGCATTAACAGGTCATTTGCGAGGTTTTAATGAATGGTTTGATAATAAATTTGAAGATCAGATGCCTACTGAAGAACTCGATGAAAATGGCAAAGAAACTGAACAATACCTAACTGCTTATAACAAAATGCAGGTCCTTAGAAATGAACAAAGAAAAATCTGGAATCTGAACTGGAAACACCAGAAAAGTAAGTGCAAAGTTGTTTTCTTATCTGCTACGCCATTTAGTTATCACTTTTCACTTGATTGGGCGGAGGGCTATTTATTTGATTATATGTCACCTTCTGTATCTATTGATGACCAAGGTAATTTAGCAGAAGGTTTTGGTAAGGCTCGAGAGCACTTTTATATGGGAAATCTTGGATATCGAAAACGATATGGAAAGTTGACCCGTCCAGAGGCCAAGGTGGATACGGGTGTACTTGAAAGACAGTTTGCCGAAAATCTTAAAAACACTGGTGCCATGTCTGGACGCGATTTAGAAGTTAATTTTGACTATGATCGTAAATTTATTCTAATAGGCTCTCGTGTTGGTGAACTTATTGATGAAGGTTTAACTTATCTTCGCAATGGTTATAAAGAAATCGAAGGACATAAAACACGAACTTTTGAAGAATGGGCTGCTCAGACCGGAAAACCAACAACAGGCTGGGGACGTCATGCATCGATGCAAGAATATGATCGTTTATTCACTGGAAATCGTTTTAAAAACATATACGAAATTATTGCAAAGCGATTTGATTATTTAGCAAGACGCCGTTTGTTAGAAGCTATTAAAGCTGAAGCTTGTGTTGATATGGTGAAAAAGCACTTAGCATTAGGCCGTAAAGTAGTTATTTTCCATGATTATAATGAAGGTGGTGGTTTTGCACCTTTCTTAATTAGTCAGTTTGATATCGAAAAATATGAGAGCCATTTAAGAGATGATATTGAGCTTGAATATAATTCATTCAAGGAAAATCGCCCAGATCTAGTGAATCTCAATCTTGACTACGATTCACCAGTTGAGACTTTAAAGAAAGCATTTCCAAATGCTCTATTATTTAATGGCCGCATTTCAAAGCAACAACGTGAATCTAATGTAGGGTTATTTAATACAGATGGTAGCGGGCACGATATTCTTATTCTGCAGTCAGATGCTGGTTCAACTGGAATTAGCTTGCATGATACGACTGGTAAACATCAGCGAGTTCTAATTAATATTGGGCAGCCAACAAAGCCTGCCAAGTTAAGACAGACAGAAGGGCGTATCTATCGAACAGGACAGGAATCGAATGCTATTCAGAGATACTTAACCACTGGTACTGCATGGGAACGTGCAGCATTTGCAGACACGATTGCTGGACGTGCAGAAACGGTAGATAACTTTGCAAAAGGTGCTGACGCTGTAGTAAGTATCAAAGAAGCGCTAATTCAGGCTTATGAAGATGCAAAATATGAAGAGCCTAGTCATAATGATGGTATTGGTGGTAAAGCATATGATGAAGAAAATGCCCGTATTGCTAAGCTAACGCCATTTGATCAAGCACTAACGTTCTACTATGCAAAAGGCAAACGTTCTGAAAGTCGTGATAACCGTGAAGGTAAGGAATGGTATGCAACGCCTGAACCACTTGGATTCAAAATGATTGAATGGGCAGGGGTGCACACAGGTGATTCCGTGCTTGAGCCAAGCGCTGGTGATGGCGCTATTGGTCGATTTGTTCCGCAGGATGTAGAACTGACAATGATTGAACCGACTGAATCTTTAGCTAGTCGTGCTCAAATGGCTAACACTGGTGCAAAAGTAATTGTTGATACATTCGAGTCTTTAGAAACTTTAAATAAGTACCATGCGATTGTGATGAATCCGCCATTTGGTCATGCTGGTTCCTTGGCAATTCAACATATCAAGAAAGCTTTTGGTCATCTTTATGATGGTGGGCGTATTGTTGCATTGGTACCACGTGGTTCGATGGATTCAAAAGTTGACGAATTTATTGAAAGCACACCTGGTGCAATTATGACAGCTGAAATTTGGTTGCCTCAATCAACCTTTAAAAATGCTGGTACCGCCGTTTCAACTCGCATCATCATTATTGAAAAACATGCAGGCGCTAATGATGTTCCAATAACACGAGAATTAGACTTTACGCACCTTACAAGTGTTGAAGACCTCTTTTCAGAAATCCGTGACATCGCAATGCCTCCTAGAAAACTACGCATTGATGAGCAGCTTGCTAAGTATGAACTTTATGTCAGAACTGAACGTAGTAAGTATGTTTTCAATGGTGACGGCGTTGATAAACCTCAGATTAAGAATATCATGTTGAAATTCTGGGGCTCAGAAGTTAATGAGTTTGATGAAATTGTTATGCCATATAACAAGTCTGCTGAAATCATTAAGAAGATTGATGAATTTGAGCAAGAAAACAATATTAAGCTAGCTGCATAAGTTTAGATTGAAAAATACGCTCTTGATGAGCGTATTTTTATGAGCTTATTGATTCGAAAATATAAAATTTATAAATATTATAACTTTGACGAATTCATAATTTAGGAAATAAGGAACTTACACGTGCACCTACTATACTTCGTGAAAGTAAAAATTTACCTTTTATTATTTCAATAATATTCCCGTCTTTATCCAAACTGAAATGAGCAATTTTGGGATGGTTAAATAAAAAATCAGGAATTGGATATTTAGCACGAGGATTATGAAAAATATACAAACCATCAAAGACCGATTCTGAATACTCTGATTTAGGAATGCCATTATGAATATCTGGGATTAACGTGTCCTCATTTACTTCATCCCTAGTGTAAAGCGCATTAAAATAGGTATATTTATTTGCTTCAGTTACTTCAGCTAATGCTTGCACTTTCCCCCAATTAGCATACGGGTTATAAAATACACCACTAATATGTTCATACTCTGAAGTTGTAAAAAAACCGAGGGGAATTTCTGCTCCATTATCTTTCTCAATAAAATCCATTCTTTCTCTTGGAATGTAGTTGAGTTCATCCGAAATCGCCCTTTCTTCATTAAGATAAATTCCATATAGGACTGCAATTAAACCGCGATGACCTATAAAGTGGGAATGAGGACGATCAAAAGAATTAAGACCTATAATAAAAGGTTTACCAACTACATGTGGATATTTGCAATAAGATTTTGTATATTTTTGAGATTTAGTGACAATAGAATTGGCAATTCTAATAATTGATTTCCTATTGAACTCTTTAAAGTCTATATTGAAATTTAAATAGTCTTCTGAAAAACCATATGCTGGTGACCCATCTTGTTCAGGATTTGCAATAGTCGCTTCAATACAAAAAGATGAATTATTTTTGTTGCACACAAAGTCTGGCGCATTATGTTTATAGTCTATATCAATATTTTCTGATTTAAGGATTTTATTTAGATATAATTCCATCAAAGAAGATTCAAAAGTAGTTTGGAATTCTTTTACAAATTTATTATCTCTATCAACAAAACCATCTGCCCAATCTAAAATTACATTCCTTTCAGCATACATTGCTTCATTTGATAAAAATTTAAAAATATAATGCTGTTTTTCAGTTTCAACAATTGGTGTGAATAAATCTAACATTTTTAAATTCTCAAATAAAAGCTTAAATAAATAATTTCAATTCCATCATACTAAAAAATTGCTCACAATCAACTTGATACAAAAATAACTAATTATTTTTTTAATATTTTTAGTCGATGTAATGTTGGAACAAAGCTAATAAACGGTCTTATTTTTTAATTGATAATAACTTTATTTTTATGAGTTAGTACTTAAATATGTCCAAAGCTTTAGCTTATGCACCAGCTGTGAATACAGCAAAAACTAAGTTGCCAAGTACTGAGTCAGATCCTTTCTACGGTTCTATTTCAAAGCACAAATACGCTGAGTTTTCTCTATGTGATAAAGATGGAAACGCAATTGCATCACCAGTAATTAGAGCATTGCTTACTGAAGGCGACAAAAGTATTGAGAGCCAATGGCAAACACCTTTTGAAAACAGTAATCCAGAATTAAAAATGCCTATGCTCATGGCTAATCTTCAAACTGGACAAATGCTACAAGCTGCTGCAACGCTAGGAGAGAACTCACCATTCATTTCAGCATTAAGTGATATGGCTTCTGGTCCTTTAGCAACTGCTGAAAGCGCACTTAAAAGCGTTGAGGGACGCACAAATTTAACCAAAGTGAATACAACTCAAGTATTCCTATCTACCTCTTCAGTACGTCTCAATTTATCAATCTTTTTCTTGGCTTTTAGTGATGCGAAATCAGAAGTTGAAGACAGAATTATGCAATTGGAGGCATGGAGCCTGCCAGTATCATTATCCTCTGATTCTACGCTGCAAAATGTCGTTAATGATTCAAATACAACCTTAGAAGGTTTGTTTTCAGGGGTTATCCCACCTTTTGTATCTCTTACTACACATGGCAAAACTTATAAACCTTTTATTATTGAAAGTGTTTCAGCACCAATAGTTGCACCAATTGATGAAAAAGGTAACCGGTTAAGTTTAGCCGTCAATATTAGTTTAATGAGTCGAACTGCATGGGACTCAAAAGACATTTACTCATTATATGGAGGCAACTAATGATTACATTTGATCCTGTGCCAGTTGGTGAAAATACCTTTCTAATGCAAGAGCTGAGTTTTGAACAGTGTCTTAAAATTTCAATCATTGCACCAAATTTTAATGAAAAAAGACTTACAGCTTTTCTTAAGTCAGCTTTAGACAGTGGGGACCCTTTACTTTTAACAATTCAGGAACGTTATCTGCTTCTGCTTAAGTATCTTGAAAAACAAAGTAATACCATGTTGGAAGTGAATACAGACTGGTCTAAAGTTTTCCTTCAATCAGAAAATAATTGGAAAACTGAAATTACTCAAAATGGAGTTACGGTTAGACAGCTCATTGGAATGGAAGCGGAGTTCTTAGAGGCAAATTGCAAGAATGTCGCTGAATGGATTGCCTGCATGATGTCATTTCAGTTGAGTTATTCTAATCATGAGCACTTAGCTTTATTACCCGATAGAACAAAACCTCAATTATTTGAAGAACAATTTAAGCAGCGGCTAGATTTTATTAAGAAAATGCCAGCTAGTGATTTTGATTTGTGTTATCAGGATTTTAATAATTTAAACAATGAGTTGTTTACTCATTTAAGGTTAAGTGTTGATAACCACGGGATATTAGTAGAAAGAGGTGCAGATGACGCGCCTGCACGATTTCGCATCGCTTCCGTTTTTACAGGAATCATCAAAGAGTTGGACCGATCTTTTGCTTGAGACAGCAAGTAGTATTTCTGAAAACTGCCCAATGCCTTTATCAGATGCGTTGAAAATGCCTTTGAGTTTTGAAAGTACTTATTTCAATTCATCAGCATGGGAAACCCGTAAGAAGAATCTAGAAAATGACATCGAACGTCACAACGCTTTTATAAAGTTGGGTCAGGAAGTCATTAAAGGTCTTAATGCTTTAGCTAGTAGAAGTCGATAAAAAATTAATAATTAAAAAGCCTGAATTATTCAGGCTTTTTTTGTGCTTTGTATTTGGAACCATACTCCATTTTGAACAATAACACTTGCAAAAATAGCTACAAATGAAATCTGGGGAATAGGCCATGTCTGAGCATCAGACACTTGAAATCACACTCACTAGCTTTGCCAATAAAACAACTTTTTTGAGTGGCATTGCTAGTGCAATTGGTTCTTTAGCATCTTTCAATTGGTTGAGCTATACAGGTGCAATTGTTGCTATTGCAGGCCTATTCATCAGCTTTGTTTTTCAGTGGAGACGTGATCGTCGGGAACGTAAGGAAAGTGCACTTCGTGAAAAAGTGAGCAAATTACGTGAACAAGAAAGCGAACTGCGTATCAAGGCTCTTTTAAATGAGCAAATGAATCAACAAAAGAGGAAAGATGAATGAAGTTCATTGAAAATAGTGCTTGGAAGTACCTTTCAGTCAAGTTGCCCGCAGTAGGTGCATTCATCATGCTTATTCTGCTACCAGCATTACAATGGGGGGTAGATTATCAAGTTATCCCTGAAAAATATCATGCGTTTGTGACTGGTACTTTAATGCTGGGCCTGTCATGGATCGGAAAGAAAATTTCTCAGCCGCGTATTAACGGGCCTCAATTATCGGGCCAGTTAGTAGGAATCAACACTTTAATGAATATTCCTACACCGACAAAGCTTGATGAATTAGCTTGGATAGCTGAAGCAAAAAAACATATTGGTCTTCAAGAAATACCAGGTAAACAGCACAATCCAACTATTCTGAAATGGTTAAAAGAGCTTAAAGCTTGGTGGGCGGATGATGAAACAGCGTGGTGCGGTACTTTCGTTGCTCATTGCTTGAAATCAGCTGGTATTGCTTATCCTAAGCATTGGTACCGTGCATTGGATTACGTGAATTACGGTGCAAAACTAACAAAACCTGCTTATGGTTGTGTTGCTATTAAAACCCGTAAAGGTGGAGGCCATGTTTGTTTTGTCGTAGGACGTGATAAGACCACTGGGAAACTTGTTTGTCTTGGTGGTAACCAATCAAATAAAGTGTGTTACGCGCTATATAATGATTCAGATTTCCAAGAGTTCCGTTGGTATGGACATACTCCTCAACCAGCAAGTAAGCGTTACACCTTACCGCTATTAAGCGGAGTGACAGCAATTAGAGTTACTGAAGCATAATGAAGTTACTATTACTTAGCTTTCTTCTATGTGGTTGTACTGCACATACAATTAATAGCAATGTAAATGTCTCTATTTGCGTAAAAGCGATTTAAAAAAAGCCCTATAAATAGGGCTTTTTATTGAATTAAAAATCAGTCTTCTTTTAATAAATGCTCTACTTCAATGATTATCTCTGGCATTACAATAATCAACGCATCGTCACGAATTCTTCAGATGATGTAGGATGAATAGCAACGGTATTATCAAAGTCCTTTTTAGTTGCACCCATCTTTAGAGCCACTGCAAAGCCTTGTAGAATTTCATCCATATTCAAACCAATTCCATGGATACCAACAATTTTTTCCTCTACACCTACACATATAAGTTTCATTTTAGTGAGTTGTTTATGTTGTGCCACGGCGTCATACATTGCTGTAAATGAAGATTTGTATACTTTAACCATATCTTTGCCAAATTCTTCAATCGCCTGTTCTTCGGTTAATCCAACTGTTCCAATAGGCGGGTGACTAAATACTACAGTGGGGATATTGTTGTAATCTAAGCATTCATTAGGCTTGTTATTAAATAACCGTTCTGCGAGCCTACGTCCGGCAGCAACTGCAACAGGTGTTAATTCAACCTTTCCAGTAATATCTCCAACTGCATAAATACCAGCGCGTGTTGTATTTTGGAACTTATCAACTTTGATAAACCCTTGTTCATCCAATTTTACATTTGTTAATTCAAGTTGGAGAGCTTTGGTATTGGGTTTCCTTCCAACAGCCCAAATAAGACAATCTACAACTTGTTGAGTTCCATCTTTTAAATGCAACATGATAGAACCGTCTTCTAATTTTGTTACTTTACTGATTTCAGCATTTTTATGAATTTTAATATTCTCACTCTGCATAATTTCTAATAATGCTTCTCCTAAGAACTGATCTAGATTACGTAGGAGTTTTTCGCGTCGAATAAAAAGCTGGACATCTGAACCTAATGATTTAAGGACACCAGCTATTTCTACTGCAATATATCCTGAACCCACAATAGCGGTACGTTTTGGTAGTACTTCTAAATCAAAAAAGCCATTTGAATCGATACCATGTTCAGCCCCTTCAATTGCAGGCCAACTCGCTTCTGTACCAGTAGCTATGAGAATGTGATCAGCTGTTAATAAATCTCCGTTTACTTCAATTGTGTTTTTATCAATAAATTTTGCAAACCCATGTATGACATCAACATTATTTTTACTGAGGACATTGTTATAAGAGGTATGAATTCTTTCGATATATGCCTGTCTATTTCTAATGAGTTTCTGCCAATCAAATGATTTTACTTCCGTAGTAAAACCATATGATGGCGCATATTGACGAATTGCATCACTAATATGAGCAGCGTACCACATCACTTTTTTAGGGACACAGCCAACATTAACGCATGTGCCACCAATATCTCCCGCTTCAATTAATGCACATTTTTTTCCATACATGGCTGCTCGATTTACAGAGGCTATACCGCCACTACCTCCACCAATTGCAATATAATCGTAATGTTTAGACATGGATAACTCCTTTATTTGCTGAATAGTAGAATCCAGCAACACCTAGAATGGGGCCAATCAATAATATCCATGCTGAATCCAAGCCAATTATTTCAAAGGCATAGGTTGTCAATGCAATAGATATGATAGTCAGTGTAAAACCAATTGAATTTTGAATAGCTAATGCCGCACCAACTTTTTCGGATGGACAAGATTGGGCGGAAAGCGCAGAGAATTGCGGTGAGTCTGCAATAACAGATGCTCCCCAGATCGCAAATAAAACCAATAAGAACCACGCAGGTAAAAAACGCCAGCCTAGAGCAAATACCAAGCAACTAAAACCTGAGATAGATAAAGATCCTATAGCAACATATCTATTACCTATATATTTAGAAAGATATCCGCCCACCAAGCAACCAATTGCTCCACATGCCATTACAAAAAAAGTAAGGAGCGAAATGTTGTTGTATCCCAATTTTTCTGGAATACCTGATTTAGCAATAAATAAAGGAATAATCGTCCAAAAGGCATATAATTCCCACATATGACCAAAATAGCCTATAGCAGCTGCACGAAATTTTCGAATTTTGAAAACCTGAAAAGTACCACCTGATGACACTATATTTTGTGATTTTGGAGAGACTGTTGGGTCTCCTAGCTGGTAAATTAACAAGGCTGCGATCAATGCAAGACTTGAAGAACAGATCATGACTGTTTGCCATGCAAAATGAGTGGGGAAACTATTAATAAAATAGGGAAGAGCTGTGCCTAATGTCAGCATAGCAACTAATTTTGCTAGTGCTCGCCCAGCCTGATGAGGTGCCCATAGAACGATAAGTTTCATTCCGATTGGATAGATCCCTGCAAGACATAATCCCACGAGAAAACGATATATAAGGGCATCCATAAATCCATGAGCGAACCATGCAAAGCAGAAATTAAAAAAGGCGCCTAATAGTGCTGAACAAACAAAAATATGTCTGGCTTTAAAGCGGTCTGCTATTTCTGTATAAGCAAATACAAAAGTTCCAATGATAAATCCTGCTTGAACAGCGTTGGTAATCCAACCAATATCTGCAACTTTTATTTGCCATTGTTGCATTAAATCTATTGCTGCACTATTTGCACTAAACCACAATGATGTGGCCAATAATTGAGCCAAACTAATAATAGTAGTGGCATGTAAGCCATAATTTTTTTTATTATTCTGAATGTTGTAACCTACCATATAGGGGCACTCCCATTTAGGTAGACTAATATTTAAAGTACTACCATAAAATTAGAGATTGTCCGATGGATATTTCATCTGACATAAAAATTAAACTAATTTTGTTGGGATGGTCATAGCGGGTGCTATATATGGACGAATATAAAGGGAATGCTTTATTTAAAGCATTCCTATATTTATTTACTTTTATTAGAAATAGATTAGATATTTGAATTAAAAAGATTTAAATATCTGAGCTAATCTTAAGAAAGCACGCCAACAATTTTTCCTATTACCTTAGGATCAAGCTCTGTCCCTTTATTCATTGCCCATCTTACAAAACTACTTCCTTCCATTAAACTCAATAATTGAAAGGCTTGCTGATTTGCATCACCTTCGGCAAGTTCTCCATTTTCTACACCTAAATGGATGATTTTTTCTATCCAAGTTAATTGGATTTCAAAATACTTTCGAGTTAACTCCTGCATGCTCTCTGGTAAAACAGCCATTTCAGCAGCAAGAGCTCCACATAACGGTAACATTCCTTCAGACATTGAGCTTCTAAATAAGGAAGCAAAGGCACAAAGGCGTCCGAATGCATTAGGAAAATCACGTTCGATTTTTTCAAAATCTTGAATAGTCTGTTCAATATATGTTTCGACTATTAAAATTCCTAAATCTTCTTTTTTGGGAAAATAATGATGAATACTGGCTTTTTTAATTCCAACAATCTTCTCTAAATCAGCATAACTAAAAGCAGCATAACCTCTTGATCTCAACATAAGCTCTGCTGAGTTAATTAAACTTTGGCGAGTATCAATGGTCATATTCGTAGTTCCCAGATTAGAGAGATTTGGCGGCATACTATAGCATTGTTGTTAAAGATGAATCATCAGATTAACGAGTATGCCACCCATCACATATTATTTGTTTGCAATCACTAATTGCGGTTTCATTTGAATTGATCGTGAAAAATTGGCGAAATTTGGTGAAGTTTTAAGAACAGCACTATGTATTTCATCCAATTGTTCTTGTGTCCCATCTGTATCAATAACTACAGTGTATTGGACTTCATCATATCCAGGATTAATTTTTTCATCTAAGCCTAAGAAACCTCTGAGATCCAGCTCTCCAGAAGTATCAATTTCTAATGAATTAATCTTGACACCTTTAGTAGCAGCAATAGCTACATAAGCAACTGTAAGACATGCATTAAGTGCCGCCATCAATAATTCTTGTGGGTTAGGTGCACTATCTGTTCCTAAAATTTCATGAGGTTCATCAGCAGCTATATGGAAGTTACGTTCATAAGTCTTACCAAAAAGTTCATAAGATTTCACAGTGGAAACAGAACGTGTTTGACCCGCCCATCTTGTTTGTACGTTAAAACGAGCTTTTGAAGTGGTAGGATTCTGGCTTACTTTATCTGCAAATTGTTGAAAAGCATTTAGATCAATTTCATTCACTACATTGTTCATTATAGAACTCCAATTAAGATATAAATTTTGGTGAATGGAGAATAATTTCCCCATTACTAAGCTTGTTTATGTAACCTCTAGTGAAGTTACATTTCGTCATAAGCATCTAAAGTTCGTGCTGAGTAAACATAGGCTGCACCAGCATTTAAAGCGATAGCAGTTCCTAAAGCTGCCGCAACTTCTTCTTTTGTAGCGCCTGCTTTTTTAGCTGCGCCCGCATGAGCTGATATACAACCATCACAACGCGTAGTAACTGCTACTGCCAACGCAATTAACTCGTGAGTTTTTGCGTCGAGTACTTTATTTTCACGCGTCGCAACTTCTAAGTTGTGAAAAGCAGTGGCAACGGGTTTATTTGCTTTTGCAAAATTACCAATATTTTTAACTAATGCAGATAATCTGTTAGTCCATTCACCGTTCATTTTTGAAACCTCATCATTTATTAAATATTATTTGCCTAGTTTTCTTGATGCCATGACACCACCATCAACATCCCAAATAGCACCAGTTACCCAAGATGTTTTTTCGGAAAGAAGGAATACGATAGTTTCTGCTACATCATTTGGGGTACCATTTCTTCCTAAGGGATGAAAACTATTGAAATCTTGAAGTGCATTATCTAATTGATCTGAAGGAATAAATCTTTCGAAAATACGGGTTTCCACCATTCCAGGGCTAACAGCATTTACTCGAATTCCATGTTCTGCTAGCTCTGCAGCCACATGACGAGTCATAGCTTCTAAACCCATTTTTGCCATTGAATAGGCAGATGCTGTGACAGTTTCGATAGCTTGGCGAGCTGCAACGGCAGAAACATTTACAATTGATCCTTCTTTATTTTGCGCAACCATTGATGAAGCAACTTGTTGGGTAATAAAGAAAAATGCGCGGTTTAGGTCTAGGAAATTGTTATAGTCACTTAGCGAATGCTCTAGGAAGCTTTTAGGATAAAAAATTCCTGCTGAATTAACTAATAAGTTAATGTCTTTATGTTCACTATCCAATTTGCTAATTAACTTTTGAACACTATCAAAATTTGTTAAATCAGCAGTCAGTGCAAAAACTTGTTCTTCACTTGTCATAGCAACTAATTGTTTACGGGCTGTCTCGGCTTTATCTGCGCGATTGCCAACAATTACTACCGTCCCTCCTTGTTCAGCGACTTTCTTTGCTGTTTCTAAACCAATGCCACTAGTACCACCAATGACGAGAAGTTTCTGGCCTTTAAATTGTTGCTCACTCATAAGATCACCTAATCATTAATATTGATTAAAAGTAGCCTACCTACTAGTTGGTTTGTAGATTATATGGGCTAATTTTAAATGTCAAGTACTAACAGAAAATAGTTTAGAAAATTATTCAGCTTTAATCTCAGATTTCGTTAAACACAGAGTACCAATGGAACTCTTTGCTTCGTTTTTCTCATCATTGTTTGATTCAGATTTTATGAGTTCATCTAAAGCTTTTTGATAATCGGATATAGGTTTTACTCCAACAATACGATGGATTAATTGCCCATCCTTGAACATTAAAACAGATGGCAAACCCCATATATTATAACGAGTTGTTAAAACAGGTGCCTGATCAACATTAACTGTGCCAACAATTACATTATCTTCAATACTTTCCACAAAAGTATTAAATAATCTTTCGCTATTGTGGCACGGTGGACACCAAGGAGCATAAAAACGGACTACTGCTAAACCTTCTTTCCATTCAATTTCATGAAAGGTATCTTCATTTAAAGTGTGTAATTTACGCATTATAAAACTTCCTCTTTTCTGTATTTACAGATTCACAATCCAGTTAAAGGATAGTATTTAATCAATTGTTAACCGAAATTAAATTCAGGTTAAATTAAAAATACTCTTGCCTACCTACTAGTTGGTTGATATAGTGGCATCAACTTGTCATTTGTGCAATAGGAATGAGGGAGTGCAAATCTTGTACTTCACAAACAGGTCATTGCCTGAGTCATTCATTGATTGATGAGTGTCGTTAAAGAAATTTCTTAATTATCTGTAAATCTCTCTAGAGGTCTGTGATGAATAAATTATTCACTCCCCATAATTTGGTGGATATTCAATTAAAAAACCGAGTAGTAATGGCGCCTATGACTCGTACGCGAACATTGAATGGTGTTGCAGATGAACTTACTGCGCTTTATTACTCCCAGCGAGCTTCCGCAGGTCTAATCATTACTGAAGGCTTGCCTGTTTCTGAAGAAGGGCGTGGTTATTTATATACGCCTGGTTTATATAATAATGAACAAATGCAAGGATGGAAAAAAGTTACTGCAGCAGTGCATGCAAAAGGTGGTCGTATTTTTGCTCAGCTCTGGCATGTGGGAAGAATGTCGCATGTTTCAGTTTTACCTGATAATCAAGTACCTGTATCTTCTGGAGTTATTCCAGCAACCAATACTACAGTATTTGCATATACTGATTCGGGTGAACCCGGTCCGGTTGCGCCAAGTAAACCTAGAGCTTTAGAAACTGAAGAAATCAAACGTGTTACTCATGATTTTGTTAAATCTGCACAATTAGCAATTGAAGCAGGGTTTGATGGCATTGAAATTATGGCTGCAAATGGATTCATCTTTGACCAGTTTCTCAGTACTGAGTTAAATAACCGAACAGATCAATATGGCGGAACTGTTGAGAATCGCCAACGTTTTCTTCTAGAAACTATTGATGCTATTTCCCAAGAAATTGGCCATGACAAAGTGGCTGTCCGACTTTCTCCTTTTGGTCGTATTTATGACTTGGCACCTTATGAAGGCGAGGTTGATACTTGGGCAAATATTGCGTCAGCTCTTGGTAAACGTAAATTGGCCTATGTCCATTTGTACTATCAACCTACCTATGAAACAGCACCTTTAGAAGCCCAAAATTTTAAAACTTTATTCAGAGAAACTTTTTCTGGAACTATTATCGCAGCTGGTGGCTTTAATCAACAAAGTGCTGAGGCGGCATTAGAAAAAGGTGAGGTCGATTTAATTGCTTTTGGTGTCCCTTATATTGCTAATCCCGATTTAGTCGAGCGGATGCAAAATAACTGGCCTTTGGCAGAAAGTGATCGCACAACTTACTATGGCGTAAGTGGATCTCCGGCAAAAGGCTATACAGATTATCCGCATTATAACGGCCAATAAACAGTGGAGTGCCTAGTGGATTTTTTGATGCTAGGCATTAAAACTTCGTGTTTTAAACATCTAATGAATTTACTGAGATATTTATGAAAACTTTACCTTCACAAATTACCGTAGATATATGGTCAGATTTTGTTTGCCCTTGGTGCTGGATTGCTAAAAAAAGATTTGAGAAAGGTTTAGATGCCTTTGAACATAAAAATCAGGTAACTATCCAATATCACAGTTACCGTCTAGCAAGTGGCCTTACACCACAGCCTTTTAAAGATGCATTGTATAAAAAATTTGGTGGGAAAAGTGGAGCTGATGCGATGATGAGCCATGTAAAAAGTGCAGGTGAGCTAGAAGGTCTGATCTATAACTTTAATAGTATGCTTTTTGGCGATACTTTAGATGCCCATGCCATTGTAAAGTTGGCGCAACAGAAGGGTGTTGGTGAAGTATTAACAGAAAAGTTTTTTAAGGCAAGCATAACTGAAGGTAAGTCTATTTTTGATCATAAGGTGTTGGTTGAGCTTGCTAATGAAGTTGGAGTTCCTAGTGAAGAAGCTAATAGTGCTTTTAGTAATATTTCGTTTAAACAAGAAGTTTTAAAAGATGAAGCCAGCGCACATGCCATGGGCGCTAGTGGAGTGCCACTTTTTATTGTAAATGGTAAATATTCAATTAGTGGTGCTCAGTCTGTAGAAACTTTTTTAAATGTATTAGTGCAGGTATGGGAAGAAAAGCAGAATGAACTAAAGTTCACAGAAGGCCAAAGCTGTGGTATTGATGGTTGTAGTATTTGATTGTGTGGTTGAATAAATTGATAGGGTAACTTATTTGTCACCCTATCAATTTTTAAATACAAGGCTAACAATCCCCAAGATCACAATTCTTTTCTTAAGCTAAGAAATCAGTAAAGTATTCGTCAATTGAATATCATTTTTGTAACTTATTATTTGTGTACATACTTGTGTACATATTTTTATTATAGCTTGAATTTCTGTTTAAAAGCTCATATAAATCAATTATTTGACAAAAGTACCATTCTTATCAAACATTACGATTTTAGACATATCTAAATATCTCCAAAATCATTTAAAGCAAATTTTTTAAGACACATCTACCATATATCCTTTTTAAAATCATTAATTAAAGAAACTTCGAGATATAAAATTAATTTAAAACTCCACCCATTAATTCTTTCAAAAGGTGTTTTGATTAATGTGATGGGTAGGGAGGATAAATGATTTGAAAATTATAGCGTGTAATTTTGCAAAACAGGAAACAATAATAAGTGCTTTTTAGTGGATAACTTTTACTGTGTTTGAAGTAAAAATAGACAGGCAAAGTTTATAATTAAGAAATCTTAAAAGGCTATCTATATTTATGGTTAATTTTGCTTACATAGGATACGTATTGACATACATTTTATAAATTGAAGGATACTTGTTTAAAGATATATTTAAAATTAACCCTAATAAGAATATAGAGAAAGCAATGAAAATTGGATTTATTGGCGGAGCCAATGACGGTATTGTAATCAATGCTGCTGATGGCCTTGATACTTATAAGCTTGAATGGCATTACAAAGCAGAAAAGCACTGTGAATCACAGCCAACATTAGGTCTTAATGGGCCTGAGTATGATTACTACAACCTATTAATACTAAGAAAAAATAAAGAGGCTAAACTCTTTTATGTACTCACTACAATGGGAAAAGATGATATCGCAAGTAAAATCCATGAGTATTGGGAGTCCTCTACATCTGTTGGCTATGATTTCGATGATTAAGAAAATTTTTATTAATAATTTAAAATTTTGACTTTAATCAAAAAATAAATGAAGAGCTTGTAATTTCATATAACACATGTGCTTTTAGTTGGTGATGGAGAGGAACCTTGGGATGATCAAAGTTTTTAACTTTGTGCATTCCAAGTCTTTCCATGACGGCTTGAGAGGGTGTATTTATGTTAGCGGTAAATGAAACGATCTTATCTAAATTCAGTACATTAAAACCATAGTCTAAAGCCGCTTTTGCTCCTTCAGTTGCATAACCTTGTTTCCAGAATTCTTTTGCAAGTCGCCACCCGATTTCCACACAAGGAGAAAAGTCAAATTGTTCAGGTTGGCTATGTAAACCAATAAACCCGATAAATTGATGGGTTTCTTTTAATTCTACTGCCCAGAAGCCCCAACCATTTTCATTAATGAGAGATGAAATTTTTTGGATTAAATTAAGGCTTTCTTGGGGTGTTAATAGAGTTGGGAAAAATTGCATAACATCTTGATCCAAGCCCATTGTTATGAAAGGCTCAACATCACTTTCTTTCCATTGTCTTAAAATTAAACGTTTTGTTTCGATCATGAGATGTCTCTTTAATAAAAATAAGGGATTAAAGTGGCTTTTGCACAATCTTTTGTAAAATGATCTTGGAATTGATGCTCACTACACCTTTTATTTTATTTAAGGTATTAATGACGAAATGAGAAAAAGAACTCAAATCTTTGGTCGCAACGTGTAAAACATAATTAGATTCGCCAGTAATAATATATGCATTAATGACTTCATCAAAATTTTTGATCTGACTTAAAAAGAAGTTGTGATCATTTTCTGTGAGTTGGGCAAGCTTTATTTCGACAATTGCCTCAATTTTTATACCTAGTTTTTCATAATTAACTTTCGCTTGATATTTTTCAATTACACCATTGCTTTCTAAAATTTTAACTCGCCGATGACAAGCTGAAGCCGAAAGGTTAACGAAATCCGCCAGTTCTTGGTTACTTAACCGAGCATTATCTTGTAAATATTTTAAAATTTTAAGATCAATTGCATCTACATTCATTTTCGAATTTCATCCATGTTTTTTAATTTTAATTCGAATTTTATACGAAAATAGCAAATTTTAATCAAATATTATCGAATAAATCAAAAGAATTGGCGTGATAAAATTCAAATACAAAGGAAATGTTGAAAATAGGTGAAATAACAAATGATTACTCACGAACAATGCTGCTATTGGGATCAGGAAGATGAACTCAAAAAGTTTAAAGATGAATTTGCACTGCCAGAAAATATCATTTATTTAGACGGGAATTCTTTAGGCGCAAGACCAAAAAAATCATTAGAGGTTGCTCAGCATATTATTGCAAAAGAGTGGGGTGAGGACCTTATTAATAGTTGGAATAAAGCCGATTGGTGGGGACTACCGACTAGACTCGGAGATAAAGTCGCGCAGCTTATCGGTGCTGAAAAAGGTGAAGTCGTTATTTCAGACTCAACGACCCTAAATTTATTCAAAGTTTTATCAGCAGCGGTAAAAATTCAAGCTGAAAAATTTCCGGAACGTAAAATTATTGTTGCAGAAAAAGATGCCTTTCCAACCGATATTTATATTATTGAAGGCTTTATCGATTTGATTCATCAGGGTTATCAAGTTGAATTGATTGATGGCACCGATGATTTATCTCGTGTTTTAGCAAAAGATGTGGCGGTTGTTGTTCTTTCTCATGTGAATTATCGGACTGGATATTTCTATGATATGGAATCTATTAATCAACAAATTCACGCTAAAGATGCTTTGATTATTTGGGATTTATGTCACTCGGTTGGTGCGGTACCTATGGATCTTAATCAGAGCAATAGTGATTTTGCGATTGGTTGTACTTATAAATATTTAAATGGTGGCCCAGGTTCTCCAGCGTTGTTATGGGTAAATCGAAAGCATCGTGATCAGTTCTGGCAACCTCTCTCAGGCTGGTGGAGCCACAAGAAACCTTTTGATATGGCTCAGCACTATGAACCAGCTAACAGTATTCGCCGTTACTTGTGCGGAACTCAACCCATCATTTCTATGAGCCTAATTGAATGTGGTATCGATATTTTCTTACAAGCTGATATGCAACAAATACGCGAGAAATCACTCAAATTAACTGATTTGTTTATTCAACTTGTTCAACAAGAATGTGCTCAGTTTGGCTTTGAACTCATTACCCCTTTAAACCATAAATATCGTGGCAGTCATGTCAGTTACAGACATGAGTTTGGCTATGAAATTATTCAGGCGCTTATTGCGCGTGGGGTAATTGGGGATTATCGAGAGCCGGAAGTATTACGTTTTGGAATTACACCTTTATATCTAGGATTTGAAGATATTTGGAATGCCGTACAACAACTTAAGCAAATTATGCTGAATAGTGAATGGAAAAATGAGCGTTATCTGGTGCGCAGTGAAGTGACCTGATCATTAAGGGTTAATAGCAGAAGAATGGCTAGGAGGGCCTATGAGCAGTTTTGATGAAATACAAAATCGAGAAGCGGGTTTACATAAAAAATTATCCGCAAAACAGATGGGAATGATTGCAATTGGTGGAGCGATTGGTACAGGGCTGTTCATGGGAAGCAAGTTCGCAATTAGCTTTGCTGGCCCAGCCGTCATTGTGAGTTATGCCATTGGAGGCTTAATCGCATTTGCTATTATGGCTTGTTTGGCTGAGATGACAGTCCAGCACCCTACGTCAGGCTCATTTGGGGCATATGCTGAGCATTATGTAAGTCCGCTTGCTGGGTTTTTAGTCCGTTATTGTTATTGGGCGTGTATTGTATTAGCGGTCGGTACAGAAATTACAGCAGTTGCTGACTATATGAAATTATGGTTTCCACATGTAGGTTCTTGGGTCTGGATTGCGTTTTTCTCGCTGACTTTGCTTGTGGTTAATGCATATAGTGTTAAAGCATTTGGGTTGGTTGAATATTGGTTTTCGACAATAAAAGTCTTTGCAATTATTGTATTTATTCTTTTAGCAATTGGCATTCTGACTCAAAGTCATGGAGGAACAGCTCAGGTTGTCTCTAATCTAACTGATCATGGGGGCTTTTTTCCTCATGGTTTTAGTGGAGTCTGGATTGGAGTAATCATTTCAATATTTAGTTATTTAAGTATTGAAATGATCGCTGTTGCAGCAGGTGAGGCTAAAGATCCAGAAAGAGCTGTTAAGAAAGCTTTTAAAAGTACGGCAATTCGCTTAATCCTATTTTATTTACTGTCTTTATTTCTTATTGTGGCACTTGTTCCATGGACAACTTTAATTGGAGCCGATGCGACCAGCCCATTTGTGATGGTAATGAAAATTGTAGGCATTCCATATGCGGACAGTATTTTAAATTTTATTGTAATTGTCGCGGCCTTATCAGCTATGAATAGTATGTTGTATATCTCAACACGTATGCTATTTAGCTTGTCACGAGCAGGTGATGCACCAAAACTATTTGGTCGTATTAGTCATAATGGCGTACCAATTAATGCGTTGTTATTGTCAGCTGTTGGTATTGGTATTGCGAGTATTGTTTATACCATTAATCCGAGCTCTGCTTTCCCGATCATGATTGCTTTATCTATGTTTGGTGCGTTGTTCACTTGGGGCAGTATTTTTGTTACCCATATGTTTTTTAGAAGGAATATGGCACGAAAAGGAGAACAGTTAAAATTTAAGGTTCCAGCGAGTCAGTTAATCTCCCTTTTAGGATTAATCGCAATTTTAAGTATTACGATCACAACGTGGTTTACCAATGAATTCAAGTCAACTTTACAGTTTGGAGTCCCATTAGTTGTTGTTCTTACATTTTTCTATTATTTAAAACGTTCATCAGCCAAGCTTGCTTTAAATGCTCATGAAGAATCGTTGAAGTGAGAGACTTATGCGACCATATGATAATTCTAGAACCGTAGCGAATGAACATGAAATATTGGCAGAATTTAAAAGAACAAGCTTGTTGAGCTATCAAAAATTTACCCATATTGCAGATATCCAATATGGTACGCACTCACGGTCAACTTTAGATTTTTTCCCATTAGAACAAGCCAAAAAGACTGTTATTTTTATTCATGGTGGATATTGGCAATGGTGTGATAAATCAGATTTTGCATTCATCGTACCGTATGTTCTAGCCAAGGGTGCACAGTGTATTCTTTTAGAATATGATCTGGCCCCACAAAGCAAAATTTCAGATATTGCTTCTCAAGTTAATCAAGCTCTCGATTTTATTCGAGAGCAAGACTGGAAAACTAATGAGGTAGTTTTGGTTGGGCATTCGGCAGGGGCGCATCTGGCTGCTTTGTCATTAGGCCATCCACTCATATCTGAGATGGTTTTGTTAAGTGGAATTTATGATCTTGAGCCTATACAAAATACACATTTAAATCATGCTCTCAATCTTTCAAGCGAAGATATCTTAAAATACAGTCCTGTTCATCAGTCAAAACGAATTACTACTCCATGTTCAATTTTCTGTGGTGAACTCGAACTTGATGAGTTGAAATGGCAAAGCCAAAATTATTTTGAAATGAAGAAAAGGCAAGATCAGGATTTTGTTTCTTTCAAGCTTATTCCTAAAATTAACCATTATTCTATTTTAAATCATTACTTTAATAATATTTTAATTTAAGTGTTTGAAATGGAATGTAATTGAGTAAAGAAAAACAGATTAAACTTATTAGAAGATAAAATGTGAGATAAATCACAACTCAACCTAATTTTTATAAAAATTAAGTATCCTTATTGACCTGACTATAGAACTTAATTAGATTAAAAAGATAGTGCTTTCTCACTAAGCGGCAAAATGTTTAGCTGTTGTTTAGTTGAGTTTCAAGTCCGTAGCTTCCCAAGATGCGGACTTTTTTATTTGATTTTTAAAAACAATAAGATAAATCGAATTTTGTTTTTGGATATGGCATTAATATCTATTTAATGATTAATATGAGTTAATCACATAGCCCTCTGCCAAATAAGAAACAAACTAGTATTTGCTTTTCATTATTTAACTGGAATTATCATTTAATTAATAGATTATATAAAATATATTTTACCAAACTAACAAAGGGTGAGATTACACTCGGAAGTTCATGAATTTGTCATATAGGTTAGATAAATTAAAAACAGAAAAATAAAAGAGAGAAGGCTATAGTACATAATTTAATAATATATAGAATCTTTAAATAATTGGTTTAGTCGGCTCTTATGAGTTGGCTTTTTTATTTTTAAAGGAGTGTTAATGAAAGTACAGTATTTCGAAGGAGGTATGTATAAACATATGTGTCCTGCTTGCGGATATCTTCATTATATTCCTGTACATTATCCTTTCTCTAACGGCAACCAATGGTTTTTTAATGGTAACTTGGAAAAACCGACATTTGATCCCATCATAAGTATAAATGAATATTGTAATTACTTTATTAAAGATGGCTTTATCGAATATAGCGTTAATTGTAGGCATCATTTAGCTGGTTGTAAGGTTGAGCTGCCAGAACTAAAATTAAAAAACTATAGAATATAATTGATTTTAGTATTTATTAATTATGGCCATTTAAAGGACTGCACGTTTCCTTAATTATCACATATTTTTGCAATATATCTTTACATATTTGATACTGAACACATATAGTTTAAAAAATTGTAAATCTCTTTTAGTTGAAGGCTATATTATAATTTGCAAGAATTTTCATAACTTACTGTTTTATATTTTTATTTATGGATATCTGGAAATTTTTAAAAAGCTTTAATACAACTGGAACATATCTCATTATTTCTACATTTATATTATTTTTAATGATTATATATTTTTACATTATACATCCCACCTAAACTAAATTATAAATAAAGTAAGGTAATTATTTATTCTAAAATGTTTGATTTATTGGTTTATTTGAATTGGTTCTCAATTTTAATTGAAAAAAGATAATAGCATTGTATAGGTCCAAGTTTTATGAAAACATGACGTGGTTATAATATATGGAGAATATAATAAAAATTCCTTTCTAAAGATGTTAATCCCTAAATATAAAGACTGTACTGATCATAACAATGATGTCTAAAGTAAAAAATATGGAGATTTTCTATGAAGTTTTGCCAAGTTTCGACTTTTCTTTTAGCAATAGCGCTGAGTCATTTAACATATGCTGCACCTGCTACAACAAATTCTGTATTAGGCTCATCTGAAGCAAAAGGAATTATTAAAAATCAATATATTGTTATTCTTAATAAGGATGTGGGTTCTTCTAACGAGTTTGCACAAGGTATTGCTAAACAACATGGTGGGAAGGTATTACAGACCTATGATGCTGTACTTAAGGGATTTGCAATTTATTTACCCGATGTTGCCGGTACTACTTTTGTTGAAGCCATGAAAAAAAATCCAAAAGTCGTTTCAGTAGAAAATGACACAATCATGAAAGTTGATGCGACTACCCAAAGCAACCCAGATTGGGGACTAGATCGTATTGACCAAAAAAACTTACCTCTAGATTCAGCATATTCGTACTTACAAACAGGTTCAGGCACAACCGCTTATATTGTTGATACAGGAATATTGTCTACACATCAACAGTTCTCTGGACGGGTATTAAGTGGCTATACCGCGATATCTGATGGAAATGGCACAAACGACTGTCATGGTCATGGTACACATGTGGCAGGAACAGTGGGTGGTAGTACCTATGGGGTTGCCAAGAATGTAAGCTTAGTGCCTATTCGGATTTTAGGATGTGATGGTTCTGGTGCTTCGAGTAATGTGATTGCGGGGCTAGATTGGATATTAAAAAATGGTAAAAAGCCAGCTGTAGTGAATATGTCTTTAGGTGGTGAAGCAAACGCATCTTTAGATAGTGCAGTAGAAAACTTATTTAATAATGGCTATGTAATGGTTGTGGCTGCAGGAAACTCGAATACAGATGCATGTAGTTCTTCTCCTGCCAGAGTAGGTAAGGCAATTACTGTCGCTGCTACAGATAATACTGATACACGAGCGAGTTATTCTAATTATGGAAGCTGCGTTGATATTTTTGCGCCAGGAAACCAGATCAATTCTTCATGGATTGGGAGCAATACAGCAACTAAAGTTTTAAATGGAACTTCAATGGCTACTCCACATGTTGTTGGAGTCGTAGCTGAAATGTTGCAAAGTACACCTACAGTAACACCTCAGACAATCTCAACTAATCTGTTAAATCAAGCAAGTAGTAATGTGGTAAAAAATCCTTCTGGTAGCCCAAATCGATTGTTATATAAATCACCTTAATAAGAAGTATGTCTTGAAATTGGAAAAGGTCCCGAAGGACCTTTTTTAGATTTTTGCATGAGTACCATATTTATCAATCATGATTGAACTGGCTTCATTTAAACCGCGAACCGTTACCTGAATACCGTTCTTTTGAAATTTATTTACTACTGAATCTAGCATGGCAACTGAAGTCACATCCCAAATATGAGAGTGGGTAAGATCAATAATGACTTCTTTAATTTCTTCTTTAAAGTTAAAACCTTGCATAAATTTTTCAGATGAACTGAAAAATATTTGACCTCTTAATTCATATAGACGAGCTTGACCCTCGAATGAAGTTTCAATACGAATATCATTTTCAAGTTTATTTGCTAAGAAAAGTGCTGAAAGTAATACTCCAGTTAATACACCTAACGCTAAGTTATGGGTAGCAACTACTACAATAACGGTTGCGATCATAACGACATTACTACTTTTAGGATTATTTTTAAATTGAGTCAGTGAACTCCACTCAAAAGTACTAATTGATACCATAATCATGACGGCAACCAGAGCGGCCATGGGAATAACCTTTAACCAGTCACTTAAAAATACAACGAGAATAAGTAAGAATATACCTGCGCAAAAAGTGGATAAGCGTGTGCGACCACCCGATTTTACATTAATCATTGATTGACCAATCAGGGCACACCCCGCCATACCTCCCATAAAACCTGAAGCGATATTTGCAATGCCTTGACCTTTACATTCTTGAAATTTATCACTAGATGTATCTGTCATTTCATCAACGATTGTTGCAGTCATCATTGATTCAAGTAAGCCAACCGCGGCAAGGGTTAAAGAATATGGAAGAATAATAAGGAGGGTTTCTAAATTTAAAGGAATATTCGGAATTAGAAATATAGGTAACGTATCTGGTAATGAACCCATATCACCAACAGTTCGAACATCAAACCCTAAAAAAATAGCGAGTAATGTTACTACTACAATACAAATAAGGGGCGAGGGAAAGAACTTTCCAATTTTTGGAATATAGGGGAAAAGGTAAATAATTCCTAAACCAATTGCTACTAGTAAGTAGACATGCCACGTCACATTTACCAATTCTGGTAATTGAGCCATAAAGATGAGTATGGCAAGGGCATTAACGAATCCAATAACCACCGATTTAGAAACAAAACGCATGAGTTTGGCAAGTTTAAAATATCCGGCCAAAATCTGTATGACGCCAGTTAATACTGTCGCAGCGAATAAGTATTGAAGCCCGTGTTCCTTTACGAGCGTTGTCATAACCAAAGCCATGGCACCCGTAGCTGCCGAAATCATAGCTGGACGACCGCCTACGAAAGAAATAATAACGGCAATACAAAAGGATGCATATAAACCGACTTTGGGATCTACACCCGCAATAATTGAAAATGCAATTGCTTCTGGAATTAAAGCAAGACCCACAACAAGACCGGAAAGAATATCTGCGCGGACATTAGAGAACCATTGTTCTCGGACATTCGATAACATGAGAAATAGCCTAAGTTCTAAATTTTGAAAGGCTAGTGATGTGATATACCAACACAAACGACTACACCACATCACTAAACAGTGATGAGTTATTTACAAGGGATAGGGGTAAATAAACTTAAGGTGGCGTAAGTATCATAGGTATAGAGAGTTTGAGACATTTAAAAGTGCCCGAAGAATAGCATAAGTTTTTAAGGCTGACTAACCTAAGTCGACTAAACCGATTTAATTATAATTTTTCATTTCAGCTTTTGGCATTGAGGCAAATTCATTCGCAGGCATATCTAAGAAAAAATCTTTGGCTTCAGAATGAGTACAGTTGAGCCAATCATTTCTAAGATTATCAGGTATCACAATAACCGAACGTTTTTCATCATCAGGTTTGTGAAATTGTTTCATGAAAGGGTGATGATCAGCATTAATTGTTAATAGCGACATTGACCTAATTTTCTGTCCATCAATAAGTGTTTCCTCAAAGATCGCAGCCAGTGTAAAAGGTTGCCCATCTTGCCGGAAAATACCATACCAATGTGCTTTTCCATTGACATATTTAGGTTCATAAATGGCTTCAACAGGAATAAGCGCAAATTGATCATTTAACCAAGCATGTTTAAAAGAGCGCTTTTGTTGTACTGTTTCTGTTCTGGCATTATACGTTGCATATTTGAATGCAATTTCTTTGGCATAAGGGGGAAGCATTCCAAATTTAGCTTTTCTCCACTCAAGCTCATTTTCATTCGATAAAATAAGTGGGCAATCATCACTTGGGAAAATATCCATCTTATATTCAAAAGTGGGTTCAAATAACTCTAATTGATTGGCATGTATTTTCTTAATAGGTTTAAAGTTTGCACACATAAGACACCTTCGTTGTAAAAATAGCTCTCAATTACAGCTTCTAACTTTTAGTCTTTAGTGATGTATATTTTTATAATTAGAATTGTCTCTTTGAGTATTAATTTTTAACTATCAATTACTTCGTTAATAAATATTTATTTAACTCATGGCCATTTCAAAAAAGTTTCAGATATAAAATTAATAGAATAGATAAATCGTATAGTTAAGTTGCTCATCTTAAAGAGAGTTTATTCAGTTTTAATAGCTACTTTTATGCAACAGAGCCTTTCAGAAATTTAGATTTTAATAGATTCGTTATTCATCATAATACAAATCATATAGAGAACTCGTACAAACCAGTTGCTAAAGGTTTAAAAATTCTCGGAAAATTTTGACAATTTATAAGGTGGACACATGAATAAACATTTATTGGCTAAAATTGCTTTATTAAGCGCTGTTCAGCTAGTTACACTCTCAGCATTTGCTGATGTTCCTCTAACTCCATCTCAATTTGCTAAAGCGAAATCAGAGAACTTTGACAAGAAAGTTATTCTATCTAATCTAAATAAGCCGCATGCTTTGTTATGGGGACCAGATAATCAAATTTGGTTAACTGAGCGAGCAACAGGTAAGATTCTAAGAGTTAATCCAGAGTCGGGTAGTGTAAAAACAGTTTTTCAGGTACCAGAGATTGTCAATGATGCTGATGGGCAGAATGGTTTATTAGGTTTTGCCTTCCATCCTGATTTTAAAAATAATCCTTATATCTATATTTCAGGTACATTTAAAAATCCGAAATCTACAGATAAAGAATTACCGAACCAAACGATTATTCGTCGTTATACCTATAATAAATCCACAGATACGCTCGAGAAGCCAGTCGATTTATTAGCAGGATTACCTTCATCAAAAGACCATCAGTCAGGTCGTCTTGTCATTGGGCCAGATCAAAAGATTTATTATACGATTGGTGACCAAGGGCGTAACCAGCTTGCTTATTTGTTCTTGCCAAATCAAGCACAACATACGCCAACTCAACAAGAACTGAATGGTAAAGACTATCACACCTATATGGGTAAAGTACTACGCTTAAATCTTGATGGAAGTATTCCAAAGGATAATCCAAGTTTTAACGGGGTGGTTAGCCATATTTATACACTTGGACATCGTAATCCGCAGGGCTTAGCATTCACTCCAAATGGTAAATTATTGCAGTCTGAACAAGGCCCAAACTCTGACGATGAAATTAACCTCATTGTCAAAGGTGGCAATTATGGTTGGCCGAATGTAGCAGGTTATAAAGATGATAGTGGCTATGCTTATGCAAATTATTCAGCAGCAGCCAATAAGTCAATTAAGGATTTAGCTCAAAATGGAGTAAAAGTAGCCGCAGGGGTCCCTGTGACGAAAGAATCTGAATGGACTGGTAAAAACTTTGTCCCACCATTAAAAACTTTATATACCGTTCAAGATACCTACAACTATAACGATCCAACTTGTGGAGAGATGACCTACATTTGCTGGCCAACAGTTGCACCGTCATCTGCCTATGTCTATAAGGGCGGTAAAAAAGCAATTACTGGTTGGGAAAATACATTATTGGTTCCATCTTTAAAACGTGGTGTCATTTTCCGTATTAAGTTAGATCCAACTTATAGCACTACTTATGATGACGCTGTACCGATGTTTAAGAGCAACAACCGTTATCGTGATGTGATTGCAAGTCCAGATGGGAATGTCTTATATGTATTAACTGATACTGCCGGAAATGTCCAAAAAGATGATGGCTCAGTAACAAATACATTAGAAAACCCAGGATCTCTCATTAAGTTCACCTATAAGGCTAAGTAATACAGTGCATTAAAAAACCGATCTATAAAGATCGGTTTTTTTAGTTTTAGAAAACTATTCAGTTACGACTAATACCGGTAAATGAATTTCTCCTAAAAGGGCTTGAGTCACACTTCCTAAGAAGAACTTTTTAAACCCTTTTCGCCCATGTGAGCCAATCACTAATAAATCTGCTTTTAGCTCATTAGCTGCTTTAATAATTTCTGTGTGGATTGTTTGACCCTCAACAATTTTTGTTTCAACAGAAATTCCATGTTGGCTAAATTGTTCTTTAGCTTGGTCTAAAATGCTCTGAATCGATGCTCTAGCTTTATTAAAATAATCCTGTGCTAATTCTGTACTATCGATGAACTCTACAGAAATGAAAGGATCTATGGTAAGTGCATATACTAGAGTCACTTTACTGCCAAAGGCCTTAGCAATTGCTGTTGCATGATTAACGGCAATAAGTGAAGTAGGAGAACCATCGACTGGAACCAAGATATGGTGATAACTCATATATTGCTCCTTATTGTCTTGTGACAATGTATGGTGCGGAAACACCGAAATTATTATCTTTATGCTTATATTATGAACAGTTTTTAAAAAATTATTGTTTATTTTTAGTATGAATAAAAACTAAAAGGTTCATTAAACCTCTTATTTTCAAAGATTGTAATGACTTTCTAAGTAAGGCTGATTTTGTTTAAGTATGGAAATAACCTGAGTAGCATCTATAGCAGATTCAAACAAGAATCCTTGACCTATGCTATAACCAAATTGTCGAAGTAGTTCTTCTTGTTCTGGAGTTTCAATTCCTTCAGCGATAAGCCCGAGTGATAAATTTGGAGCGAGTAAACCAATTGCTTGGACAATCGCATAAATTGATGGGTCATGTTGCATCTTTTGGATAAAGCTACAATCTACTTTTAAACTGTCAATCGGGTAATCGCGAATATGGGTTAGCGATGAAAAACCAGTCCCAAAGTCGTCAAGTGCAATACGTACCCCATGCTGTTTTAATTTATTAAGTGCACGGATCACATATTCCGAGCCTCGGTCGCCTAGCATGTGCTCAGTGACTTCCACTTCAATATAATGCGTCGGTATTTGAAATTGATTAACCTTTTTCAAAAGTCTCTCAGCATAATTATCTCTTAAGAACTCAACTGGTGCAGCATTTAGTGAAACAGGGAGTGGGGTAATACCAAGATTTATCCATTTAGCGATATCACGTAAAACTTGGTGTTGCATCGTTTCACCGATCTTACTCGCTAAATTATAATCTTTAAAAGCTTCCGCAATTTGTGCTGGGTAGCCTCTTTGAGCTGAGGTTGTATGCCATCTTAATAAAGCTTCAAATCCCACTACACGATGGGTATTTAGGTCTACTTTAGGTTGATAATAGGGTTGGATGGTATGATGGCGAATCAGCTGACGAGCTAAATTAAGCTGAGAAGCGACAGTTTCAGTCATTTGCATCATGCATGGATCATACATGCGAATACCACCACGACCACGCGCTTTTAAATCATGCAATGCCATATCGGCACAACTGAGCAAACCTGACTGGTCTACGGCATCTTGCGGGTAAATTGCGCAGCCAATGCTCATCCCACCATTTAAGACATTACCTAAATAGGTAATCGGCTGATTTAACTGTTGAAGTAAAATGGCTGCTAACTCTCGGACATCATTTTCAGAATTAAGGTTATTAATAATAACCGCAAATTCGTCTCCGCCTAGTCGCGCGACAACGCACTTTTCATCATCTACACAATGACTAAAGCGTTTGGAGAGAACTTTTAATAGATGATCGCCTGCGCTATGCCCTAAAGTATCGTTAATATGTTTAAAGTGGTCGAGGTCAATTAAAAGTAACCCTACACTTGTTTGAGTGTCTTTTGAATATGAGAGAGTACGCTTAAGTTGAAATTTAAATGAACGCCGATTATATAATCCGGTCAGTTCATCTCTCTCACTCATATTCCTAAGCTGGTTTTCTGCCAAATGTTGTTGAGTAACATTACGTGAGACACAAAGGATTTGTCCAATTTCACCATTTTCCCGATGAATCGGGGTAAGCATATTATCCCAATACTCAGGATCCTGATCTGGCAAACAGCTCATTCCTGCAAATCTAGCAACTTTACCTTGAAGAGCTTTTTTCAAAGCGACTCGACCGCGTTTACGAATGTGCGGTGGTAATAGTTCGAGCCATTTCATTCCAAATTCTGTTTCATCAACAGGTACACCTAAAGCGAGGCACCCTGATTTGTTCATGTGAGAAAGTGTGCCGTCTACATTTAAAACTTTAATGCAATCTACACTGATATCTAACATCTGATTTTGTATTTCAATGTTCTTTTGCAAGTTTTGTTGTTCTTGAATATCGTGATCTATATCTAAAAAGCTAACATACCATTCGCTAGTTTGTGAGGAGCTGCGATACTTAGATGCTTGAATCGATAGTTTGCACCATCTATATTGATTTCCAGCTCGTAAAAGTCGACATTTTAATTCGATTCTTTTTTGTAGGCGAATTGCTTCGAGCCATCTGTTTTTGACTTCATCTAAATCGGTAGGATAAATAAAATCTAGCCATTGCGCTGGCAATGGAGAAAAAGTATCCAACCAATATTCTGTACACTCTATATTGCAATATAATATCAAGCCATTTTCATCACTCACCCAAGTCGGGAGTGGAATTTGCTCAACAATAAAATGCTTTTGGGTGTTGTTCGACATTGAAGTCATAACATGCCTAGAAAGATTGTGTTGATTAATCTATTTATTAGCCATTATTGTAATCTTTCTGTAGTAAGCAAAACAGCAAATAATAAATTTTATGTGTATTTTTTTTGAACTAAAATTGAGTTATTAAAACTAATATATACTAAAGATTTAATTTATGTTTTTGTTATTTATTAATTTTTATTTATCTTTCTTTAAAAAAATATTTATGCTTATTTTTGTAAAAAATTTATTAAAACAGCAGCTTATAATTATCCATATATATTTGTCATATTAAAAATAAAACTAAGAAAGTAGAAGGAGTAAAGATAAAAAATAAAGAATTTGATAAATCAAATTTTATTCATAATATAAACAAAGAAGCTCTCAAAAGAGGTTAATTAAATACAATAATCGCTATTAAGTTTACAAAAGTAATATAAAATAATAGCTTGTATTATCGTAAAATTCTTTTTGTCAAAAAGGATATATATTTCCTTTTTGTGCATTTTATAGCCTACATTTTCCCCAAGATGTAGGTTTTTTTTATGCATAATTTTTATAGATTTTAATTATAAAAATAAAAAAAGCCAAAATGGCTTTTTATACAGTTTCTGGTTTTTTCAACTGTTGTTGTATGTACAGATTCATATAGTACTGTTCGATATAATCATCAGCATAGTTGTTTGCTAAGGTTTTTGTTGCCACTTGCTCATGTTTTAAATAGCAGTTTGATTCAAGATCTTTTTCAAGTACCCACCAGCTACGGTTAATACGACGTACCTGAAATTTGTCACTTTTGTATTTTCTTTTAGCCATTTTCCGAAATTTGCTATTCAGTTATTGAAAGAGAATTTCTACTGGAGTTAAGAGCTCAAGTCAACAGATAGAAGGTTAATTGATTATTTTATGTGGGATGCTATTTCTCTCAATATCAAAGTAGAGACATTAATATAGTTAAGCTCTCGTAATGAGAGCTTAACTATTGCTTATAAATAGATTCTTATTTCGTCTTAGCGAGAAAGGTTCTTTAAAAGTAATTTTAAACTTTCCATCATTTTTTCTAACTGCAAAGGAGTAATGCCTTCAAAAGACTGTTCAAGTACTACACTGGTTAGGTCATTGATCTTGTTGATCATTTCAGTGCCTTTTTCTGTAAGTACTACACGAGTAATACGACCATCAGTCTGGCAAGAGTAGGTCTCAACCAATCCTTCATCTTTCAAACGATAAACAATTTTTGTGGTGGTCGACATTTTTGAAATAATCATATCTGAAAGCTCAGAAACACTCGCATGAGGCTTGCTGCTTAAGGCCAACATAATGCGTCGACGTGAGTTATCTAAACCATATTTTTTTAAAGCATTATCAATATTTTGTACATACTGAGCATGTACTTGAGTAATCCAATAATATGGAAAATCTTCAAGAGTAAAAGATTCTGTTGTAGGTAAAAAACGCGCATACTTCTTTGTCATTGACTTTTCCCCATACCTTGGTGGATCGCATTCCTGGTGAACTATCTTTAATAGTTGAAAAATATAGTTTCATCAAGCAAGTTATAGCAGGACTTTACTTGATGAGCAAAAGTTATATAGCTTCATTTAACAATGACATGGTTTAATTGTCCTTATCTTTATAAAGCGTTTCTACAACTTTGCGAACTTTAAATACTCTTCAGCTATCATCAAAGATTATTAAAGGTAAAAACTGCTTAACAGGGCTGTACCTAAAACTCTTTGAGTGGATATGTAAGATTGCATCTAAGCTTGCTTGATCGTTAATTGAACGATATTGCTTGCAAGGGCATCGTAGAAAAAAAATTATGATTTGAACGTGGCATTGAACGAGAAAGTTTTTGTCTCTAAAGTCATAACTATGGAAAATTAAGATATTTAAATAAAAAATATTTATATATATCATGGTTTTATATTGTTTTAGTGTGAAGGGAATTTACCATACATTTAACATGAAACATCTATTATTTAGTAAAATAAAATTAGATTTATATATTAAGTAACTGATTTTATTAATAGATTTCAAATATTATTTTAAATAATAAGCTTTTGAAATAGAGGTATTTTTGTCTATAAATTATAATTTTAATAAATTTTATCCATTAAATCTCAAAAGAGCGAACTCTAACCATAATACTCGCAGAAGAAGTGCCTACACAGATTATGGCAAGAGCTATTCAGATTAAATGATTTAAGTTTCAAAGAAAGGGAATTAAATATTAAAAACTTTCAGTTTAAATTTTTATGAGATCAGGCACATATAATTTATAAAAAAAGGGAGAATTTATATTCTCCCTTTTTAATTATGAAACAGTCACAGTTTTTTCTTCTATTTTTTTCTTAACAATCGCATAGCTTATCCCTGTAACAATACTACCAGCAGCAATTGCAGCAAGGTATAGCCAAGCATGATTAATTGCATTTGGAATTAAAAGAACAAATACACCACCGTGAGGAGTAACTAACTCACAATGGAACAAGGCAACAAGTGCGCCAGTTACAGCTCCACCTAAAATACAAGTTGGAATAACACGCATAGGGTCTTTAGCTGCAAAGGGAATAGCACCTTCAGAAATAAAACATAAACCTAATACAAAAGCTGCTTTACCTGCATCTTTTTCTCCTGTATTAAATTTATTTTTAGCAATGAAAGTCGCAATAGCCATACCAAGAGCAGGGACCATACCACCGGCCATCGTGGCTGCCATAGGCATATAAGTATTTGTTGTCAGTAATCCAACAGTAAAAGCGTAAGCTGCTTTATTGATTGGACCACCCAAATCAATACACATCATACTTGCTAATATAATTCCCATTAACACGGCATTTGTTGTACCCATGTTGTTTAAGAAATCTTTCATTAGCTCAAAAATATGCGCTACGGGCTGTCCAACCACATAAAACATGATAAGGCCAACAAATAATGTACCTAATAATGGAATAATTAAAATGGGTTTAAGTGCTTCTAAACTTGTAGGAAGTTTGAGTTTTTTTGCAATAAAAAGTGCGATATAGCCTGCAAGAAAACCAGAGACAATACCTCCTAGAAAACCTGCTTGTAGCTGAGAAGCGAGTAAGCCTCCAATTAAACCAGGTGCGAGACCAGGGCGGTCAGCAATTGAGTAGGCAATATAACCAGATAACATTGGAACCATAAGCATAAATGCTGCGGCCCCGATTTGTTTTAATATGGCTGGTAAGCTGCCTGCTTGCTCAGCTGCATTGAGACCAAAGCATAAAGAGAGGGCAATTAAAAGACCTCCTGCCACCACCATAGGTAACATATAAGAGACACCTGTTAAGAGATGTTTATATACGCCAACTTTTTCGGCTTTATCTTTATTTTCTGTAGATGTTTGTTGCTTACCTTGTTCTAAAACTTGCGCATTACTGATTGCTTCAGCAAACGCTTTATCTGTTTGCTTCAGAGCAAAACCTGTACTACATCTATAAACACGTTTACCTACAAAACGGTCTGTATTAACTTCAATGTCAGTCGCAAGAATAACGATGTCTGCATCAGCAATAGCTTGAGGTGATAAGATATTTTTTGCGCCAACGGAACCTTGAGTTTCTACTTCAATATCATAACCGTGTCTTTCTGCACCTTGCTGTAAAGCTTCGGCGGCCATAAAAGTATGCGCAACGCCCGTAGGACATGCAGTGATCGCAACAAATTTTTTAGCTGTAGATGCTGATAAGCTATTATCATTTTGCCAGTCTTGAGCAGATTTAAAATGATCTAAAGCAGTTTGAAGAGCTGACAGAGCATCACTTTTGATCTCTTCAATATTAATAAAAGATAAAGGGTGCGTACCAAAAATATTAAGATTTTTCGGGCGTTGTCCAACAACGATAACTTGGTCAAAGCTTTCATTCACTTCGAATTCATCAAGTGAAATAATGCTATTTTGATAACCCTGTTGGGACGCGACTTGTGCAAGCTTACGAGCTAAAATCAAAGCATTGACTTGCTGTTGCGGACTATTAATAACAAATAATAAACGTTTAGCAGTTGGCATCAGATTCACTCAATGAATTGATTGTTGTTTGGGCTTTTAATTGGTTTAGCTTTTCAGCATTAGGAATACGAAAGCCTACTTGTGTTACAGCGTGACTTGCAATTGCTGTAGCAGTTTTTAATGTTTCTTCAGCAGAGAAGCCACTCAATAAGCCATGAATCATACCTGCTAAAAGAGAGTCACCCGCACCAACTGTACTTTTAACTATTACTTTAGGTGCTGTGGCATGAAGTGGGTGAGTGTCATGTAACCAGTTTACACCGTCTTCACCCATTGAAATAACGACATGTTCAATTTTGGCTAGGTTTTCAAAAAGCTTTTTTTGTTCAGCATAGGTTGTAGCAGGAAGCTGATAACTTTCTACTAACTCATCTGTATTTGGTTTAATCATCCATGGCTGACATTCAATGGCAGCAACCAACGCTTTACCACTTGTATCTAGTGCAACTTTTTTCCCTTGCGCTTGAATGAGTTTAATAAGTTGTTTTAACTCATCAACACTAAATCCCTGCGGAAGGCTTCCAGCAATAGCAACCACATCTACCAGAGGCAAAATCATTTCAATTTTTTGGAAGAGGTGCTTCTTATCAAGTTCAGATACGAAAAAACCTTTTCCATTTAAATCCGTCATACGTCCTGAATGTTCAGCAATTTTTATATTTTGGCGAGTTTCACCTTCAATATAAATAAATTCAGATTGAAATTGAGCTTCTTTAAAATGGTCATCGAAAATCTGTCTGTTTGTTGCTCCTAGAAAACCAGAAACAACAACCTCATGCCCCAAATCTTTTAAAACTTGTGCAATATTTAAACCTTTGCCTGCCGCATGTATTTCTACAGATTGTTGGCGGTTTACTTCACCTATCTGTAACTCATTGAGTTGTATAGTCACATCAATTGCAGGATTTAAAGTAATTGTTAAAACTTTAGCCATTACCATTCCTAATTTTTACATTTCTTGTTCGGATAACTGACGTACAGCAGTAGCGCTATCACATTCAAGTGCACGCTTTGCAAGCACTTGAGCTTGGCTGTAGTTAAGTGTACGAATTTGGGCTTTAACCAAAGGAATACTATTCGGTGACATACTAAGCTCATCCACCCCTAAGCCCATTAGAATGGGTACAGCTTTTGGATCGGCTGCGAGTTCACCACATATACCAACCCATTTGCCATACTTATGTGCAGCTTTTACAGTTTGATCAATTAATTGCAAAATACTTGGGTGTAGCCCATCTGCTTCAGCCGATAGAATAGGGTGTCCACGATCAATGGCTAATGTATATTGAGTTAAGTCATTTGTTCCGATACTGAAAAAGTCCACTTCTTGCGCGAGGATAGGTGCAAGTAAAGCAGCAGAAGGAACTTCAATCATGATCCCAACTTGTAAGTCGGCGCATGGATATGTCGCTTTAACTTCATCAAGAATAGCTTTTGCAGCACGCCATTCTTCTACACGTCCAATCATTGGAAACATAATTCTTAAAGGGCGGTCATCTGCAGCTTTAAGCAGAGCAATAAGTTGTTGACGCAACAGCTCTGGCTGTCTTAGCGTTAAACGAATACCTCTCAATCCTAAAAATGGGTTTTCTTCTTCAGCAATTGGAAGGTAAGGGAGTGGTTTGTCACCACCTACATCTAGCGTACGTACTACGAGGGGACGGCCTGCAAGAGCATCTAAAACGATGCGATAATCTGCTTCTTGGGTAGCTTCACTCGGAGCGCTACTATGGGCCATAAAAACAAGTTCAGTCCTAAGTAGGCCAATTGCTTCGGCACCACATTCTACTGCATGAGGGGTCGCTTGAACTTTTCCTAAATTGGCAGCAATTTCGATTTGGTGTTGATCCAGAGTAATTGCAGGTTCTTGGCTATGACGTTCAGCTTCTTCACGAATTTTTTTCTGAAGCTCTCGCTCTTGTTTCGCTTGTTCGATTTGTTGAGCATTAGGATTTAAGATAAAAGCTCCGGTATCTCCATTAATTAAAAGAGAACTTTTTTGCTCAATATCTAGTACTTGATCACCAGCGCCAACAATTGCAGGGATACCTAAAGCACGAGCAACAATGGCACTATGAGCGCTTGCACCACCTACGGCGGTCAAAATACCTGCTACACGATCTTTATTAAGGCGGGCTACATCACTTGGTCCGACGTCATACATAATCAATATATAAGGTTCTTTAGGTTCTTCGATGATGACCTCACCGCAGAGTTGAGCCAAAACGCGATCACCAATATCACGTAGGTCTGTAGCACGCTCAGCCAGTAATCGATCTGGTAAAGCTGCTTGCTCTTTGGCTGCTGCTTCAATATGCTCATGCCAAGCAGCAGGAGCAGAAAGATTTAGGTTAATCTTTTGATAAACACCATTAATAAGATCTGGGTCATCAAGCATTTCCAAATGTGCTTGGAAGATTTGCTTAATTTCAGCCACTTCAGATTTTGCAATAACTTGGTGAATATTGTTTTTAACTGCGTGAAGTGCAATATCAAGTTTTTCTTTTTCTGCTTTGACACTTAAGCCCATGCGTTCATATTGGTAAACCTTAGGTTTAATTACATGTACAGGGCCAAAAGCTAAACCGCTTGAAGCAGCAATTCCTGTATTTGCGCTAAGTGGTTTTGAATGGCTTGGGATTTCACTAGATTGCTCTACTTTGATGTCTGAAGATTGTATAGGTTCAACTTCTTCACCTAAGCCTTGTTGCACTGCCAGAATAACTTTATCTAAAGCTTCAACTGCATCCGTTTCTGGTTCAGCAATGAAACGTAAAGTTTGGCCGCGTTTACAACCTAAAGCTAAGAGACGTGTCAAACTTTTAGCTGAAACAAAATTGCCTTCATCTACTGCGACTTGGATATCACCTTGAAAACTTTTTGTTAAGTTTACTAAATGAGTTGCTGGTCGAGCATGTAATCCATGTGCATTAGCGAGTACAACAGAACGGTGGGGCCAATCGGGAATAACATCTGCACCAATGATTTTAGCAATTTCATTTGGTGCTTGTGTTTGGTCTAATTGTGCAACTTGCTCTGGATTAAACAGAATATCAATCAGTCGATTAAATCTCTGGCTATCTAATTGTTCATTGGCAGCTATACAAACTAGCGTATTTAATTTTTGTCCGCCTAGGTCTAAAGCATGGCGGGGCTTTACAATACTGATTGCTGGTTGTTGAACAAACTTACTGCTTGAAATAGACCAGATTTGATCTTGTAGTTGAATAACTTGATCAGGGTCAAGTGAACTTAGAAAACCGCACTTTACGAAATTGTGTTTTTTTAGAATCTGAGATGCAGACCAAAATAAATCTTCAATATCTTGAGATTCAATTTCAGTTTGAATTAAATTTTCATGCAAAGTTAGAGATAATGGTTGAGCTTGTAAGATTTCAATAATTTGTTCAGGTTGTTTAGCATTTTTTACCTGTTCACTTACATCATGCATTAAAGCTCTAGTTAATATTTGTAGAACTTGTAAATGTTCATCAGATTTTGCTGCAATCACGACAGCTAAATAAATTCTGTTTTCACCATCCCATATAATTCCTTCTGGAAAATGAGCTAAACGGATACCTGTTTCTAAAATAAATTCGCGAGATTGGGGGGTGCCGTGGGGAATAGCAATACCTTGACCTAAATAGGTGGCACTTTGCTGTTCTCGATTGATGAGTCCTGTAATGTAGTCAGGTGTAACTAACCCATCTTTTACCAATATATCTACTAGACACTGTAATGCATGCTTTTTATCAACAGCATGTTGATTCATATGAATATGTCGAGGCTCTAGTGCTAGCATACTTATCCTTGAACAATTTCTTTGGTTTAGCTAAACAGAAAAAAAGAAGCTGTTTGTATTAAAATAGGTTAGTTTAACCGTTTTTAAACAACAGCTTCGTATAAATAACGATAGCAGAACTTTAAAGCTATATCGACGTATTTACGTAAAAAATGCTTGTTTTTAATACAAAGGAATAGGTGATTAATATATTTTAATTTTCTATGATAATTATTAGGTTAATAAGGTAACTTTATAAAAAAAATTGGGTATTAATATTAAAAAAAAACCTCTATACCGGATTACGGGTATAGAGGCAAAAGTAAAAGATCCATAGATTAGTGTTGGATTTCTTTTTCTAAAAGTGACCATAAATTTTGATGTGATTTTTTAAACATTAGCATGTGCCCAATTGATTTATGCCCAAGTTTCATGGGATTCAGCTCTAGCATTTTTGTGGGTGCATTAGGATAGAGTTTTAATAAATCTTCAACGTTACGCTTGGTTGCAATTTCATCGTCACTTGCCCAAATGGAAGTAATAGGGCAGATAATTTCAGTATGAAAATCATGGTGGATTGTTTTACCAATAGCATTTTTCACATAGCCAGGATAGCTGCAAAATTCTCGCCATTGTTGGGCGACTTTTTTAGGTAAGTTTTCTCCCATTCCAATAAATTGAGTAGCACCATAACCTTTAATAGCACTAGAAATTGGAAAGATGACATTGAACATTACTGGTGCTAAAAACTTGGTTTTACCTTTAAGACCTTTTACATGGCCAGTGGAACCCGCGACCGCGATAACTTTTGCTACTTTATGAAAATTAGGCACAATTCCTAATAACTGTCCTCCAGCACTATGGCCAAGAAGAGTAACTTGCTGTGCTTCGGTTTTCCCCAGTAAAGTATCAATTGCACAAGGGATATCAAGAGTTCCCCAATCATTAATACTTGCAGTACTTTGCTTTAACGGCCCATGCAATGAATCTCCAATTCCACGGAAATCAAAGCTTAATACATCATAGCCTTGATGACTTAACCAGTTAGCAAAAGAATGATAAAAGTTTTTGGTAATACCTGTTGCCGGACAGATCAACACGGGATTTGCTATTTTTTTTGATTGAGCTGGATAAAAATGTGCTGCAAGTTGATAACCGTCTTTGCAGGTCATCCAAAATGATTCAAAAGTGTTATCCATAATATTAAGTAAAGATTGGTTTATTGATGACTTTAAATTTACATGAGTTCCAAAATGAAACTTGATTAAAATGTGACTGCAAAGTCAATATTTATGTTATATAGCTCATTAAATTTTCAATAAAACGAATAATTGGAAAAAAGATGGATTTATCGAAAGCTGTACAGCTTGCAATTGTGTTTAGTGGCGTATTTTTATGGATAGGGATGTTAACTGGGGTATGGAAATATTGGCAAATACGCCGTTCAGAATTAAGTCGTGCTCATTATTATGTGGATATCGCTCATCGAAGTAGTTTGTTATATGCAGCTGCTAGCCTAATTTTAGCTGTATTAAGCTATTTTACTGTTTTAAATGAAAATATTACTTTATGGTGTGTGTTCGCAAATATTCTATTTTTTAGTTTTTCAATTCTGGTTTATATCATACATGGCTATTTACAGGACACAACAAATCAATTCAAACGTCCTCACAAGCTAGGTCGTTTAAGCTTACCTTCATGGATGATGACTTTAATGATGGTGGGATTAATTTTGACTGAATTATTAGCTACAGCTATTTTAGTTATCGGAACAATTTTTTTATTTTTGGATGTATAAAAATGGATGATTGCTCATCCATTTTTTAAGTATTAAAGTTTTGTTGACTAAGACGTCTTTTAGCTAGTTTTCGCATCTTATGGTCGACAAAGGCCCACACACAAAATATGAAAGAAACAACCATCGCATACATAAAGTATTCGGGTTTCAGATTTCCTTTAATCATACCTTGAAACAGTAAAGTCAGCATAAGAGCAAGCGGTGTTACTCCATAAACAACTGAATCTTTGCTGTTCAGAGTGTTAATGAAGACTTGTTTGTTGAAATGTAATGATAACATCTCCATCCCTCCTTGTGGTTACGCTAAAACCGAATGTTTTAGTCAAGAATAAGTTTAATGTTGTACTTCTATTTTTAATTCAATTCAATAGTGAATAGAAAATTTTTTGAACAGTTTTATAAAAAACTCTATGTTTATAAATGGTTAAGGTATTAAAAAAGTAAATATTAAATATTTTTGTATAAAATACTTAATATTTTAGAAAAGAGAAAATATTTTAATGAAAAGTATAATAATTTCTCTTTTCTATCATTTCAGTTTAGCTGTTTTGTTTTTTTAAAAATGTATCAATCGCATGTTGAGCAATTTCTGCATCTTCAAAAGATTGGACACCAGAAACGCCAATCGCCCCTAAAATTTGCCCGTCATAAATAATGGGTTTTCCACCTTCTAACATTCCTTGAGCACTAGGCATACTTAAAAAACCTAAGCGTCCACTTTGCAGAAGTTCTTCATAAAATTTTGAAGGTCTACCTGATATTGAAGAGCATTTTGCTTTTTCTAAGCATAAATGTGAGGATAAAGGTGAAGCACCATCTAAACGTTTCATCAACAGTAGAGAACTTGTTTCATCAACAATAGCGATACTGACTTTAAAGTTGTGTTCAATTGCATATTTTTGAGCTTCTTCCATTAAAAACTCTGCATCTGCTTGTGTTAGGTAATATTTACTTTTCATTGTTGCTCTTCTTTCCTAGTAAGCTAAAAATTATTTTAGTGTAATTTTACAGTAAAAACTGATTATATCTATAGTTGATTTGTCATTGAAAGTAGTGTGGAAATAAAATGCCGGTTGGGTAAACTCAGCATTTTATTCAATATATAAAATCATGTTTGGGTAAAACTCGATTTCAAAATAGACACTAGATTAAATGTTTTTAAATTTAACTTTGTCGATAATTACGGTAATTGCGAGAACAACTAAAGATGGGATCAACCAAGCTAAGTTTTGTTCATTTAAAGGTAAATGTTGAAGAAAATTAGGTAAATAATCACCAAAACCAGCAACTTTAATACCGTCAATAATACCGAAAATTAAAGCAATACTTGTTACTGAACCGACAATAAAAGAGGGTTTGTGCCAAAATTTCCAAAAGAAGCTCAGCATAATCACAACAATTGCTGGTGGATAAATTGCACTTAAAACAGGTACTGATACAGCAATAAGTTTGGTTAATCCAAGATTAGAAATAATGAAAGAGAAACCAACTAAAATGAATACTAAAAGTTTGTAAGGCAACTTAGTTAACTGAGCAAAATACTCACCGCAAGCACAAGTTAAGCCAATCGCTGTCACCATACATGCTAGAAAAATTAGTCCAGTTAAGAATAATGAACCCATATTGCCAAAAGCATGTTGAACATACGCATGTAAAATTACTGCACCATTTGCTGCATTTGGTGCTACTTCATGACTACCTACACCTAATTTGAATAAGCTTAAATAGACTAAAGTAAGACCTGCACCAGAAATAAGACTGGCAATAATCGCATACTTAGTGACTAATTTTTTATCGGTAACACCACGCGAATAAATCGCTTGAATAATTACGATACCGAATACTAGTGCGCCTAAAGTATCCATAGTGAGATAACCATTTACGAAACCTTCCGAAACTGGAGATTCAACGTAATGGTTGATTGGAGCAGGGACGTAACCCGCTGGGATCATAACTGCTGCAATACCTAAAATTGCTAAAGCAATAATTTTTAGCGGAGCAAGCACATGACCAACAGTATCCAATAACTTGTTTGGATAAAGTGAAACTACAGTTACAAATGAAAAATAAATTGCGCTGTAAATTAAAAGGCTACTACTTGATGTTCCAAAATAAGATGAAAAACCAATTTCATAAGAAACAGTAGCTGTACGTGGGGTAGCAAATAAAGGGCCTACTGATAAATAACAAACAACGGTTAAAATCAGACTTGCTACTCGACCAAGAGGAGAGCTAATAATTTCAATGGAACCCTGCATACGAGAGAGTGCCATGATGGTAATTACAGGTAGACCAACTGCAGTAATCAAAAAGCCTATAGCGGCTAGCCATACATGATCACCGGCTTGTTGAGCGACAATGGGAGGAAAGATAATATTACCAGCCCCAATAAAAAGAGCAAAGGTCATAAAACCTAGGGCAATAATATCTCCAGTACGAAGATGTTGCATAAATTAAAATTAATAAAAAAGAAGGAATTTTAGAGCAAACGAGAGCATGATCAAGCGGTATTTTATGTGAAAAAGATTTTTTTCAAAGCATAAAAACCTTTAATAGATATTAAAAATATCAACTGGTTAAGGTATGTATTTGAAAAACCATTGAAAGAAATTAGGAAATCATTTTTTGTCTCTGACTTTTTAAAGAAATTATGCAAAAATAAAAGTAAGAATTTCTATTATGAATGTTGAATATTTGGGCATTTAATGCTTCCAGCCTATCCTATATCCGTTCTAGAATATTCTAAATTAACTTACATTTTTGTAGGCGTGGTAAAAAGCAGTGTCTACGAGGATAAAACTGAATGAGAGCTTCTACTGTTACAATAAAAACTGAACAAGATCTGGAAAAGTTAAGAATTTCTGGACGCTTGGCTGCACAAGTTTTAGAAATGATAGGGGCATATATTAAACCGGGTGTATCTACTGAATATTTAGATAACCTGTGTAATGACTATATTGTAAATACTCTAAAAGTTATTCCTGCGAATGTGGGATATCATGGTTTTACTAAAACAATATGTACATCAGTAAATGAAGTAGTTTGCCATGGAATTCCGTCACCGAATAAGATTTTAAAAGATGGCGATATTATTAATATTGATGTCGCAATTATTAAAGATGGCTATTTTGGTGATACGAGCCGCATGTATTTTGTAGGTGATGTAAACCTGCAAGCAAAAAAACTTGTTGATACAACTTATGAAGCGATGGTTGCTGGGATTCATGCTGTTAAGCCAGGAGCTACACTAGGCGATATTGGTTATGCTATTCAGTCAGTTGCTCATCGAGAAGGGTATAGTATTGTTCGAGAGTATTGTGGTCATGGGATTGGTAAGGTTTATCATGAACAACCCAATGTTCTACATTATGGACAGCGTGGACAAGGCTTAGTATTAAAAAAAGGTATGGTTTTTACGATTGAACCGATGATTAATGCAGGTAGACCACAGGTTAAAGAGTTAAATGACGGATGGACAGTTATTACTCAAGATCTTTCGTTATCTGCGCAATGGGAACATATGGTTGCTGTAACTGACACTGGCTTTGAACTCTTAACACCTTGGCCTGAAGGTGTAGGAAATTATCCTGCAATTTAAAAAAATAAAAAGTTCGATAATTATCGAACTTTTTTATTTTAATTCATTTTAATGCTCAGAAAGATGTTCTACCAAATAATCAATAAATACTCGTACAGCAGGTAGTAACCCTCGGCGTGATGGATATACGGCATGTAATATACCGTGAGGAGCTTTCCAATCTGGTAAAATTTGTACAAGTTGTCCAGATTTTAGAAAATCTTCTGCTGCGCTCTCAGGTAGTAAAGCGATCCCACAGTTTTGACTTGCTAATTGCGCCAACATATGGATATTTGTACCCATTACGATTGGGCTAACTTTGATTTTCTTTTGCTGATTGTCTGGACCATGCAAAAGGAATTGTTGATCAAGATGCTCTTCTGACAAACTTAAAATGCGATGCTCACTAAGTTGTTCTGGATTTTTTATATCTCCAAATTCATTTAGATATGCTTGACTTGCAAATAGACTCTGTTCAATAAGTGCAAACTGTCTAAGAACTAAACTTGGATCATCATCTAGTTTTGAGCGAACACGTAAAGCAATATCAATTCCTTCATTAATGACATCTACTCGACGATTGCTGACCATAAGTTGCAAACGAATTTCTGGATATTTTTTTAAGAAAGCAGGCAAAATTTTAGGCAGTTGATTTTGAGCAATATCAACAGGAACACTAACCTTTACAACACCTCTAGGTTGAATACTTAAATGATCAACCAAATCATGAGCGGCCTGTGCAGCATTCATCATGACTTGAGCATGTCTATAAATATCCATCCCAATATCTGTAACAGCAAAATGACGAGAGCTGCGTTGAATCAGGCGAACGCCTAAGTTTTCTTCTAGGCTATATACGCGACGACTTAGTTTTGATTTTGGTATATCCGTTACACGCTCAGCGGCACTAAAACCACCATGCTCAACGACGAGAGCAAAACAATAAAAATCATCAAGATCAGTGAGCATTAAAATATCCTATTTCTGCAACAACCATGATTTTACATTATTATTTTTGCAACGATAATTCTTAAACTAAATTTTTTGTAATTAAAACATATACTAAGATATTTCCTTTAACTGAGAATTTGAAATTATATTGTCATTACAATGTAATTTTATTATGTGTTTTTTTGATGAGTGGTTCTAGCCTTTTCTAGAACTTTCAATTAATTTCTTTTACACTACAATTTTCTATTCTTTTCAAATCTAATGCACTATCAATTAATTGAACTTAACGATGCTTCTGCGAATATTGAATGTCCATTTTGCAAACAAGCAATAATTGACTGGGCGCAAGAACAATATATTCAGCCATGTGAACATACTTTATTTATTGCTATGGATTTGGGGTTTGAATTTATTGCTGATCGATTTGAAGAGTGTATGGATCAAAATGTGGATGAGTTGCACGAAGATCCGAATATGAATATTTTTGAAGCTCTCACGACAACAACTTATGAAAATCTAATTATTTTAAAATCTGATTTAGGTGTGGAAAATTTATTTCGCTATGTCGGGGTAAGTGATCGTTAAAATTGAGAGTATAAAAAAAGCCAATCTATTGATTGGCTTTTTTATTATTTACGCTTCTGGCGCTGCACTGTATTGTTCAACTAATGGTTTTAATTCACCATTTTGGAACATTTCAAGCATGATATCGCTACCGCCAATAAGTTCGCCATTTACCCAAAGTTGCGGGAATGTTGGCCAGTTCGCAATTTTTGGTAATGTTGCACGAATATCAGGGTTTTCCAAAATATTTACATATGCAAATGGACGACCAATTTGACTGAGCGCCTCTACAGCACGTGCAGAGAAACCACATTGTGGAAACTGTGGAGTGCCTTTCATGTAAAGTAAAACGGGATGCTTCGCAATTTGATCGCGGATTAACGCTTCAGTATCACGTGCTTGTTCAGTCATAAAGAGATCCTCAACTAATCTAGCAGCATTATAGGGGGTGTTTACATCGCTTTGCAAACCACCTGATTACTTAAAGTTGCATTGAATATTCAATATTTTATTGTATAAACCGAAGCGATAACAAAAAGCGGACGAAATTTTAGATAAATGAGTGATGAGACTTTTCATCAGAGCCAGTTTTTGCTTATATAAACCCTTCTTAAAACCTCATACAGACAGAGTTCGTTATGAATGATATTACCCTAGCTCCAATACAACCTGATCAACCATCACATTTAATGGCTACTTATGGTCGCCAAGCGATCAGTTTTGTACGAGGCCGAGGGGCATATCTATATACCGAAGATGGTACAGAGTATTTAGATGCTTTAACCGGTATTGCTGTATGTGGTTTAGGTCATGCGCATCCAGTCATTGCAGAAGCAATTGCTGAACAAGCTGCAACACTTGTGCATACAAGTAACTTATTTGAGATTCCTTGGCAAACGGCTGCTGCTCAGAAGCTTGCTGAAGTTTCAGGGATGGAAGAGATCTTCTTTTCAAACAGTGGTGCGGAGTCAAATGAAGGCGCCATTAAAATTGCTCGTAAATTTGGTACTCAACAAGGTGTAAGCTCCCCAAAGATAATTGTGGCAGAGCAATCATTTCATGGTCGTACTTTAGCAACACTTTCAGCTACTGGTAATAAGAAAGTACAAGATGGTTTTGCTCCTTTAACCAATGATTTTATTCGTGTGCCATTTGGTGATGTAGAAGCAATTCAAGAAGCTGCTTTGCAGCACCCAGATATTGTTGCGATTTTGATTGAACCTATTCAAGGTGAGGGTGGTATTAATACAGCACCTCAAGGCTTTAGCTATCTTGAAGAAGTCCGCACCATATGTAATCAACATAACTGGCTAATGATGCTAGATGAAATTCAAACAGGTAACGGCCGTACCGGTAAGTATTTTGCTTATCAGCATACAAACATTGTGCCCGATGTTTTGACGACTGCGAAAGGCCTTGGTAATGGCTTTCCAGTAGGTGCTGTAATGACACAAGGTAAAGCTGTTGGCTTATTAGGACCTGGTAGCCATGGGTCTACTTATGGTGGCACGGTGCTAGGTTCTCGTGTGGTTTATACAGTAATTGATACAATCCAAAAAGAGAATGCTGTAGAAAATGCGGCAGTTGTTGGTGGTTATATTGTTTATCAATTACGTGCGCAATTGGCAGATAAAAATGTGCAAGTACGTGGCTTTGGTATGATGATTGGTATTCAATTGCCTAAAGACTGTGCTGAGCTCGTTGCAATTGCTCGTGATCAACATAAGCTTATTATTAATGTTACAGCTGGTTCAGTAGTGCGTTTATTGCCACCAATTAACATGACTCAAGCACAAGCTGATGACTTGCTAGAGCGTTTAGTCGCTTTAATTAATAACTATCTTTAAATTTTATATCAATAAAAAATGGGCATATAAATGCCCATTTTTTATATGAAATAATTAACCGGAGATGTACTGTTTTAATTGTTCAATGAGATTTTTCTGGTCTTCCATTGCAGCTTTTACCAAGTCACCAATAGAGATAAAACCAACTAATTTTTCATTGTCTAGTACAGGCAAGTGACGTAAATGACGATCTGTCATAAGCTGCAAACATTCTTCAACCGTGTTATTTAAGCTTACCGTAAGTACTTTGGATGTCATAATTTCAGCGACTGTAGTGCTATATGATGAACGTTCCATAAGCGTTACTTTTCGCGTGTAGTCACGTTCAGACAAAATTCCGACAACTTTTTCCCCCTCAGCTACGACGAGCGCACCAATTCCTTTATCCGCCATAATCTTAATTGCTTCAAGGACAGTGGCTTCTGGAGAAATTGTAAAAATATCTTGCTCTGCTTTGTTCTTGATTACTTGTGCAACGATTGTCATTTCTTCTGTCCTGTGTTTTATCATTTTGTTTTAAATTAGCTTGATTTTATAAAAATGCAAAGACTGGATAGTCATTCAAATACAAGTTTTACATTCAAACGTTCAAAAAGCATTCTAATAGAGATTAAGCACCTAAAGAAAAGTTTACGCTCCTTGCCAATTCGGATGTTTGAAAAAGAAATGCTGCATTTGCTGAGTAGATAACTTTAATTTTCTATGAGATGAATTAAACAAAGCAGGAGTAACGTTGAGTCGAGTTAAAGTTGGTAATAAAGACTCATGGAAATCTTTAGGTGTAATTCTTCTTGGCTTGTAATGTGGCCAATGCTCTTTTGCGTAGCGATGTGCCTGCAAACCATTAAGCCAAAAAGGAAAAATAAAGTCTTCCTGATCTGATTTAATTGCCCATCCTTGATGAAATAATCCCCAAAGAACCCCGCAATACATCATGGTTCTTAAAATATAAATCTTAATCATCAAGTCTCTTGAAACCGGTTGTAGATTACTTAAACTTTTCATTGTGAATTTAAAGGTTCTAACTTGTCTTGCTTATTATAAAAAAATCAGATGACATTTCAGTTTAAACAGGTATCAAATCGTAAACAAATATTCCAACTGTGAAATTCATGTCCTTTACTTCAAACGGTTAGAACGTTGCGTAGTGAATTATATTTATAGAAAATTTTTACAGCGTAAAAACGCCACCTGAGCCACGACTGAAGTGGCGAAGTAAAGCTTTAGATAAATTGCTAGTTTTACTTATTTCCAGACGTAAAAAAACGCCACCTAGGTGACGTTTCTTTATGCTTGCATTGTGGCTAACTTTTGCCAATATTGTGCTTTAAGTGAGTCACGCTCAACACGGAAACCTTGATAATACAATTCTGCTAAAAACAGAGCAGCTTTACCGTGCCCAGCGCGAGCAACTTCTTCTAACTGTGCAACTGCATCCTGAAAATTCATTTGAGAGTGAATCGTGTTTACTGCAGTTGCGTACACATGTTCTAAATCATGATGAGAGATACGTTGAATCATAGAAAACTCCTTATTGTAATTATGATTACTTTTTCTAAAGACCGCTGCCTTTAAATTAATTTAACTTAGAATTATTAAACTAATATTACAAATTAATGGATTTGTCAACTATTGGTGCATACCAGTTAATTCACTATTAGGATACATGATTAAACATTATTCACAAATAATTTTGAGTAAAATCAATATGAGAATAAAAGACAAGGAGAATAAAATATGACAAATACTATCGATGGCTTTGTTTTTGATACTCCACCTAGAGAGGAACAAATCATAGAACTAGCCCATTATCATCGTAAACTATTAGATGAAGCGATCTTTCATCAAGAGATCCATTTAGGGGATTATTGTCTTGCTCAGCGCAAAAGAGTATTTGACTTTGCACGGCATTTGGAACCTGCACAAAAAAACTGGTTTTATCAAGTTTATGATGGTGAACTGAGAAAAATTGCCGACGAAGACGAATTGCATCCAGCCGATGCTGAAGAAGGGTTAAGTATTTTTGCGATGTTTTTAGTCTTGGTGATTATTGCAGCAATTTTATACTTTTCCGTCATTCGTTCACTAATAAGCTAAGTATTATTATCCAGTAAGGTACGATTCTTGGCCTTACTGGATGTTTGATCTTGTGCTTATGAGTATTGAACCCTACACTACACTAATTCGAGGTAGGTCATGCTCATATTCAAACAAAATTTTCTTAAATTAAAATCTGAGTTAAAAGTTGATCAATGTTTTAACCTATTTGTGGTTATTGTCATTGGCTGTATTTTTGTGCTGTCATATTTAGCATTACTTCGGCCTATTAGTCCGGAACAATATCAACGAATTATACAACTCTCTCATCAAGCTACTTATCCTAAAACTCAGGATATGGCTGAGCTGTTAATAGCTCAATCAGAAATTCATAGAGCAGAGTATTTAAAGTTAATGCATGCATATCAATTTGAAGGTGCTCATATTAGACAATATCCAGCACTTGCTCAGGAAGATACTCAGTAAATAGGGTAATCAGGCTAAATCTTGGTTTCCAAAGCTTTTTGAGCACTATTGTGGCAGGCAAAATTTTGAATTTATGCTAAACTTTATCTTTTTAAACGCGCTGCTTTTCAAGGAATCCGCATGGAGCAACAATCGAATATGCAAAATAAATTCTTGATAGATGCTGAGATCGGTGATGACGATGTCACATTACCTAATTTACCTGCTATCGATGTTCCCATCGTTGAATCTCCTGCTAAATCACAAGAAAATATTGAAGTAGCCAAAGAAGAAGTAGCTTCTACAGAAACAGCGGCTGAACAACCAAAAACTGGTTTTTTTGGCCGGATGAAAGAAGGCTTAACCAAAACTCGTCGTAATTTCGCTGATGGTATGGTCAATATCTTGATTGGTGGAAAGGAAATTGACGATGAGTTACTTGAAGAAGTCGAAGAGCAATTGTTGGTTGCAGACATTGGTGTTGAAGCAACTAAAACCATCATTACCAATTTAACAGAGCGTACAGCTCGTGGTGATTTGATCTATTCCCACTCTTTATATAAAGCGTTACAAGAAGAGTTAGTTGCTTTGTTGGCTCCACGTGTTAAGCCATTACATATTGACCCTAATAAATCACCTTATGTGATTTTGATGGTTGGGGTAAATGGAGTGGGTAAAACTACAACAATTGGTAAGTTGGCGAAACGTTTACAAGGTGAAGGTAAAAAAGTGATGTTAGCTGCTGGTGATACATTCCGCGCTGCAGCAACTGAGCAATTACAGATCTGGGGTGAACGTAACGATATCTCTGTAGTAGCGCAAGGTCATGGAGCTGATAGTGCTTCTGTTATTTTTGATGCCTTTGAAAGTGCTCGTGCTAAAGGAATTGACGTATTAATTGCGGATACGGCAGGGCGTTTACATAATAAGAGTAACTTGATGGAAGAGCTCAAAAAAGTTAAACGTGTTATGCAAAAAATTGATGCAACTGCACCTCATGAAATTATGTTGGTAGTAGATGCAGGAACAGGTCAAAACGCCATTAACCAAGTACAAGAGTTTGATCAAGCTGTAGGTTTAACGGGTATTACCATTACCAAACTGGATGGAACTGCGAAAGGCGGTGTGCTCTTTAATATTGCAAGTCGTACCCATGTGCCAATTCGTTTTATTGGTGTAGGTGAAAAAATTGATGATTTAAGACCATTCTCGGCTAAATCTTTTGTTGCTGCGCTGTTTGAAACTGATAAGTAAATTGCTTGGTAACCCTAAAAAGCTTCACTAAATCGTGAAGCTTTTTTTATATGTATATCTTTTATTATTGTTGCGAAAATAAAACGAACTGTCATATTTTTAATGCTGATTATGAAAAATGACTTTAATACACTGTACTCATTCCCAAACAACGACCCTTGGTCAAATCAATAGGTAGGAAATAACAAAATGTCTACTTTCTTAGATAAAATTAAAAACCGTCGTACAATTTATGCAATTGGTAAAAACGTTGCATTAGATCGCACTAAAATTGAAGAAACTATCCGTGAAGCAGTTAAACATAGTCCTTCAGCTTTTAACTCACAATCTTCACGTGTAGTGACACTATACGGTGAATCTCATGCTAAATTCTGGAATTTAGTTCGTGAAGCTTTGCGTAAAATTGTTCCTGCAGAAGCTTTTGCTGGTACAAATGCAAAAATTGATAGCTTTGTAGCGGGTGTTGGCACGGTTTTATTTTATGAAGACCAAGCTGTTGTTAAAAGCTTACAAGAGCAATTCGAACTATATGCAGACAATTTCCCTGTATGGTCTGAACACTCAAGTGCAATTGCTCAATTTGCAACTTGGACTGCGCTTTCAGAGCTTGGTTTAGGTGCATCTTTACAGCACTATAACCCAATTGTCGATGCAGACGCAGCTGAAGCATTTGATGTTCCTGCAACTTGGAAATTACGTGCTCAATTAGTATTTGGTTCGGTTGAAGCACCAGCAGGTGAAAAAGCATTTATTAATGATGCTGATCGTTTCAAAACTTTCAATTAATTTAATTGAAATTAAAAAAAGCACCTATTTTAGGTGCTTTTTTTATGTTTTTAGAATGAATAGGAGGAATACATAAAACAAAAATTTATGAAATTCAAATGCATATTTCAAAATAATAAATCAAGAAATTAGTCGATAACTGCTTTGTCATAAAATAGTCACAATCATATTGCATATTGCTCATGATTTAATAGCTTATCAAACACAGAGAAAGAGACAGATGACTTTAAGATTAGGTGTTGCTGCAATTGGTTTATTACTCAGCGGTTCGGTATTTTCAGCAGTTACAATTACAGCACCAGAGGAAATTGTAATCCTTGCGGTGAATGGTCAGGAAGTCAACTCTGGGTTATTTCGTTCATCTAAAAATAATTATAAAGTCGATGCTGGTGAAACAAGCTTAAGTGTGCGTTACCAAGAATACTTTGAACATTTAAGCGGAGAGCATGACATTGTTAAATCTGGTGTAGTCACAATTCAAACTCCGGCTCTCAAAGATGGGCAAACTTATAAGCTCAGAATGGTAGATGCACCAAAGCAATTTGAACAAGCAAAGAAATATGCTGAGCAACCAACTGTGGCTTTGTATAGCGCAAATAATGAATTGATCGTACAACAAACTGGTGCAAACAATGAGGCAAAACCATGGTTTGCAACGGGTTTATTAGGAAAAGTCACTGACTTTACGACTAAATCATCTAAATCGCAGCCTGAGGCAGTGTATGCCTCTGCTAAACCTACTTCTGTTCAGGTGGCTGTACCAGCTCCAACATCTATGCCAGTAACGGGTGTAGCCCAAACGAATGATCAACGTTTAGTAGAAACTTGGCAAAAAGCTTCTAAAGCTGAGCGTCAAAAATTTATGGCATGGTTAGCTGAACAATCAAATTAATTTAATATTAGTACCTATTAATTTAATCGAGATGAAAAAAGACCTCAGATGAGGTCTTTTTAATTTAGGTTAGAAACCAGATGTAATAGCCTAAAAGCATGAGAGGCCAAGCCACCCATGGGCTAAATAGCCATTTCCATAACCAGAAGTTGGGTACGAAACCTACTCCGTAAATAAATCCACCAGATATACCAATCATCACCAGCATAAGTTGGCTATGATTGTAGTGTCCGTTAGCATCAAGCATGAGTGAAGGGTAAACTAACAAAATTGCAGCAAGCGGCAATGCCAACAGAAAAGAAAGGGCCATTGCAAATGCTTGAGCTTTTCGATGATTTGATGCTGTCATTGCTTTTGCCATCATTTATTCCTCATCTAAATCTTGATGATGTTCGATATAAAGCGCGCTGAGTACACCCGCAAAACATGCCATCAAAATGCCTAGGATCCATGCGAAATACCACATAGTTTTCTCCTTAATACAAGCTATGCGAGTTTGACTCGATATGTTTGTTAGTGATGACTCCCCACATTTTGTAATAAGACCAACTGGTATAGATCAAAATAAGGGGAACAAAAATGCAGGCAGCAACTGTCATAACGCCTAAAGTAAGGTGACTTGATACAGCATCCCACATCGTCAAGCTAGAGTTAGGATTGATACTAGATGGAAGTAGAAATGGGAATAGGGCAAAACCAGCAGTTAAAATTGCTCCAACAATCATTAAACTTGTCCCAGTAAAACTTAGAGCTGCTTTTGCTTTTGAAGATGCAAAAATTGCAATGATTGCGCCTATTATGGCAAGAACAGGGGCAACTTTAGTCACTGGATAGGTGCTGTAATTGTTCATCCAACCTGGATTGCTATTGGTAATCACTTCTTTAGCTAAAGGGTTAAGCGCAGCATTTGAATCTATAGCAACAGCATAGCTATAACCTGGAACTTGTCCGAAATAGAGCCATGCTCCAATTACAAGGAAACAAATTAAAAAGATAATTGCCATAATTTGAGTGGCTTTGGCAGAGCGCTGTTTTAAAGCTTCATCAGTACGCAGCATGAGCCATGCACCGCCATGTGCACACAGCATAGACAGACTTACCACACCGCAAACTAGAGCAAAGGGGTTAAGAAGGGCAAAAAAGCTGCCTGTATATTCAGAGCGTAATGTGCTATCTAAACTAAAAGGAATGCCTAAAAATAAATTACCGAAGGCCACACCAAACACAAGCGCTGGAACAGCACCACCGATGCACAGACCCCAGTCCCAAGAGTTACGCCATTTGGTATTTTCAAGTTTAGAGCGATAATCGAAACCTACTGGTCGTAGGAAGAGTGCAAATAGAACTAATAAGAGTGCCCAGTACATGCCTGAGAAAGCGACTGAGTAGACCATTGGCCATGCAGCAAATAGTGCACCACCCGCCGTAATAAACCAGACCTGATTACCATCCCAATGTGGGGCAATTGTATTGATTGCAGCACGGCGCTCGCTATCAGTTTTTCCAACGAAAGGCATAAGAGCCATAGACCCCATATCAAAGCCATCGGTAAGTGCGAAGCCTATGAGTAGTACACCAACTAACACCCACCAAATGATTTTTAATAATTCATATTCAATCATGATAAGGCCTCCCCATTAACAGCTGCTTTTGGTTCTTGCTTTTCAAAATGATATTTGCCAGTGTGTAGAGAGCTTGGTCCTAAGCGCGCAAACTTAATCATTAAATACATTTCAATAATCAAAAGAGCGGTGTAGAACGCTGCTAGCGCAATAATTGAACCCCATACGTCACCAGTACTTAAACTAGAAGTAGAGAGGTGAGTTGGTAAGATTTCACCAATAGACCACGGTTGACGACCGCCTTCAGCTACATACCAACCAGTTTGTGCAGCAATCCAAGGAAGCGGTAGAGCAAACAATGCATATTTCAGAAGCCAAGGTTTATTTTCAGCATTTCTTTTTGCTACAGCCCAAGTCGCTAAAATGAAGAGTAGTAGCATTAAGAAACCAGAGGCAACCATTGCACGGAAAGAGAAAAATAACGCTGTAACATTTGGAACAGTATCTTTTACAGCAGCTTTAATATTTTGTTCACTTGCATCAACTACATTGGGTGCATATTTCTTAAGAAGTAGGCCATAACCTAAATCTTTCTGATTTTTTTCAAAAGAAGCCAATAGTTCGGGTGAGCGATCACCTGCACGCAATTTTTCAAGTTCAGCATAGGCAAGCATACCGTTGCGAATACGAACTTCGTGTTGTTGCATGAGATCTTTAAGACCAGTAACTTCTTTGGTTGTTGAACGAGTTGCAATTAAACCTAATGCATATGGAATTTTAACTGCGTAATCTGTCCGCATCTCTTCATGGTTTGGTACACCAAACAAAGTAAACGGAGCAGGAGCAGGATGAGTATCCCATTCGGCTTCGATCGCAGCGAGTTTAGTTTTTTGAACATCACCGAGCTCATAGCCAGATTCATCACCTAACAAAATCACTGAAAGTGTAGATGCGAGACCGAAAATGGCAGCAATTGCAAAAGAGCGGCGTGCGAAAGGAAGATCACGTTTTTTAAGTAAGTAATAGCTTGAGATGGCGAGTACAAAAATTGCACCAGTTACATAGCCCGCAGAAACGGTATGCACGAATTTCACCTGAGCTACAGGGTTAAAGATCAGCGCGCCGAAATCAACTAACTCCATACGCATCGTTTCAAAGTTAAATGTAGCACCTACTGGGTTTTGCATCCAACCATTCGCCACTAAAATCCAGAGTGCTGACATGTTGGAACCGAGAGCGACTAACCACGTTACGCCTAGATGCTGAACCTTACTTAAACGGTCCCATCCGAAGAAGAATAAACCAATAAATGTAGACTCAAGAAAGAATGCCATAAGGCCTTCAATTGCTAATGGAGCACCAAAAATATCACCTACATAGTGTGAGTAATAAGCCCAGTTTGTTCCAAATTGGAACTCCATTGTTAAGCCAGTTGTTACCCCTAAAGCAAAGTTAATACCAAATAATTTTCCCCAAAATTTAGTCATATCTTTGTAAATTTCTTTACCAGAAATGACATAAGTGGTTTCCATGATGGCAAGGATAAATGCCAAACCTAGAGTTAAAGGGACGAAAAGAAAGTGATACATTGCGGTCATCGCAAATTGAAACCGCGAAAGATCAACCACGCTTTCAGAAATCATCAACGTGTCTCCTTAATGTGGGAAATGTTATCGCCAGCAATATGCTCGGCGACCTGATTGTCAAAATTTTTGGGGATGGTGGGAGCATCAAACCAAATATGTTTGATCGTTAAGAGAAGCACTATTTTTATTATTAGAATAATAGTGATTTCTTTAACTAAACGACCATTAAGATTTTTAAAATTAAGGCTCATAAATTAAACCTCATTTGATATTAATTTTATTATTAATCAAAATATAATAAAAATAAACATTAAATATATTTTAAATGAATATTTAAATAATTAATTTATATAAAACAATTACTTAATATTTTAAAATAAATACTATACTAAAATAGTCTGAATTGATTATTAAATCCTACTAAAACAGTTGTAAATAAAAATATTAAGTTGATTAAAATAGTTTGTTTTAATTTAATACCGACTAAAATAGTTGTATATTATATTTATAAGTTATATTTCAAACTAAAATGGTTGGAATAATAAATAATTAATTAAAAAGAAAATAATAAAATATAGGCGTAATAAAGCCTGCTAAAAGCAGTAAGTAAATAGAATAGTAGTAAGAGTTTAATCGGGGGCGAAAAGATCGTTTGATATAGAAATTTTCTTGGCTACATAATGGCTTTTATGCACTCTCACAAGGATAACTTGAGAGTATAATTCGAGTTCGCCGTATTCTGGTTCGACTTGAACGTAATGTAGCTGGCCGAATTCATCACGCACACGCGCTTGGGCAGAAAACCCAGGTCTAGCATTACCACTGGAAACTGTCGCTAAACGTCCTAAAAGATTATAGTTTGTATGAGTAAGCTTTGGTTTAATTACTTGGTCAAGGCAGTGAATCATGAATACAGTAAAAAAGATTGCGATGACAAGGGCTGGGACGATTAAATAAAATGGTGAAATAAAATAATGCTGGATTGCAAAGAAAGAGAGCTGTAAAAAATAGCCTGCAAAACTAAAATTGATAAGTAAAAAAACGAAAATTAAAGCTTTAGAAAATTTAACGTTAAGTAGTGGCGAGTTAGAAAGCCAAACAGGCGCAATTTTTTTGAGTAATTGACTTGGACGAAGTCCAATATACATACCAATGGTTTCTACCACGCTGAGTAATATCAAAGCCACTACACTTAAGTGAAATGGCATAAGATAATAATTGAAAAAGAAATCAGCCATGGCAGAAACTCTAATGTTTATCGCTTCAGTCTACGATATAGATACCGCCATCTGAATGTACTTTAATCTCAACTTTATTTAAAAAATCACCTAAACATGGTCCTGAGATACATTCGCCTGTTTCCACAGTAAATAAAGCACCATGGGTAGAACATTGAATATATTCTTGGTCTTGATCAAGAAATTGATTTTCTAAATATTCAAGCTCTGTTTGCAAGTGAGGGCATAAGTTTTGATAAGCATAGAATGCGCCATCACGTTGCGTAATGAAAATAGTAGTTCCTTGTAAAGTGTCAAAAGCTCTAGCTTCACGCTCAGGAACTTCTTCCGTCATACAGATCCTTTCCATTTCAAGCACATTCCTTCTGAAAATTTTCAAGAAGTTTAGCATAATCATTAATCGCTAAACGTGGGCCAAATTGAGAAACAACTTCACTAGAAATTAAGACAGCTAACTGTGCAGCAGCATTCAAATCTTGATGATGATTTAGGGCATATAGGAATGCACCTGCAAATGCATCGCCAGCACCATTGGTATCAACGGCTTCTACATGACGGCCTGCCACATGGAAATGTTGAGTAGAGTTAGAAACTAAAGCACCTTTAGCACTTTGTGTAATGACTACTGTATGATTTTTAAAACGTAATTGAGCAAGAGCATCTTCAACAGTTGTTGTATTTGTATACATTAAGGCTTCTTGTTCATTACAAAATAGTAAATCTACGCCATCATCCATGAGCTCTTCTAAGCCTTCGCGAGCGTATTGCACCATGGCAGGATCTGAAAGAGATAAAGCAATCTTAACGCCATTTGCTTTTGCAATTTCTCTGGCTTGTTTTACAGCTTTGCGCGCTGTTTCACTTGTAGAAAGATAACCTTCAATATAAAGCCATTTTGCTGTTTTTAATGGTTCAAAGTCGATTTGATGTTGAGAAAGTTCAGCAGTGATGCCCAAATAGGTATGCATTGTACGTTCAGAGTCAGGGCTAATGAGTACCATGCAGGTACCTGTCACGCCTTCACTGATTGATTTTGGAGTGGTTTGGATGCCAGCTTCATTTAAACCTTGTAAATAAATTGAACCCAAATCATCGTTACCAACGCGGCAACCATAAAAAGCACTTCCACCTAATGCACTAAAGGCTACAGTAGTATTCGCAGCAGAACCACCACTTGCTTGACCTTTATAATCTTGATGCTGTTTTAACTCTGCATAAAGAGCAGATTGAGTGTCGCCATCGGACAACTGCATGGTGCCTTTTTGCAAACCTTGTTGACTAAGAAAATCATCAGACACTTTAAATTCTTGGTCGATTAATGCATTACCAATTGCAAAAAGATCTACAGTTGCCATATGTGTTGTCACAAAATAAAAAAATCAGGTTGCTAAGTTTACACCATTGCTTGGATTTGCTGTAGTTTGTTGAATAAAATTCAGTTAAATCAAAAATTAGTGGAAAAATATTATTGTGTGAAAATTCTTTAGACTCACAAATAGCTCGTTAAGATAAAATTGATAAGCTTTTTTATTCAATGTCTATCATATACATAGAATTAAAAGCTTTTGTTCTGTTAGGATAAAACATTCATGGCTATGTGTTTGATATCAAAGCTGTGCCAATGAAAACTAATACTCAACAAAAACATAGTATTTTACTTGGCTTTTGTTCGCCAATCTCAAGCTGACTCAGGCTATAATGAGACTTATTCACTTATCCGATATGTTAGGAGATCACATGACTGTAGATGTCACTGAAACCATTTCTCAAACTGTTCACCCTGCGTTTCAGTTGCTACGTCAGCACCATGTAGAAGCATTAGATATTTTAGTGTCTGAATATAAGCATAAAGTCACAGGTGCGGTGCATTATCACTTGGCAACTGATTATGATGAAAATGTATTTCTTGTTGCTTTTAGAACACAGCCTATGGACTCTAAAGGCACGGCACATATTTTAGAACATACGGCTTTGTGTGGATCTGAAAAGTTTCCGGTACGTGATCCATTCTTTTTAATGATTCGTCGTTCTTTAAATACTTTTATGAACGCATTTACCGCAGCAGATTGGACAGCATATCCATTCGCTACTCAAAACAAAAAAGATTTTCAAAACTTACTTTCTGTTTATCTTGATGCGGCATTTGCTGCCAATTTGAATCCACTTGATTTTGCTCAAGAAGGTATTCGTATTGAACTGGAAAATGGTCAACCTGTTTATAAAGGTGTTGTTTTTAATGAAATGAAAGGTGCGATGAGTGCGCCGTCTGACCAACTTTATCATCAGTTGGCCCATCATTTATTTCCTGAAACGACTTACCATTACAACTCAGGCGGTGACCCGAAAGATATTCCTGATTTAACGTATGAGCAGTTAGTCGATTTTTATAAAGTACATTACCATCCAAGTAATGCTGTATTCATGACCTTTGGTAATCAAACAGCATATGAACTACAAGAGCAGTTTGAAAAACTAGCCCTGCATAAGTTTTCGGCAGGAACAACTTTATATTCTAAGCCTGAAAAACGTTTAGCTGCACCAATTGAAGTAACAGAGAACTACGGTGTTGATAGTGATGATTTAAAAGATAAAACTTATCATGTTCTATCTTGGTTATTACCAGAGGCAAATGACATTAAATTGCGTTTAGGAATGCGTTTAGTTGAAGGAATTTTATTAGAAAATTCAGCTTCACCACTACGTCATTACTTAGAAACTTGTGGTTATGCTCAATCTACAGGTCCATTAATGGGCGTAGACGATAGTAATTTTGAAATGACTTTCTACTGTGGTGTTCAAGGTTCAAACCCAGAACATGCACAAAGCTTTAGAGAGGGTGTTTTAAATATTCTGCGTGAGGTTGCTGCTAAACCAATTGATAGTAATTTAGTCGATGCAATCTTGCATCAGATTGAGTTGCATCAGCGTGAAATTAATGGTGACGGCACACCTTATGGCTTAAGTCTAATTTTAAATGGTTTAAGTGGTGCGATTCACCATAATGATCCAATCCAAATTTGGGATGTTGACAGCGCAATTGCACAAGTTAAAGAAGAGTTGAAAGACCCAATGTGGTTATCAAATCTGATTCAAACATATTTGCTCGACAACCCTCATCGCGTACAAATGACTTTAGTTCCAGACCCGACCAAGTCTGTAAAAGAGCAGGAAGCGGAAAAAGCTCGTTTAGCGGCTATTGGTGAAAAGCTAACAGATGCTGATAAGGCTGAAATCATTGCTAAGACTAAGGCTTTAGAGGAACGTCAGGACACTCCTGATAATCTTGAGTTATTGCCAAAAGTAGGTTTGGAAGATGTACCTGCTGACTTGCATATTGTGCAAGGTCAGTTACGTGAAATTATTTGTAATCGTATGGATACGCCGTTGAACTTGTACCATGCTGGTACTAACGGTATTTACTATCAACAAGTACTCATTCAGATTCCTGAAGATATTGTGAAGTCGCCTTATTTCAATTTGCTTTCTATTTTGATGGGTGAAGTAGGTGCAGGCGAATATGGCTATCTTGAACTACAAAACTTACAAACCGCTGTAAGTGGTGGTTTAGGAATGGGTGCCTCTTTACGTAGCAAAGTTGATGATAAAGATAAAATTAGTGCTTGGTTAACTTTAACGACTAAATCGTTGACTCAGAAATTTGATGCAATTCATTTATTAAAATTAGCATTTGAACAGCTTCGATTTGATGAGAAAGAACGAATTATCGAGTTACTGCAACAACGTAAAACACGTTGGCAATCTCGTTTATCTGGTTCAGGTCATAGCTATGCGATGCAGATTGCTTCTCGTAACATGAGTGCCTTGGCTCAACGTGACTATCAAAACACGGGTTTAGGTGCATTGAACTGGTTGGGTGAGCTTGTTACTAAAATTACCCAAGATGATGCTGCTTACGATGAGCTGATTGCAGAATTAAAACGTATTCATAGTAAGTTGTTGCAAGCACCTAAACAGTTCTTACTAGTGTGCGAAGAACATCAATCTGAACGTTTGGTTGAAGAAATCCAGAATGTTTGGGATAAGTTGAATGTTGATACAGCTACAACTGAGTTAACTCAAGTAGAACAAGCTAATGATAATAATCATGAAGCATGGTTAATTCAGGCAAACGTTCAATTCTGTGCGTCTGCATATCAAGCCGTAGAAGTATCACATCCAGATGCGGCTCCATTAATGGTATTGGCAGCTTATTTACGTAACGGATTCTTGCACAGTGCTATCCGTGAAAAAGGTGGTGCTTATGGCGGCGGGGCTAGTTATGATGGAAATGCGTGTTCATTCCGTTTCTTTAGCTACCGTGACCCACGTTTAGCAGAGACGTTTAAAGACTTTGAAGCAAGTGTGCAATGGTTATTAAATACAGAGCAACAACCTCATCAGCTTGAAGAAGCAATTCTTGGTTTAGTGGCAAGTATGGATAAACCAGGCTCTCCAGCAGGTGAAGCGATTACAGCATGTTATGCATTGTTGCATGCGAGAACACCAGCTTTCCGCCGTACTTTGCGTGAAAGATTGTTGCATGTAACATTGGATGATTTAAAACGTGTTGCTCGTCAATATTTAGTAGAGCAAACTCCTGTAAAAGCTGTAGTTGCGCCATTTGCTAAACGTGATGAATTGCAGCGATTAGGTTTTACCATTCAACAAGTTAATTAAAATAAAAATTGGAGATTGAACATGGCGTTCAAACAATTTGAACGCACATCTTTACAGCTAAGCATGGGAATCGTGCTTAGCTGTTTATGTGCGTCTGTAACATATGCTGATACCTTAGCTCCAGCAAACCCTGCCACAGTTGATGCATGTGTTGCTCTTGCTTCGAATGCCGATCGTCTAGCTTGTTACGACTCTGTATTTAAGCCAGCAGCTTTACCTGTTGTACAAGCCGCGGTAGTACCTGAGCCTGTTAAAAAAATCGATCAGCCCGCTGTTCAACCAGAAACATTTAAAGAGAAGGTGGTAGATACAGTTAGTAATATTAAAGTGATTGGTAAAGCACCTACACTTGAACCTACTACTTCTTTGCTAGATCAACGTTGGGAATTATCTGAAAAAAGTAAGCTAGGTGTTTGGAATATTCGTGCTTATCAACCAGTCTATTTACTACCTGTATTTTGGACCAGTGACAAGAATGAATTCCCGAGTAGTCCAAATCCAAATAACACTGTAACGGATGCTCAGAATCTGAAATCAACAGAAAGTAAGTTTCAGATTTCTTTGAAAACCAAAGCTTGGGAAAATATTTTTGGAAATAATGGTGATTTGTGGGTAGGGTATACGCAATCTTCACGCTGGCAGACGTTCAATGCTGAAGAATCTCGCCCATTCCGTGAAACGAACTATGAGCCAGAAGCAAGTTTAATGTTTAGAACGAACTACGAGTTGCTTGGTTTAGATGGGCGTTTGCTTGGAGTTACCTTAAACCATCAGTCAAATGGTCGTTCAGATCCATTATCTCGTAGCTGGAACCGTGTAATTTTTAATGTTGGATTGGAGCGTGGTAATTTTGCTTTAATGCTTCGTCCATGGATTCGTCTTGAAGAAGATAGTAAAGATGATAATAATCCGGATATGGAAGATTACATTGGTCGTGGTGATTTAACAGCGTTTTATAAGTGGAAGCAGAATGACTTCTCTTTAATGCTGCGTCATTCATTGAAAGGTGGTGATGACTCTCATGGTGCTGTGCAATTTGATTGGGCTTTTCCAATCAGTGGCAAGTTACGCGGACATTTCCAGTTGTTTAACGGTTATGGTGAAAGCCTAATTGATTATAACCATCGAGCAACTTATGCTGGTTTGGGTGTATCGCTCTTGAATTGGTACTAAGACGCTATAAAAAAGCCGCTTTTAAAGCGGCTTTTTTATTATCCAATTTGAATGTTGGCTTGAGGGTGTTTGAGTCGGCTCTTTTTAGGAGTAGCAATTAAATAGGCGAGTGTTAATGGTCCCAGTCGTCCAGCAAACATGAGTAGGCTTAAAATGAATAAACTACCATTATGTAAATCTGGTGTGATTCCACGAGAGAGGCCCACTGTACATGCGGCTGAAACAACCTCAAAAAGCAAATTCATAAAATCTGCTTTAGGCTCTAAAAGCAAAAGAATAAAGAAGCCCATGAAGATGAGGATGCTCGTAATAGCAGTTACCGCTAATGCTTTATAGGTCGTTTCATGAGATACAGAGTGGTTAAATATTCTAATTTCATCTGTACGGCGTAAAAATGAAATTACACTAAGTACTAAAATGATAAAGGTTCCAACTTTGATTCCACCCGCTGTACTCAGTGAACCACCACCAATAAACATCAATAACATCATTAGTAGTGAGCTACTGTTGGTCATTGCACCCGTATCAATGGTATTAAAACCTGAGGAACGAGGGACTGTTGCCTGAAACCAAGCGTTTAATGCTTGTTCACCTGAGTTTAACATCCCTAAAGTCGCGGGATTTTGAGCTTCTAAAGCCCATATTAAAATAAAGGCAACTAGGTTAATAATTGCAATGGTTGTCAGAATAAGTTTGCTATTTGGCGTTAGTTTTTTCCATCTTTTGTTTTGCTTAATATCCATGAGTACTAAAAAACCAAGACCACCTAAAGTGTAAAGGATGCTAATGGTTATACAAATAATATAGTTACTTTGGAAATTCATTAAGCTATTGGAAAATAATGAAAAACCAGCATTATTGAATGAGGAAATGCTGTAAAAAGCCGCATAATATAAACCACGAGCAAAGCCATAGGTTGGTGTAAAAGCGGTAGTAAGAATAACTGTACCAATCAGCTCAAAAATAAGAGTATAGGTGACAACGCCTTTAGCAACAAAGGTAACTTTTGATAGGCTTGTTTGCCCGAGACTATCTTGAGCCATCATTTGCTGTTTAAGACCAACTTTTGGTGACAAACTTAATGCGGCCAATATCGCAAAAGTCATAAAACCCAAACCGCCAGACTGGATCAGTAATAAAATAATAGTTTGCCCAAAGAGGGTAAAAGACTCATGAATATTTAAAACGGATAGACCGGTAATGGTAACTGCTGAGGTGGCTGTAAAAAGCGCATCCATCCAACTGACATTGCCTGTATTCGCAAATGGCAATTTAAGCAATAAAGTGCCAAAAGTAATAAAGCCTAAAAACCCTAGCGCTAAAAGTGAAGGAGGGCTTAAATTTAACGTTTTATGAGGCTTGGGATATATGGACATATTCTAGAGTTCGTTTTCTTATAAGAAGCAATTAGAAAGTTTCTTTAACTGTGATAAATGACCTTCTAAAATAAGAATATCATGTGTTTGCAAAGTGAAATTTTCTTCAGTCTCAAACAAAATTTGCTGCTGTCTTTTCACGAGCAATGTTTTGACCTGAGGAGCTTGCTGCATAATGCCATATAAATTGATGCCATTAAGCTTATCTGGGATTTCAATCTTGATAATGTAATGATCATCTTCTAAAGACATATAGCGGCTTACCATAGGGTAATTCAGGGCTTGAGCAACTCTTACCCCCATATCTTCTTCAGGATGAATAATCTTATTGATATTAAGGTGTGACAAAATGGTGTGATGAGCTTTGGTTTTTGCTTTTACCCAAATTTTATCAATGCCTAGATTTTTTAAGTTCAATACACACAAAATACTGGCTTCAATATCTTCACCAATTGCAACTACAACAGCGTCACAATTTTGGATATTCAATTCGTCAAGCACATGTTCGTCAGTAGCATCGGCAATGACGGCATGAGTTAAAACGTCGGCAAGATTTTCGACATTCTTTTTTACTGTATCGATGCCAATAACATCATGATTCAATTTTGTGAGTTCTTGAGCAACTGTTGCTCCAAAACTACCTAAGCCAATGACTGCAAACTGTGCCATGTTGTTCCTTTTTTCCGAGTTAGATCATTATTTTTAAGGATATTTTCTTTAAGATAAAGAGAAGCAATGTAAAGATGCTAGAAATATAAAAAGAATTGTATAAAAAAAGCCGACAACTATGTCGGCTTCCTCATCAGAACTAAAGATTATTTCAAGAAACGTTTATAGCCAACATTATCAGTAATTTCTGCATACGGATAATTAATCTGCTCGAGTGTCTCAATCAATCCATCAGGGTTTTGTTTAGCATCGGTTGCTTGTAAGCCAACTAAAACACGACCTTCTGCTGCACCATGGTTACGGTAATGGAAGAGGGTAATGTTGTGAGTTGGACCTAAACGAGTTAAGAATGTTAAGAGGGCGCCTGGACGTTCAGGGAACTCAACACGGAACAATCTTTCATCATCTAGATTTGCATGACCACCAATTAAATAACGAATATGTAATTTGGCAACTTCATCGTCAGAAAGGTCATCTACAATATAATCTTGCTGTTTTAATTGTTCCAAAATTTCATGGCGCTCTGCATCTCCACCTTTTAAACTAATACCGACGAATACTTGTGCTTCCTCTGTATTGTTTGCTCGGTAGTTAAACTCAGTAATATTGCGGCCTTGTAAAGCACGGCAGAAGCCTAAGAATGCGCCTTTTTCTTCAGATAAGGTAACTGCATAAATCGCTTCGCGTTGCTCACCTAACTCGGTACGCTCAGCAATATAACGGAGGCGGTCAAAATTCATATTGGCGCCGCACACAATCGACACCATATTTTTATTACTGATTTTATGTTCGTGAATATATTTTTTGATACCCGCTAATGCCATTGCTCCAGAAGGTTCAACAATGCTGCGGTTTTCATCAAATGTGTCTTTAATTGCTGCACAGATTTCATCTGTATTCACAGTCACAATATCAGGATCAACAATCGGGCCTGAGTTATCAGATTTGCGCAAACGAATAATATCAAATGGTAAAGCACCAATTTGGGCAACAGCTGTACCATCTGCAAATAAGCCCACGTGTGGCAAAATTACACGTTCATTTGCTTCTAAAGCTGCCTTTAAACAAGCAGACTCTTCATATTCAACGCCAATAACTTTTACATGCGGTGCAACTTCTCCAAGGTAAGCTGCTACGCCTGAAATAAGGCCACCGCCACCTACGGCAACAAACACGTACTCTACATCACGCCATTGACGTAAAATTTCATTGGCAATTGTGCCTTGACCTGCAATGACAAGTTCATCGTCATAAGGTGGAATAAATACAAGACCTTCAACTTCTGCACGTTGTTGAGCATATTTATTTGCGATATCAAAGCTATCGCCATGTAATACCACTTGACCACCTAAGCGTTTAACAGCCTGAACTTTAATGTCAGGTGTTGTGCTTGGCATAACAATAATAGCGGGAATTCCTAATCTTTGTCCTGATAAAGCTACGCCTTGAGCATGGTTACCAGCAGAGGCGCAAATTACTCCGCGTTCAAGTTGTTCTTTTGGTAATTGACTAATACGGTTATAGGCACCGCGTAATTTAAAAGAAAAAACGGGTTGTAAATCTTCACGCTTAAAACGAATTGTATTGTTTAATTTTTGACTAATTCGTGGAGCTGCTTCGAGAGGTGTTTCAATTGCAACATCATAAACCGTTGCTTGTAAAATTTGTCGTACCACACGAGACAGCATGTTCATCTTCCCTATAACAGTTTAAAATAGGAAATTATTGTAGCAAACCCTTGTGCATTTGCGCCGTTTATTGGCGCATAAATGTCAAAAAATAGTTGAGTGATGTAATGAGCCTATATGCAACCCAAGATGAAAAGAAACAAGCTGCTGCGAAAGCTGCTTTAAAACACTTACCCAAAGGTGGCATTTTGGGTGTTGGGACTGGAAGTACCGTAAACTTTCTAATTGATTTATTACCTGAATTACAATTAGAAGCGGCTGTGGCAAGTTCTCAAGCAACTGCTGATCGCCTTAAAAAACTTGGTATTGAAGTGGTTGATATGAACCATGTAGGTAGCCTAGATGCTTATGTTGATGGTGCAGATGAGATCGACCGTCATATGCATATGATTAAAGGTGGCGGTGCTGCATTAACACGTGAGAAAATTGTTGCATCAATCGCTAAGAAATTTGTATGTATTGTTGATGATTCAAAATGGGTTGATCAACTTGGACGTGATTTTCCACTTCCAGTAGAAGTTATTCCAATGGCGCGTTCGGCTGTAGCTCGTAAATTGGTAAGTTTAGGTGGTGACCCAGTTTATCGTGAGGGTGTAGTTACAGATAACGGTAATGTTATTTTGGATGTTTTCAATCTTAATATTTTAAATGCTATTGAGCTGGAAAAAACAATTAACAATATTCCTGGTGTGGTAACTAACGGTATCTTCGCCTTAAATCCTGCAACGATTGCAATTGTTGCAACGAATAATGGTATTGAAGAGCGTACAGCACAGTAATGTCTGCAAAAATGCCAGAGATTAAAATCGTTCGACACGTAAGAGCAAGAAAATTGCGCTTACGTGTTGAGCCTGCTTCAATCCGTCTTACGGTTCCTTTATTTTGTAGTAAAAAACAAATTCAGCATTTTTTAGCACAATCTGAACAATGGTTAACCGAGACATGGAATAAGCAACAAAACGTCCAATCGGCATCTATTGAAATTCCTTCGGAAATTTATTTCTTTAATAAAGAACAGCCATTTCAAGTCGTTGTTCAAAAGCAGCATCGTGTTTTTCAATTCGACTTGGAAAACAATTCTTTATTTATTAAAGACACACAGCCATATTTGGCATTGCAAAACGCAGTTATTGCTTATGCGAAACAAGAATTACCAGAGCTTTTGAAAGAATTAAGTGAGCATACTCATTTGGCTTATAGGGAATGCACAATTCGCCGCCCTAAAACTCGGTGGGGAAGTTGTAGTAGCCAGCATAATATTATGCTACATGCAGGGCTGGTGCTTATGTCACATGAAATTGCTCGCTATGTGGCTATTCATGAGTTGGCGCATACTAAACATTTTGACCATAGTCCTGCATTTTGGGCAGAAGTTGAAAAATACGATCCATATTTTCAAAAACACCGCAGACAACTTAAATCAAATCCATTGCCTGCATGGTGGTATGTCTCAAACTAACTAAAACTACATTCTAGTTGTGGTGTTTGTAAGCTATCGGGTGCTTTCCGGCTATCTAAACCTGCTTTAGCACTAATAATCTTATTTGCTTTAATAGATAATTGGATAAAGTTGTATTGTTGCGTCGAGTTATTTGGTTCGGCTGAACTTGAATTGAGTAAATAACTTGAGCTGGCAGCATCTGTTTGCAATAAATTATCGGTACTATCAGCACTTAAAGCAGCACGATAAATTTGTGAACCTTTACTTAAGTCGATTTGACCGTTCGCGCGAAAATTAAGCTGACATCCAGTTGAGGTGTCTTCATAGTGACCCACTAAATAGTCTGTAGCTGGTAGGTTTGGATCTGATAGGTTGATGCTGGTTAAGCCTTGTTTGCATGGGTAGGTTGATCCATTACACGTCGCTGTGGTGGTAAACCCAACAGCTCTACGGTAATCTCCAGCACCGTCAATGCGAATGAATGTTGTTGAATTTACAGTAGGAACAATTCCTGTATATTGTTTTTTTTGTAGAAGTTCATAACCCGTCTGATCTAAAGACTGTTGTGAATTAGCCTGAGCCAATTGCAAAGTAGATGCTTTTAGGTTGGTTCCAAAGTAATCGCGAGTTACTTTTTGATTAGCTGCAATATCTAACAGCGTATTTTTTAGTGGATCAATATTATCTGGAGCAGGTGTGAAAATAGGAGTGAAGGATGTTTGATCCCCATGAAGTTTTTTCCCATCCAAAAAGCCATCTTTTAAATCAGTTACTAAACTTTTAACAAGTTCTTGGTAGGTGTTTGCTCCGCCATGAATCGTTGACCAATATTGTAAGTAACCAAAGCTAAGATAACTATCTACATATGTACTAGGTTTAGTAGTTGAGTATCGCAACAAAGTTAAATTCAGAAGGGAATTAGCTGGACTTAAACTTGGAATGTCGCCATCTTTAAACGCATTCATTAACGATTTGTAGACATCTTGAGAAGCTAAATCCACATGTAATTGCTCAATACGGGTTGGGTCAACCGTTTCTTGAGGGAGTTGTCCTGAACGTATGACAGCTCGTTGATAAACTGCTTCACTGCTTGGGCTAATGAATTGGATTCTGCCACTTACACTGTTTGGTGTAATAAATGCATGATAAATACCTGACAAGGTTTGGTATTGTGGAGTAATGGGGTCAAACACTTGAGATGAGCTTTGAGTTGTAATTTCTACGCGATATAAACGATTCAATTTTGCAGTAGGAATTTTGACATTAAAGCTATTTAAACTCGCAATTGAAGTATCCACTAAAATAGCATTGTTGGTATTGTCATATACTTTAAGCTGGATATTACGCATTTCTACAGGGGTTTTTAAAGTAACATCAGTTGTTGCTTCAGGTGTAGGGTCAACTGGCGTTGGTGTAGTGGGTGAACTGCCTCCACTACTACCTCCACCTCCGCAACCAGTAAGGGCTACACTTAAAATGAATGTGCTTAAGCCAAGGTACGTGCGTAATTTTGTTTCTTTTGATTGATGAAGCATCCTAGCTCTCCAAAAATTAATCTGGTATTTATTTGCTGATATTTATGTGGTTATGACAGTCCAGTAAGTGCTATCTGATTGTCGCTAAAATTAAAAAAATTAAAATTACCAAGCATGAAATGGTTTTGTAAGCTTGGACATCCTGTCATACTACTGCCCAAGTATAGATTCAAAAATTGAGGTAATGCACGTGATTTCTGTCGGAATTGTTGGTGGAACGGGTTATACAGGCGTTGAACTATTACGTATTCTATTACGACATCCTAAAGCGCAGGTTCGAGTTCTTACTTCACGTACAGAAGCGGGCAAACCAGTTGCAGATATGTTCCCTAATTTACGTGGACATACAGATCTTCAATTTTCAGATTTAAACATTGATGCATTAAAAGAGTGTGATGTTGTATTTTTTGCAACGCCACATGGTGTTGCCATGCAACATGCCAAAGATTTAATTGCAGCTGGAACTAAAGTTATTGATTTAGCAGCAGACTTTCGCTTACAAGATCTTGAACAATTTGAAAAATGGTATGGTATGGAGCATGTTTGCCCAGATGTACTAAAAGATTCTGTATATGGTCTAACTGAGTTAAACCGCGAAAAAATTAAACAAGCTCAAGTTATTGGTAACCCTGGTTGCTATCCGACGACTGTTCAATTAGGTTTAGCGCCACTATTAAAATCAGCACAAGCCCTGATTGAAACCAAAAATATTATTATTGATGCGAAGTCTGGTGTTTCGGGTGCTGGCCGTAAAGCAAGCTTGGGCATGATTTATAGTGAAAACGCTGATAACTTTAAAGCATATGGTGTTGCAGGTCATCGTCACCATCCAGAAATTGTAGAAGCCTTAGAAAATATTGCAGGACAAAAGGGTGGGTTTGATGGACTCTTATTTGTTCCGCATCTAGTACCTATGATTCGCGGTATGCTGAGTACAATTTATGTAGATTTGACAGAAGCTGGTAAGCAGACAGACTTACAAGCTTTGTATGAAAACTTCTATGCTAATGAAAAATTCGTAGATGTTATGCCTGCAAATAGTTCACCTGAAACACGTAGTGTACGCGGTGCGAATGAACTTCGTATTGCATTATATAAACCACAACCAAATAAACTGATTATTTTGGCGGCTCAAGATAACCTTGTAAAAGGTGCATCTGGTCAGGCTGTACAAAATATGAACCTTATGTTTGGCTTTAATGAAGAAGAAGGCTTACAAGGGATTGGTTTATTACCATAAAAAACTCTTTTTTGCTTCACACACATTTAAATTTCGATTTAAATGTGTGTCTTGACTCTGATCTTGAACACTGAGATGACGATGCAAAACTCTGGACAGACGACTTCAGCAGAAAGTTCGTTGCAAAAGAAAAAATTTTTAAACACCAATAAGCCTTTGTTTATTGGTGCTGCTATTTTAATGAGTGGTTGTTTTGCGCTCGGCTATACAATTGGGCACCGTCAAGGTTTAACTGTTGTTGGTTACGATGCAGATGCGGAGCAATTGGTTGAAGTGGTGCAAAAGCAAAAAACAGCTTTAGATGCTGTTAACAAAAGCCTTAATGCAGCGGTGCAAGAGCGTGATGTGGCTGTGACCAATGCAAATGATCTGTTTGAGGCACTTAATCAAGCGAATGCCGATAAGACTCAGCAAGAAGGTATGAGTAATATCTATCGTGAGATTTTGAGACAGCGCGGTGGTTTGAGCTTAACAATCCAAAATCTGGCCATTAAGCCGTTGCCTGAAAATGCTTATGAATATCAACTAGATTTAGTTCAAGTAAGTCCAAGTAAGCGTCGTGCTTTAGGATCGGTTGAAATCAGATTGATCAAAGATACTGAAGTTTTAGTCGTACCGCTTGAAGCGAAGAACTTCAACTTTACTGACTTTGAACGTTTAACAGGTCGCTGGACAATGCCTAAAGGTTTCACGCCTCAATTTATTGAAGTGCGTTTAACTGGTGGTTCTGATACACCGATTATTAAACGTTTTAGTTGGCAGCGTGGTAAACCTGTCGAAACATCTTCTGCTTTCGTGGCAGAAATTCCTCAAGCTGAAGCAAATTCACAATAGTAACATCCTATGCGAACAAATAAGCGTCAAACAAACTTAAAAGATATCAAGGCTTCTTTTCAGCAGTCTGGCTATGTCGATTGGCACTTCCACCCACGCTTAAGTGATTCGCAAAACGAAGATCATGATGGAGAGGTTGTTGTACAAACAGCTCCTCCTGAACTCAAGCGTCCCCCATTATATGCAGTCGTATTAATGAATGACGATTACACTCCAATGGACTTTGTAATTGAAATTTTACAACAATACTTTGCAATGAATCTTGACCAAGCAACTCAAGTAATGCTAACAGTACACTATGAAGGTAAAGGTATTGCCGGAGTCTATCCAAGAGACATCGCGGAAACTAAGGCAAACCTTGTTAATAATTACGCTCGATCGCAAGGTCATCCATTACTTTGCCAGATTGAGCCTAAAGCATAAGGGGGTTACATGCTCAGTCGTCAATTAGAAGTATCATTACGTTTGGCTGTTAGCATGGCTCGTCAAAAGAGACATGAGTTTCTTACAGTTGAACATTTATTATTAGCACTACTCGACAACGATTCAGCCGTGAATGCATTAAAAGCATGCGGGGCTGATATAGTTTCTTTGCGTAAAGAATTAGAAGAATATGTAGAACAACATACTCCTAAGCTTGGCGAAAATAGCGAGCAAGCGCCTCATCCAACAGAAAGTTTCGACCGCATTTTGCAACGTGCTATTTTTCACGTGCAATCAAGTGGCGGCGATCGTACTGTTGAGGGTGCAGATGTTTTGGTCGCAATGTATTCAGAGCGTGATTCTTTTGCTGTGTATTTACTTAAACGTCATCAAATCAATCGCTTGACATTGACTCAATACTTGTCTCATGGGACACGTAAAGACGAAGTACAAGTTGAAGAAGAAGTTGAAGATATTGAAGGTGAAACTAGCGCAAGCAATGCAGGGCCACTTGAGCTTTATACGCTGAATCTAAATGTTGAAGCGCAAAAAGGCAAAACGGACCCACTGATTGGTCGTGAAAAAGAAATTGAGCGTACAGCACAAATTCTGTGCCGCCGTCGCAAAAACAATCCATTGCTTGTAGGTGATCCAGGAGTAGGTAAAACCTCGATTGCCGAGGGTTTGGCATGGTTAATTGTGAATGGTAAAGCACCTAAACCTTTAAGTCAGGCTGAAATTTATAGTCTGGACATTGGTGCATTAGTTGCTGGAACTAAATATCGTGGTGACTTTGAAAAACGTTTAAAACAGTTGCTTAATGCATTGAAGAAAAATACAAATGCAATTTTATTCATTGATGAGATTCATATGATCATTGGTGCAGGCTCAAGTATGGGCAGCACAATGGATGCTTCAAATCTTATTAAGCCAGCTTTAGCTAATGGTACTTTACGTTGTATTGGTTCAACGACTTTCCAAGAATATCGTCAGGTTTTTGAAAAAGACCATGCGTTATCACGTCGTTTCCAAAAAATTGATGTTAATGAGCCAAGTATTTCGGAAACGATTGATATTTTACGTGGATTGAAAACTAAGTTTGAAGATTTTCACCACGTACAATATGACGATAAGGCTTTGGTATCAGCTGTAGAGCTTTCTGCTAAGTTCATTAATGATCGTTTCTTGCCAGATAAGGCAATTGATGTCATTGATGAAGCAGGTGCTCAACGCCGTTTGAAAGCTGAAAGTGATGATAGCTTGATTACTGTAGAGAATATCGAAGATATCGTTTCTAAGATTGCTCGTATTCCACCAAAAACTGTGTCTAAAGATGATAAGTCAGTGCTTGAAAATCTTGAGCGTGATTTGAAACGTGTGGTGTTTGGTCAAGATGAAGCAATTACTGCATTAGGCTCAGCGATCAAGTTATCTCGTGCTGGATTGAAGTCACCAGATAAACCAGTGGGTAGTTTTGTTTTTGCTGGTCCAACAGGTGTAGGTAAAACTGAGGTTACTAAGCAACTCGCTAAATTATTGGGTGTAGAGCTTGTACGTTTCGATATGTCTGAATATATGGAACGTCATGCAGTTTCACGCTTAATTGGTGCACCGCCAGGGTATGTGGGTTATGACCAAGGTGGTTTGCTTACTGATGCGATTCACAAAAATCCGCATTGTGTCTTGTTGCTTGATGAAATTGAAAAAGCACATCCAGATGTGTTTAATCTATTGCTACAAATCATGGATCATGGCGCTTTAACGGATAATAATGGACGTAAGTCAGACTTTAGAAATGTGATTATTGTTCTGACTACGAATATTGGAGCAGAAAGTATTTCTCGCGCGAGCATTGGTTTCACGGAACAAGATCATAGTTCTGATAACCAAGAGGCGATGAAACGTGCTTTCTCACCAGAATTCCGTAACCGTCTAGATGGCGTTATTCAATTCAAAGCATTACCAACTACTGTGATTGAGTCTGTAGTCGACAAATTCTTAACAGAATTGCAAGCACAATTAGATGAAAAACAAGTTGTTCTTGATGTTGATCAAAGTGCACGAGATTGGTTGGCAACAAACGGTTATGATCGTTTGATGGGTGCCCGTCCAATGCAACGTCTCATTCAAGAACACTTGAAGAAACCACTCGCTGAAATGATTCTGTTTGGTGAGCTTGCAGATCATGGTGGTAATGTGGCTGTATCAGTGAAAAAAGAAGATGGCAAAGCTGTCGGCTTGAAACTTGAAGTGTTTGAAGATCATCATACGGCAGAACCTGCGTAAATTATGTTAATTGATAGTCTTGCTATAACCCGAATACTCAGTGTGTTCGGGTTATTTATTATCACAGCAATTGCTGAAATTCTGGGTTGTTATTTTCCTTATCTGATTTTAAAAGAAGGTAAGTCAGCTTGGTTGTGGATACCTACAGCCTTAAGTCTAGCTATCTTTGTATGGTTGTTGACCCTACATCCGGCAGCTTCTGGGCGCATTTATGCTGCCTATGGCGGTATCTATATTTTTACTGCGCTTATGTGGCTACGCTTTGTTGATCAGGTGGGATTAACAAGATGGGATATATTAGGTGGTTTAATTGTGCTTTGTGGAGCTGGTTTAATTATTTTGCAACCTCAAGGGTTGATTCGTTAATGCATCATTGAATCAAATCTTAAGCGAGAAAATAAGAAGTTTTTTTCAAAAAAAAGACTTGTCAAACTCATCAACAATGCGTATTTTAGATTTAAGGAACATTTTTTAATATTTGAGATAAAGATGTTAAATCAATCTGTGAACACTAACGCTTACTATTACTTTTGGCAATTTAGATAGTTGCCTGAGCGTATTCGGGCATGAGAAAGTTGCCCATCACAGTTAATACCTGATCGGCAACCCCGATCAGGTTTTTTTATGCTTTATCTTTTTAGAATCGAGGAACTTAAAATGAACAACATGACTTATTCGTACTTTAGCAACTTTTATTGGTTTTACTTTTGCTTACCTTTACCAACGAATAGATCCAAAACGCTCAAATAAATGATCGGACTGAGTAGATTGCAGTCCCAAGGAAAAAACCAATGAATGCCCTAAATACTTTATTGACTCAAACCAATACAAAAGAAACACCAGTTAGTTTACCTATCCAGTTAAAAGCGAAATACCCGCTTGCACACTCTTTCGCACGTCAAATTGCCGAACACCGCCAAATTATTCAAAATATTCTTAACGGCAACGATCATCGTCTAATGGTAATTACAGGGCCTTGTTCAATTCATGATCCAGTTGCAGTACTTGAATACGCTGAAAAACTGCAAAAATTACAAGAAAAAGTTAAAGATCAGATTTTTATCGTGATGCGTACATACATTGAAAAACCACGTACCACTGTTGGTTGGAAGGGGTTCATGTATGATCCAAATTTAGATGGCTCATCAAATTTACAACTTGGTTTAGAAAAGTCTCGTGAACTCTACCTACAGATTATTGAAAAGGGTTTGCCAATTGCGAGTGAAATTTTAAGTCCAATGGCAACTGGCTATTTTGATGATTTATTGGCTTGGGGCGCAATTGGAGCTCGCACAAGCGAATCTCAGATTCACCGTGAAATCTCAAGTCATATGCCATACAGTATTGGTTTCAAGAATGGTACTGATGGTTCTATTCAGATTGCACTAGATGCGATTCAATCCGCGCAAAATGAACATCAATTTTTAGGAATGAATCAACAAGGCTTGCCTTCAGTGATTCAGAGTGCCGGAAATCCATTACCTCACTTGATCTTGCGTGGTGCGAATCATGGGCCAAATTACGATTTGGCTTCAATTCAGGCGATACGCGAAAAATACAAACAGAATTTACCTGCACTGGTGATTGATTGTAGTCATGGTAACAGCGGTAAGGATCCATTGCGTCAGCCAGAAGTTTTACAGCAAATCGTTGCTGAACGTTTAAAAACACAAGTTCGAGGTGTCATGATTGAAAGTCATTTGGTTGATGGTAACCAAAAGATTTCTTGTGATATGACTTATGGCCAGTCAGTAACTGATGGTTGTTTAGGGTGGGAAAAAACAGAGCAGCTTTTATTAAATGTCTCGAAGCAATTAAAGACAAAAGAATTAGCTCATTCCGCTTAATTATTTTTAGATTTTAAAAAGGGATCTATAAATAGATCCCTTTATTTTTTAAGAAGCACATTTTAGTTCTGATAAGAATGTGGTGATTTCATGCCCAAACTTTTTGGGTTCGGTTAATAAAGGTGTATGGCCTGAACGTTCAAAATATATTGCTTTTGCATGCTCAACGCTATGTGCAATCAGTGTCTGACCAGTTTCTGGATAAAGTGTCGAATTGCGACCAATAAAGAAAGTGGTAGGACATGCTAACTGCTGAATTGCTTCTCGATAATCTTCATTGTGATAAAGATAGTTTTCAACATACCAAAACAAGTAATCTAAACGTTGAATAGGTAATAAATATTTTTGTAGAAAAGGCTGTTTTAAAGCTGTTTTAAAAACTAGTGGACTAAATGGATTGCTACTTTGTAACTCAATAAAATCTACCCATAGACGGACTAGTTCTTGTCGATCTGGAAGTGATAGCTCATAAAGATATTTGGCGTTTTTATGCTTTAGCAATAATTGATAAATATCATTTAATAATTGTTTGAACTGGGTGTGAAGAGGGCCGAATAAACCATATTCCCAAGTTGAATCTACTGATATTTTTGGTGTCTGATCAATATGTAAATAGGCTTTTAACTGCTGTGCCAGTTGCGCATGTTTCATGCCATGCATGGCAGTTGTTGCGCCCATTGAGTAACCCATCAAGATAAAGTTATCGAGTTTTAATTGATCTATTAAATGAGCAACATCTTGCCAATGACTAGAAATGGCATCTTGCTCGGGAATTGCACAATTCTTTGATCCACCGAAACCACGCCAGTCTGGAATAATAAACTCATATTCTTTGCGGTTTGCATAAATAAACGGTAGCCACTGCCAACTTTGCATGCCAAGGCCAGATAAAACCAAAACAGGCTCACCACGACCAACACGGCGTACAAATAAATTTTCCCGATCGGGCATGGTGTAATACGGCATGGCTATTCTCCAGATGGGTTATCTTGGGCAAAGCGTTTTAATTGAGGGATGACTTGTTCCAACCATTTGATCCATTCACTTTCCATCGTAATTCCAAGCTCTAAGATCATTTTGTGGATGTATAACACACGGTCATTTAGATCATCACTGTCTTTAAAATCTTTATCATAAATACTTTGATAAAGTTTGAGCTTCTCTTGATGTAAACCAAGATGCCTTAACAGTTCAGGTAATATCTGATTATTGCTCAATTGTGCTTCTGCACGCAATCTAACCATTAAATCATCACGAAGCTGCGCAGGTTCACTTTGTTGCGTCATCCATGAAGCCAGTTCTATACGACCCAGTTGTTCGACCTGATAGGTTTTTTTTCGGCCATTATCCATTTCATTTTCTAAAGTGGAAACCCAGCCTTTTTTAAGCATGTTATTGAGTTCACGATAAATTTGCTGGTGAGTGGCATTCCAGAAAAAGCCCATTGAGCGGTCAAAGCGGCGGGCGAGTTCAAACCCTGTACTTGGACGTTCAAGCAAGCTGGTCAATAAAACATGAGGAAGTGACATGGCAATCCAGTTTGTAAGCAAAAGTAAAGTGTGACTCATAAGATTATGCAACATGTTGCATAAAAGTCAAAATTTGATTATAAATTTATGCAACAAGTTGCATTAGCAAGCTTATTGCTAGCCATAGGAGAAAATATGTCAGCTTATCCACATTTATTAAAGCCACTTGATTTAGGCTTTACTACTTTAAAAAACCGTGTGCTTATGGGGTCGATGCACATTGGATTAGAAGAAGCACCGCAAGGATATGAGCGCATGGCTGCGTTTTATGCTGAGCGTGCAAAAGGTGATGTGGGTTTAATTGTAACTGGCGGTGTTTCTCCAAATGATGATGGTGTTGTATTTAGCCACGGGACCAAACTAGATACAGTTGAAGAAGCTGAAAAACATAAAGTGATTACCCAAGCTGTCCATGAAGCTGGGGGTAAAATTGCTATGCAGATTTTACATACGGGTCGTTATTCTTATCAGGCAAATAACGTTGCGCCTTCAGCAATTCAAGCCCCTATTAACCCGATTAAGCCTAAAGCTTTAAGTTCTGCCGAAGTACAACAAACCATTGATGACTTTGCTAACTGCGCCAAACTTGCTCAGTATGCGGGCTATGATGGCGTAGAAATCATGGGCTCTGAAGGTTATTTAATTAATGAATTTATTGCAGCTCGAACGAATCATCGTGATGATGAATGGGGTGGTAGTTACGAAAATCGTATCCGCTTTCCAATTGAAATTGTAAAGCGCACACGTGCTTTAGTTGGTGAAAATTTTATCATTATTTATCGTTTATCTATGCTTGATTTAGTTGAAGGCGGTTCAAGTTTTGATGAAGTGATTCAGCTTGCAAAAGAAATTGAAAAAGCAGGCGCAACAATTATCAATACAGGTATTGGCTGGCATGAGGCACGTATTCCTACAATTGCAACCAAAGTTCCTCGTGCTGCATTTACTTGGGTGACTGAAAAACTTAAAGGTGAAGTCTCTATCCCTTTAATTACTTCTAACCGAATTAATACGCCTGAAATGGCTGAACATGTATTGGCATCTGGTCATGCTGATATGGTGTCTATGGCACGACCAATGTTAGCGGATGCTGAATTTGTCTTGAAAGCAAGTCAAGGCCGTAGTGATGAAATTAATACGTGTATTGGGTGCAACCAAGCTTGTTTAGATCATATTTTCTCAATGAAAATTGCAACTTGTTTAGTAAACCCGCGTGCATGTTATGAAACTGAACTGATCTTTAAAGAAGCTCAGGTGAAAAAGAGTATCGCTGTTATTGGCGCAGGTCCGGCAGGTTTAAGTTTTGCAGTATATGCAGCTGATCGCGGACATCAAGTTAAAATTTTTGAAGCAAGTCATCAAATTGGTGGTCAGTTTAATATTGCAAAAACAGTTCCTGGAAAAGAAGAGTTCTACGAAACTTTACGCTACTTTAGTCGTCAAATTGAATTGCGACCAAATATTGAACTTGTGTTAAACCATCAAGCAACTTACGAAGAATTAAGCCAAGCAAATTTTGATGAAATTGTGGTTGCAACAGGTGTAACACCTCGTCAATTACAGTTTGAGGGAATTGATCATCCTAAAGTGCTGAGCTATTTACAAGTTCTAAAAGAGCGTGTGCCAGTAGGCCAACGTGTTGCCATTATTGGTGCAGGTGGTATTGGTTTCGACACAGCTGAATATCTTACTCACGAAGGTGAAAGTGGCAGTTTAAATCCAGAAAAGTTCTATGAAGAGTGGGGAATCGATACTCAATATGAGCATGTGGGTGGTTTAAAACAGCCAAGAGTTGAGGCATCTGAACGAGAAATTTATTTACTACAGCGTAAAACTGCTGCTGTAGGTGCTGGTTTAGGTAAAACAACAGGCTGGATTCATCGTACAGGACTAAAAAATCGTCAGGTCAAAATGTTTGCTGGTGTGCAATACGACAAGGTAGACGATCAAGGCTTACATATAACTATAGATGGAAAACCAAGTGTACTTGAGGTTGACCATGTGGTGATTTGCGCAGGCCAAGAGTCATTTACTGCAATGTATGATCAATTAAAAACAGATGGAAAAAAAGTTCATTTAATTGGTGGTGCTAAAGAGGCGGGGGAACTAGATGCAAAACGTGCAATACGCCAAGGGGCTGAATTAGCAGCGACACTATAAATTTTTATGGGCATTTTTTTAAAGAGAAATGCCCATTACTTCTTTGGTTAAATTATAGGATATAAAAAACAATGACACTCGAAACAACAAAACAGTCTTTAGAAAAATGGCATGAAATGGTTCAGGCTGGTAACTTATCCGATCTAAATGACTTGCTGGCGGATGAAGTGGTTTTTCGTTCACCAGTTGCTTACAAACCTTATGAAGGAAAGCAGGTCGTTTTCTTTATTCTTACCAATGTGATTCAGGTGTTCGAAGACTTTAGCTATCATCGTGAGTTTTATACAGAAGACGGTGAAAATGTAGTGCTTGAGTTCAGTGCTAATGTCAGTGGTAAATCATTAAAAGGTATTGATATGATTCGTTTTAATGAACAAGGCAAAATTATTGATTTTGAAGTAATGATACGTCCAATGAGTGGCTTAGCTGCATTGGCTGAACAAATGGGTATAAGAATTGCTAAGTTTCAACCTCAATAATTTTAGTAAATAGCCTAAGTAAGATAGAGATCAATAAAATGTGGTTAAAGCTTTCAACTCTAGCATTGCTTCCAGTACTGTTTGTACAGGGAACAAAGGTTCGTAAGAATACGCCACGTTTGCTAGAAGCCAGTGGTGAGAGACAAGGCATCGTTGGCAAGGGAAGACCTCTATCATTACTTATTTTAGGAGACTCTGCCGCAGCAGGTGTTGGGGTAGAAACCCAAAAAGATGCTTTATCTGGTGTAATTATTTCTGAGTTGCAAGATCAATATTCGATACGCTGGAAACTGCATGCAAAAACAGGTGATACAACTAAGCAGGTTTTTCAAGCAGTACAGCATTTAGAGCAACAAAATTACGATGTGGTGGTTACGTCGATTGGTGTTAATGATGTCACGAAACTAACCTCAGCAAGTTCATGGATAAAACAACAAAAACAATTATTTCAATCTATACAGGCACGTTTTCAGCCTAAGCTCATTATTGTTTCTGGTATTCCACCAATGCAGCATTTTCCAGCGTTACCAAATCCATTGGCTTGGTTGTTTGGAAAATATGCGGAACAAATGAATCAAGTACTAGATAAATGGTTAGAATCACAAAACCAATTTAAGTTCATTCAATATGATATTGAGCATTTTCAAGCGATGAATCTGCCTATGGCAAGTGATGGCTTTCATCCGAGTAAAGAAATTTATGCAATTTGGGGACAACAGGTTGCAGCATTAGTGCGGCAATCATTTAACTCATAATCAGAGGTAGTGATTGGAAATGGGCATATCTACTTTAAATAAAATTAAAGCTTTCGGTTCAGAATTGTTCGATTCGGTATTAGGTGCCGAGCAACCAAAAATCTATTATGACCCAAATGGGAAAATAAAAGATATTCTGGAGAAATTGCCCCAGCTCAAGCAAAAATATCGGCCCACACCGTGGTTAAGCAACAATCACGTGCATCTTTTATATTTTGATATTATCAGAAAAAAAACCATTAAGCTTGAATACGATCGTATTGATCAGCTCACCATGAAAGATGGTGGCGTAACTGCGATCGCGTGGTATGGCTATGATCTTCCTCCAGATACTCCAACAGTTGTCATTATGCATACCATTACAGGAACACCTGAAAGTATGCGTGAACTTGTGAAAGACATACATCATTATACGGGATGGAGAATAGCACTATGCTTACGCCGTGGGCATGCTGGATTACCTATGCCTGTGCCACAGATTTCTCTTTTTGGGTCAACAAGCGATCTTAAAGAGCAACTTGAGCATATTCAAAATTTGTTTCCTAAATCGGATTTATACGCAGTAGGTTCTTCTGCTGGGACAGGTCTACTGGTTCGCTACTTAGGAGAGCAAGGTACTGACACGCCATTTAAAGCTGCCTTTGCAATGTGTCCGGGCTACAACACAGAGATTGGCTTTAAAAATGTTCATCCGTTTTATAGCAAAATGATGACCAAAAAGTTATTCAAATATTTTATTCATCCGTATCAAAATACATGGAACCAACTTTCTTCTATTGAAAAAGTTCTGGCGACCACAAGTCTGGAAGAGTTTGAAAAAGAATATTTTGAAATGGCTGGCTTTGAGGATTATCAAAGTTATTGCCAAGCCATTAATCCAATTTATGTATTTGAGAATGTAAAAATACCATTAATGATTCTTAATGCTGAGGATGATCCAGTCTGTTCTATTAAAAATTTGGAACCTTACAAAGAAACGATTCAGCAAATGAGTAATATTGCGGTAATCACCACAAAAAAAGGAAGTCATTGTGGCTTCTACGAAGGTTGGAAAAGTACCTCATGGGCTGCCAAATTAATATCAAATTATTTTATGGTTGAGCATAAACAATAACGGTAACTTTGCGATAAGTTAAATAAAGCCCATTCAATAGATGGGCTTTATAATTTTATTAGATCAAGATAAAAGCAATTTGGGATCTTTTAGTCCAATTTTGATTTTTGTGCTAGCCACGAGGTCTTTTTCATCTGTTTGGTTGGGATGAAAGTCAAAGCGATAATAATCAAAAAATTGGGGGATCAATGTTCTATATTGTTTATTTGCAAAACTAAAGAACTTACGCCAAGATTTGAAATTTAAAAGTTGATGATCCCGTTTCATAAGAACAAATTGATAGATTGTTGAAAAGCCTGTAATTAAAAATAGACTTAAAGTAAAGACTGTAATGCGAGGAAGATATGCACTTAAGCCGCTTCCATATAAATGTTGATAGAGATCAAAGGCCACAGCTTTATGTTCAGTTTCTTCAATACTATGCCATAGCCATAAATTGCGAATAGTCGAGTCTGTCATCAATTCATTAACGGATTGCATCATACTAACCACAAGTACTGCTGTGTAATGTTCTAGACCTACTGTTACAAGCAAATTCCATTTTTTACTAAAAACTTTTTCAATAGCTTTTAAAACGATGCCAGTTACTTTTTCTAAAGATTGAGGATCTAAACCATATTGCTGTGCACTTACATGAAAAGCATGATGTTCTTTTGAGTGCATTGCTTCTTGGCCAATAAACGCACTGATTTCCCGATCTAAAATTTCATTTGACTTTGCTTTGGCGCGTAAAGCTCGAACAGAGCGAACGAAATATGATTCACCTTCAGGGAACAATGTAGATAAACCAGTAAAATAATGTGTAAAAGTGGGCTCGTTATTACACCAGTAGCGAGGTACGTTTTCAAAATTGTAGTCCATACGACGGACTGGAAATGAGGCGGGGACACGATTTGATACTGTATTCATTCTAGGCTCCAATCTTCTTTTAATTTAAGTTCCAAAAAGGAACTTGATAGAAAACTACATTGCCATATATCTATCGTCAATGCTTTTTTAAGCAGAAAAAGTAGATTGTCCCTAATTGATAACTAAGAAAACTTTAAAGATAAATAGAAAGAAAAGTAAAACTTATTATTGTGTTGATAACTTAAATAATATTTAAAAAGCCCAAACTGATGGTTCAATTTGGGCATATTCGCATACGAACTTAATTCTTAAGCGCTGGAGTAGCAGCCGCAATTGCAGCAGCAACAGCATCATCTTCACTTTGAGCTGGTTCAGCTGGTTTAGATGGTTTTGGCTCTGCTTTTGGTTCAGGCTTAGGTTCAGGTTTTGGCTTTGGTTCTGCTTTAGGTTGCTCAGAAACATTTGTTTGTGAATTTTGCTCAGCTTGGGCAGGGCGAGTTTCACGGCGAATTTCAGTTGTTGTATTTGCTGTTTCTTCGTGATGCACCTCAACTTGCGTTGGTTCCTGAGTTTGAGCTTCTTCAGTTTGAACACTTTCTAGAGACTCAAATTTTGCAGGTTCAGCAGGTGTAGGTTCTGAAACAGCAGTTTCAACCTTTTCTTGCTCTTCTTCTTTAGGTGTTTCTTTTTTGACACATGCGGTTAACAATAGTCCAGCAGCAATTGCAGCACAGATTAAAAGTTTTTTATTTGCCATTGTCCTAAACAACATTTAATTGAGGAGCTGGCATTATAACAGCAAAAGAGAATGAAAAAATCATGTGAGATTGACCTAAATTTTTATTAAAAATGCTGATAGAATAGCCAGTTGTTTAATGATCTTTGAATTGATGCGGTTTGACTTTGCTTTATAGGGGCAGAGTACAGTAAAATTGCCAAACATTGTAGGCCGATTTCGGCTTGATTGTACGAGAAACTTAATGACCCATTTTATTTTTGTCACTGGTGGTGTAGTTTCATCGCTAGGTAAAGGTATTTCTGCTGCTTCAGTTGCTGCACTTTTGGAAGCCCGTGGCTTAAAAGTCACAATGGTTAAAATGGATCCCTACATTAATGTCGATCCAGGGACAATGAGCCCTTTCCAACATGGTGAAGTTTTTGTCACAGAGGATGGTGCCGAAACTGATCTAGACTTGGGTTATTACGAACGTTTCTTACGTCGTGCGAAAATGACCAAACTTAATAACTTTACCAGTGGTCGTGTATATCAGGACGTTTTAAATAAAGAACGTCGTGGTGACTATCTTGGTGGTACAGTTCAAGTTATTCCTCATATTACTGACAACATTAAAGAACGCGTACTTCGCGCAGGTGAAGGCTACGATGTTGCTATCGTAGAAATTGGCGGTACGGTAGGTGATATCGAATCACTTCCATTTATGGAGTCAGTTCGTCAGTTAATGGTTGAGCTTGGTCATAAAAGAACCATGCTTATGCATTTAACTTTGTTGCCATATATCAAATCTGCAGCAGAGCTTAAGACAAAACCAACTCAACACTCTGTAAAAGAGTTGCTTTCGATTGGTATTCAGCCAGATATTCTTATCTGCCGTACTGAATATGATGTGGATGTTGACACTAAACGCAAAATTGCATTGTTCACTAACGTAGAAGCGCGTGCTGTAGTGGTATGTAAGGATGCGAAAACGATTTATCAAATTCCACGTACATTCTATGAACAAAACGTTGATGACTTGATCTGTGAGCGTTTTGGATTTAATGATCTTCCAGAAGCAAACCTAGAAGATTGGGATAATGTAGTCGAAGCATTACTAAATCCTGAATACACTTTACGTGTAGCTATGGTTGGTAAATATGTTGAATTACCAGATGCTTATAAGTCTGTGAATGAAGCGTTATTACACGCAGGTATTAAAAATCGCGTAAAAGTACAAATTGATTATGTCAACGCTGAAGAACTTGAAAGCCAAGACGTATCTATTTTAAGTACAGCTGACGCAATTTTAGTTCCAGGTGGTTTTGGTGAACGTGGTACTGAAGGCAAAATGAGAGCTATTCAATACGCACGTGAAAACAAAATCCCATTCTTGGGTATTTGTTTAGGCATGCAATTGGCTGTTATTGAATACGCTCGCCATGTTGCAGGTATGCCAGAAGCTTCTTCTACAGAATTTAACCGTTCTACAAAATATCCACTCATTGGTTTAATTACTGAATGGTTAGATGAGCGCGGTGAATTACAACAACGCAGCCTTGAGTCTGACCTAGGTGGAACTATGCGTTTAGGTGCTCAAAAATCTGAATTGGTTGAAGGCACAAAAACACGTGAAGTCTACGGTAAAGCTGAAATCACTGAGCGTCATCGTCACCGTTATGAAATGAATAACCGTTTCATTGAGTCGATTGAACAAGCTGGTATGAAGATTTCAGGTTACTCTTCAGCACAACATTTAGTTGAAACTGTAGAAATTCCTGAACATCCTTGGTTTATTGCTGTACAATTCCACCCGGAATTTACAAGTTCACCACGTGATGGACATCCATTATTTGCTAGTTTTATTGACGCTGCAAAAACACAGCATCAAAAAAGTAAATAATGCGATTTTAAATAAACTGGGAAAGTTTAAATGTCACAATTAAAACCACAAGAAGTTGTACGTTTAGGCGATATACAAATGGCAAATCATTTGCCATTTGTATTATTTGGCGGAATGAACGTACTTGAATCAAAAGATTTAGCTTTTGAAATTGCAGAAACGTATGTTGATATTTGCAAACGCTTAGATATTCCTTATGTATTTAAAGCGAGTTTCGATAAAGCAAATCGTTCTAGTCTGCATTCATTCCGTGGTCCTGGACTTGAAAAAGGTATCGAATGGTTAGGTGATATTAAAAAACATTTTAATGTTCCTATCATTACTGATGTGCACGAGCCATATCAGGCTGCACCAGTTGCAGAAGTAGCCGATATTATTCAATTACCCGCTTTCTTAAGTCGTCAGACTGATCTTGTCGAGGCGATGGCGAAAACACAGGCTATTATTAATATTAAGAAAGCCCAGTTTTTAGCACCTCATGAAATGCGCCATATCCTGCACAAATGTTTAGAAGCAGGAAACGACAAACTTATTCTTTGTGAACGTGGTTCAGCATTTGGTTATAACAATCTTGTTGTAGATATGCTTGGCTTTGACACAATGAAAGAAATGAATGTGCCAGTTTTCTTTGACGTGACACATGCGTTACAAACCCCTGGTGGTCGTTCTGACTCAGCAGGTGGTCGTCGTGCTCAAATTACAACTTTAGCACGCGCTGGAATGGCAACTGGTTTGGCTGGATTGTTCTTGGAAGGACACCCAGATCCAGAACATGCAAAATGCGATGGACCTTGTGCATTACGTATGTCGCAACTTGAACCGTTCTTGGCACAAATAAAAGAATTGGATACTTTAGTTAAAGGATTCAAAAAGTTAGACACCCATTGAGTTGTTTTATAACCCTTACGCTGCTTTAACCGCAGCTCATATTCATTCAAAGAGGAATTGTTCATGAGCCAAATCGTTGACATTCGTGCACGTGAAATTTTGGACTCTCGTGGTAACCCAACCATCGAAGCAGACGTAATTTTAGAATCTGGGGTTGTTGGTCGTGCATGTGCACCATCTGGTGCTTCAACTGGTTCTCGTGAAGCTTTAGAACTACGTGACGGTGATAAATCGCGTTACTTAGGTAAAGGCGTTCGTACAGCAGTTAATAACGTTAATACGTTGATTCGTGATGCTTTGTTGGGTAAATCAGTTTTTGAGCAAAAAGACATTGATAATACAATGATCGCGCTTGACGGTACTGAAAACAAAGAGAAATTAGGTGCTAACGCAACTTTAGCTGTGTCATTGGCTGCTGCGCGCGCTGCTGCTGAAGAAAAGAAACTTCCTCTTTTCCAATACATCGCAGATCTTCGTGGTCAAACAATTTTGACAATGCCTGTACCGATGATGAACATCTTAAATGGTGGTGAGCATGCGGACAACACTGTTGATATTCAAGAGTTCATGATTGAGCCTGTAGGTTTCACTTCATTTGCCGAAGCTTTACGTGCTGGTGCTGAAGTATTCCATTCTTTAAAATCAGTTTTAAAGAAACAAGGTTTGAATACTGCTGTAGGTGATGAAGGTGGTTTTGCTCCTAACTTACGTTCTAACGAAGAAGCAATTCAAATCATTTTACAAGCAATTGAATTGACTGGTTACAAAGCTGGTTCAGACATGATGCTTGCACTTGACTGCGCATCTTCAGAATTCTACAAAAACGGTCAATACGTTTTAGAAGGTGAAGGTAACCGTGCATTTACAAGTCATCAGTTTGCAGATTATTTAGCTGGCCTTGTAAATCAATATCCAATTATCTCAATCGAAGATGGTCTTGATGAGTCTGATTGGGAAGGCTGGAGCTACTTGACTTCAATCCTTGGTGATAAAATCCAATTGGTTGGTGATGACTTGTTCGTAACTAATCCTAAGATTTTACAACGTGGTATTGATGAAAAAGTTGGTAACTCAATCTTAATCAAATACAACCAGATCGGTACTTTGACTGAAACTTTAGATGCAATCTATCTTGCTAAAGCAAATGGTTATTCGACTGTTATTTCTCACCGTTCTGGTGAAACAGAAGATTCTACTATTGCTGACTTAGCAGTAGGTACAGCTGCTGGTCAAATCAAGACTGGTTCACTTTGTCGTTCTGACCGTGTGTCTAAGTACAACCAATTACTTCGTATTGAAGAATTGACTAAAGCTGCTTACCGCGGTAAAGCTGAGTTTAAAGGTTTAAACTAATCTTTAAATAAAAAGTTAAAATTAATTTTTTAACATTTGAAGGTGCTATTTCCTGTTTTTAATAGGAAATAGCACCTTTTTTATTATCCTAATCGGCGTGTTTTTAAAGACTCAGCCCAACTGTGATGTTTGCAGCGGGTACATTCTTGATCGATTTTATTTAAAATTTTAGTTTCACCACACTTCATACATGAATAAAAAGTATTCAGTTTCAGTACATCGGCTTTACGGTAGGCATCAGGGAATAGGGGGAGTCCCCATTTTACCTCTTCATCTTCATAGTAAAGTAAACTCAAGATACCGTCAGACTCCAATAAAGCTGTTCTTACTTGACCTAAATGTTCAACATTTTGTTGGCGCATTTCTGAGAAAAACTCATCATGTGAATATGATTGTTTCTGGAAATCTTTGTAAACCAAAAGTCCATCTTTGACTACACAGAGAGCTCTTCCTTCCAATAAGTCTTCAATTTTTTTATGTTTCACCATCGCCCAAGTTACAAGACGATAGAGAAAAAGAATAACGATAAATACGACAAAAGCATGAGAAATAGGTAAGTCCTTGGTAAACATTGGATCACCAGCAGCCGAGCCTAAACATAAAATAATTGCGAGTTCAAAAAGGGAGAGTTGGCGAACACCACGTTTACCTGATAGTCTCAAAAAACTAATAATAATGATAAACATAAGAAAGCATCGAACCAAGATTTCTAAAATAAAGGTCCAAGTCGTGTCACCTATGAAAATATTAAAAAAATCCATTTTTTCTCCTTTTTAATAGGTATATGAAGTCTTTATAAAATTCTTAGCAAATTAAAAATAGAAAAAATATACTTTTTAAGTAGTTGTTGGTTAAAAAATCGAACTTTATGTGATTTTGTATAAATTCTACTATTAAAATAAACATATAGTTGAAGCTTCAATCGTAGAAATAACACTAAAAAAAATGATTTTAAAGTTATCAAATAAGATAAAAATTTTGATCTGTATGGACTAAATTTAGTTTGTCAATTTTTAAAATGTTTGGTCTTAATATGTATATGATATATTTTAATATTATTGTATTTTAAGCGAATTTTATATGATGAGAAAGCAATATCATTTTAGAAAAGTTGAAAATGATACTTATATTTGGGATGTAGATAATTTAGTAGAATTAACTAGAAATTTTAAAGTAAAAGAAATTTTGCTATCAGAAATAAAAGAATTAAATGAACCATACTGGTATCCAGATTCTCATCCCACTACTCAAGATATCATTGATCATATGATATTAATTCAAGAAGCAGATTTGTCTTATCCAATAATAATATGCTCACAGGGCAGGATAATGGATGGTATGCATAGAGTAGGAAAGGCGAAAATTTTAGGTAAGTTTAAAATACGTGCTGTACAATTTGATAAAGACCCTCAACCAGATTATATCAATGTTGAGGAGGATGAACTGAGCTACGATGATTAATTATAAATAATTGCGAATATGATTCAGTGGCAATCAGGACTGTAGGGAATAGCGTCTAAACGTTTTTGAAAAACATTTGGATTCAGTATATTTTCATACATTTGTTGATATGTTTGTTTATGATCTTCAATGTTATGATAATCAACGATTTCTTGGAGTTTATCTTTATATTCTATATGTCCCGCATGAAACATCGCTGCATAATGGCCCCACAGTGCATATTGATATCGTATGGCTGCCTTTGGAATTAAATTTATTTCGTTTAAATAGCTATGAGCCATTTTTTCATAACATGCTTTTATTTCATGAGCATCTTTTTTCATTTTTCTTAAGAAAATACATTGCATCTCTTGTAGTTGTGAACTATCTGTTTTATTTAAAATTTTTTCGGTAACTATATATGCTTCTTTAAGGCAACCTAAGTGAATAAGTACCTTGCGTTTGGTTTTTAAAATATCTAAATTATTATCATTAGAGGGAATTTTTTTTAATAAGTTTTTAAATTTTCTATGGGAAGTATCTTGTGGCTGCTCAGCTTTTAGACTGTAAACAATATCATTATATTCAAATATATAAGGGTTAGCAGGTGTATATTGTTTATGATTGCTCTCCATATTAATTATTTTTGAAGGGCTATCATCAGTAGGGTGATCACAAGCGCTTAAACCTAAGCTTACTAAAGAAAACGCTAAAATTTTGTGCACTACAGTTTATACCTTTATTCTCTTTCATGAGATTTATGAAGAATAATAAAATATAAAAGAAAATACTGTGTAGTTTTTTATTTCTCATGTTCATGAGCAGTTCAACAGTCAATTTGAATTTGAAAATTGGTTTATATATTTTTGAATCAATAATATAAAGCCTGTGGTTTCAGCATTATACTTCAACAAGATCAACACTCAATCTGTTAGAAATCCAAATTTTGATGTCGTGGATAGCGATTCTTTAATGCAATGATAAATTGGCAATTTAAATTAAACAAATAAGAATAATTATTAACTTAAAGTTGATAACAATTATTATTCGTGTTAATTTTTGTGCCGAACTTTTACTACTGTGTAACAAGGAATAAGGTAGTGGAAGGCTAAAAATATGGTTCAGCACATTGGTTATTATGGAATTTTCTTATGTACAATCCGCCCTTTAGAAAAGCATTTAGAGTTCGCCCTTTAGCACTTTCTATGGCTTTAACGGTACCTTCATTTGTTTATGCAGAACAAACCGAAACAACCACTTTAGCAACGATAAAAGTACAAGCAGAACAAGAAAATCCGGCCGTTACTGAAGGTTCCGGGAGCTATACAGCAAAACGCACAAATACTTCTACAAAATTAAATTTATCTCTTCGTGAAACTCCTCAATCAGTCAAAGTTTTAACCCGTGAATATTTAGATGATCGAAAAATCGATTCCTTTCAAGATTTAATGAATAATATTACGGGTGTTTCAACCTCACGTACCGATGAGCGCCAAAGAGTGTATGCACGTGGTTTTGAGGTGGATTATTACTTAATTGATGGAATACCTAGTACTACAAACTTAGGCACTGGAGATTTAGATTTAGATATTTATGATCGTGTCGAAGTCGTAAAGGGTGCCAATGGACTAACCACAGGTGCGGGAAACCCAGCAATGGCGCTGAACATGATTCGGAAACATGCAAACTCAAAAGAACTCACTGGTAATGTCAGCACATCTTTAGGCTCGTGGAACTCTTGGAATAGCTCAGCAGATGTTTCCACGCCACTTAATGCAGATGGATCATTGCGTGGCCGCATGTTTGTAAAACATTCTGATGAAAAATCATTTATGGATTTCTATGAGAAAGAACGCAATGTATTTTATGGTGCGGTTGATTATGACTTAAGTGATAAAACAAGCATGTCGCTTGGTGCAACTTATCAAGAGTTACATCGTGATGGTATTCGTTGGGGCGGTACACCTGCTTTTTATACTGATGGGACTCGTACCAATTTTTCCAGAAGCTTAACAGTAAGTGCACCTTGGACCTATTGGGATGTAAATACAACGGCAGTATTTGCAAATTTAAAGCATAATTTATTTAATGACGTTAATTTAAATATTGCTTATACCTTCCGTAAAGAAGATACAGCTTCTATGTTGTTGTATACAGCTGGAAAAGTAGACAAGGCAACCAATACCAGTCCATTAAAAAATGAAGAGGGCAAGGATAATGTCTCAGTATATGGTGCAAAAGCTGCAAATGAAGAAAACAATATTGATGTTTTTATCAATGCTCCATTTACGATTTTTAATCGTCCACAAGAAATTATTATTGGTGGATCGTGGAATAAGAATGAAAAGACAAAAGATATTTTTGGTGGATCTAACACAAACCAAGACATTGAGAAATATTTAGGTGGACCATTTAACTATAATGATATGGCTCAAGAGTTGCTTCAGCCTGTTGTTTTAAACGGTAAAAATGCGCTAAATGAAACCACACAAACTGCCGCTTATATTGCTGGAAAATTTCAGATTTTGGATCCTTTGAAAATTATTGCTGGTGCACGTTTATCTAACTGGGAATATAAGTCTGAAAATGATAAAGGTAACCGTGAATTTAACAATGAATTAGCACCATATGTTGGCGCTATTTATGATTTTGCCCAAGATCATTCTGTGTATGCAAGTTATACAGAAATTTTTAAACCTCAAGAACGTAAAGATATAAATGATCAATATATAGATCCGATTACTGGTAAGAGTTATGAGGCTGGCTTAAAGAGCGAATGGTTTGGAGGGCGTTTAAATACAGCATTGTCAGTATTCCGAATAGAACAATCTAATTTTGCTGAATCGATACCGGGAGTATTTATTGTCCGTAATGGTACACAAACTACAGAACAGGCCTATCGCGCTGTAGATGGGGTTGAAAGTAAAGGTTTTGAGTTTGAAGCTGATGGCGAGATTAATGACAATTGGGGTATTAACTTTGGTATTGCTAATTTTGAAGCAAAAGATGCACAAGGCACAAAGGTTAATACGACAAACTCTCGAACAACCTCGAATCTATTTGTTAAGTACAAACTTGATCAATGGAGTGCAGGGCTTGGTTTAAATTATAAGAGTAAATACTATACGGGAAGTGGAAGCTCTCGTATTGAGCAAGATGCATATGTTTTAGCAAGTGCGATGCTTGGCTATCAAGTGGATAAAAATATCAAACTTCAATTGAATATCGATAATATTTTTGATGAAAAATATTATGAAGGTATTGGTGCTAACTCAATGAATTGGGGCACACCACGAAATGCAACGTTGAGTGTTCGTTATAATTTCTGATTTAAACTCACATAAGTAAACGATTTATAAAAGTCCTCCAAAGAGGGCTTTTATTCTTTTTAAGCTCGTTTTAAAAGTGAAGAAAATCTTGACTTCTTTTTTATAAATATGGTTGTATTATACAACTATATTTTGAGTGTGCAGTGATGATTGATCAAAAAATTATTGATGAAATCCGTAGTTCATCTCGAATTATGGTTCGTGAATTAGGTTTTATGAGTTCAACTCTTGCTGCCACTGATTATTCTCCGTCAGCTGTTCATTCTTTACTTGAACTTGAAAATAGAGGTTCTTTAACCGCGGTACAATTAGGACAGCTTTTAGGCTTAGAGAAATCGAGTGTGAGTAGAATGTTGCTTAAACTCATTAAGGCGGGGGAGATTAGAGAGGAACAAGATAAGAATGATGCTAGACTAAAAGTGATTAAACTCACACCGAAAGGAGTGGAAACTGTAAGAAAAATTAATAATTATGGAGAAATGCGAGTTATTCAAGCCATTGAAAAATTAAAATCTTATGAACAACTTGTTATTGCTCAAGGTTTGACAGCCTATGCTGAATCTTTAGTAAATTGTCGAGATAATAAAGATCTTATAGATAACAATACTATTCAAATTGTGAGTGGCTACCGCGCAGGTATGATTGGCAGAATCGCAGAAATGCATGGTACTTATTATTATGAAAATTATAATTTTGGACCTTTTTTTGAAGGAAAAGTGGCTACCAATTTAGCTGAGTTCTCTAACCGTCTTTATAAAGACTCTAATAATATTTGGTTGGCAATAAAAAATAATAAAATTGTGGGTTCTGTTGCGATTGATGGCGAAGATTTAGGGAATAGCGAGGCTCATCTTCGGTGGTTTATTTTAAGTGACGATTGTCGAGGACAGGGAATCGGCAAAAAGCTATTAAAAGAAGCAATAAACTTTTGTGATCAAAAACAATTCTCTGCTGTTCAATTATGGACATTTAGTGGCCTTAGTGCAGCAAGAAAACTTTATGAAACTTTTGGTTTTAAACTCACGAATGAATGGGAAGGAGACCAATGGGGCAACACCATGTTAGAGCAACAATTTACACGGATAAATAATGGAAATTAACCATAAGCTTTTCTCAGCATAAATTTCTCATGCTTAGAATGATTTTTTGTGGGTAGATTGATTTATAAACAGTTGTACTTATAAATATTATTTCCCTTTCAAATTCTATTCATTTTTGACAAAATGAAACATGTCATAATGGTCAATTAAAGTAATATGCCCATTAATAATTTTGCTTAAATTTTTGCAGGAATTGCGCATGCTACTTGTTAATTACTATACAATACAATCTCTTAACGAAAGTTTTTAATTAAAAATCTTAATGATATGTTAGAAGTATTTCGATCCACTTCAAGCAAACTGATATTGCTACTTGTTATTGTTTTAGTAGCTATCCTGCAATATCAATTTTGGTTAGGTGAGGGTGGCTATATCCCTCATCAAGCTCTCATGCAACAAATTCAGCAACAAGCTGAGGTAAATGAAGAGCTTAAAGAACGAAACCGTATTTTGGCAGCAGAGGTTTTTGACCTGAAAAATGGTACAGAAGCAATAGAAGAACATGCCCGCCTTGATCTTGGTTTGGTTAAACCTCACGAGACATTTGTTCAAATGAGTACGATCAGTACCCATTACAAACCTATTTATATTGACCCGAACGCTAAAGTTGATTTGGAAACGAATGAGACACCTGCATCCCCAGATATCCCAGACTAAATTGTGGGCAGTGATTCCCGCTGCAGGATCAGGAAGTCGTTTTTCTAAAACTGAATTGAAGCAGTATCAATATATTCAGAATAGGACTGTTTTAGAACATACGATTGGCCGTATAAGCCAACTTCCATTAAATGGTTATGTTTTGGCAATTGGCGCACAAGATACCTTTGCTCAGACTCTAGCATTTCAAAATATAGATAAGGCGCATTTTTGCATTGGTGGAGCTGAGCGAGTCCATTCAGTTTTAAATGCATTAAATCATCTTTTAAATTTTGCCGATGAAAATGATTGGGTTCTTGTGCATGATGCGGCTCGCCCTTGTGTAACCATTGATTGTTTAAATGCACTTGTGGCAAATGCAATTGAATCAAATGAGAGTGCTATTTTAGCAATTCCTGTTCGCGATACTTTAAAGCAGGTTAAGTCAGGCAATCACATTGATAAAACAGTTAGCCGAGATTTATTATGGCAAGCTCAAACGCCTCAAATTACTAAAATCGGTAAACTAAAAAAAGCAATTGAACATGCTTTAGAAAATGACGTCACTATTACCGATGAGGCAAGTGCACTCGAGTATATGGGTGAAACTGTACAGGTCGTAATGGGTCGTTCGGATAATATAAAAATTACCTATCCCGATGATTTAGAACTTGCACGTTTGATTCTGCAATCTCAGTCTTAATTCTATTATTTTTAACTTGCTTGGATAATTTGCCCACCTAAGCAAGTTTTCTACATATCTATTTATAACCACTCATATTCTTTTACATTGATAAGTTTTAGGATTTATCAAGATCATACAACTATACTAGATAATGTTCGATCATCGAACAAAAAATATTTATACCGAACAAAACCATGGTTTGATAACTAGATCAAATTAGAAAAATTATCAAGAATGTTTAAAAGGAAATCTAAGGGAAACACTCGGGATTGAGTGAAATATCTATCTGTTCATTCTGCCTCTGTGTGCCTAAATCTCTTATCTATTCCTTCCTGAATGAGCACAATGGAGTTGTCTAATGATTGACAAAAGTAAGTCCTCTCTTAGCGAGGTACTATCGCAGATTAAAGATGGTGCGACCATTCTGATTGGTGGTTTTGGTACTGCAGGACAACCCGCTGAACTCATTGACGGACTGATTGAACTGGGTATTAAAGATTTAACAATTGTCAGCAATAACGCCGGTAATGGCGATTATGGTCTGGCTAAACTACTCAAAGCTGGTTCGGTTAAAAAAGTAATCTGCTCTTTCCCACGTCAGTCAGACTCTTATGTGTTTGATGAGCTGTACCGTGCCGGAAAAGTCGAGCTTGAAGTGGTTCCACAAGGTAATCTGGCATGTCGTATTCAGGCAGCAGGTATGGGCCTAGGCGCTGTGTTTACCCCAACTGGCTTTGGAACACTTTTAGCTGAAGGCAAAGAAACCCGTCAGATCGATGGTAAAGACTACGTACTCGAATATCCGATCAAGGCTGACTTTGCCCTGATTAAAGCTTATAAGGGCGACCGCTGGGGCAATCTGGTTTACCGTAAATCTGCACGTAACTTTGGCCCGATTATGGCCATGGCTGCTGATGTCACGATTGTTCAGGTTTCTGAGGTGGTTGAGCTAGGTGGCTTAGATCCAGAGCACATCATCACCCCAGGTATTTTTGTACAGCACGTTGTACAAGTACAGCCCGCACAGTAAGCAATAAGGAGAAATAACATGAGCTACCAGAAACTCAGCCGTGACCAGATTGCAAAACGTGTGGCACAAGATATTCCAGATGGCGCCTATGTGAACTTGGGTATTGGTTTGCCAACCAAGATTGCAAGCTACTTACCTAACGATAAAGATATTTTCCTTCATTCCGAAAATGGCCTGTTGGCATTTGGCCCACCACCAGCGGCAGGTGAAGAAGACCCTGAATTGATTAATGCGGGTAAAGAGTTTGTGACCATGCTTGAAGGTGGCAGCTTTTTTCACCATGGCGACTCCTTTGCCATGATGCGTGGTGGTCACCTTGATATTGCAGTACTCGGTGCATTTCAGGTTGCTGCGAATGGTGACTTGGCCAACTGGCACACGGGTGCACCTGATGCGATTCCTGCTGTAGGTGGTGCGATGGATTTGGCTGTAGGTGCTAAAAAAGTATTTATCACTACAGACCATGTGACCAAGCAAGGTGAGCCGAAGATTGTGGCTGAGCTAACTTATCCGGTTACGGGTAAACACTGTGTTGACCGTATTTACACCGATCTTTGTGTGATTGATGTGACTAAAGATGGTTTAAAGGTGATTGAGAAAGTTGAAGGTCTTAGCTTTGAAGAGTTACAGGCTTTGACTGGTGCAACTTTGATTGATGCGACTCAAGGGTAAGGAAGTAGGGAAATGACATTAAAAAACGCTTATATCATCGATGCCATCCGTACTCCATTTGGCCGTTATGCCGGTGGTCTTGCACCTGTCCGTGCCGATGACCTGGGCGCTGTACCGATTAAAGCCCTCATCCAACGTAACCCAAATGTAGATTGGGAACAGGTCGATGATGTGATCTATGGCTGTGCCAACCAAGCCGGTGAAGATAACCGTAACGTCGGCCGTATGTCAGCACTGCTTGCTGGTTTACCGTATCAGGTTCCAGCAACCACCATTAACCGTTTGTGTGGTTCTTCACTCGATGCGATTGCCATTGCTGCCCGTGCCATTAAAGCCGGTGAAGCAAACTTGGTGATTGCAGGTGGTGTCGAAAGCATGAGCCGCGCACCTTATGTGATGGG
>NZ_JFXG01000008.1:0-198992 GCF_000588015.1 Acinetobacter sp. 1294243
CTTGAAGTAATTACTGACATTATTGGCGGTGTAACTGGTGGCGTTGACGGTAACCCACTTGAAGTAATTACTGACATTATTGGCGGTGTAACTGGTGGTATCGGTGATGGAACCTCTCCAATCTCTCCAGTGATTGATGTTGTTCAAGGCGGTATTGATATCCTTCAGGGCGTAGAAAGCTTAAAAACTGAAATTATCAACACTGGCATTGATACAGTTGCAGATACAATTATCAGCATTCTTCCACAAGCAGAACATCCTGTTTCTGAACTTGCAGACCTCGGCACATTAACTTTCGAAACTTCTCGTGACACAGTAAATGGCACGCTTGAAGTCATTTCTGATCTAGTGGGTGGAGACATTCAAGGTGCTACTGAATCTGCTACCGGTATTCTCGATACGCTGATTACAAATGGCACAACTGCTACTGGCTTAGTAACAGAAATCATTGGTGGATTGACAGGAACTATTGGTGGGGTTACTGGTGGAGATAGCTCACTAGGCTTAGTCACTGATTTACTTGGCGGTTTAACTGGTAGCGTAGATGGTGATAGTCCTCTTGGCTTAGTGACCGACCTTCTAGGCGGCTTAACTGGTGGCGTTACTGGCGGTACAGACAACCCTATCGGCATCGTAACAGATATCGTGGGTAGCTTAACGGGCGGTGTGACTGGTGAAGGCGGATTAGATGTTATTTCTAATTTACTAGGTGGATTAACTGGTGGTAGCTTACTCGGTGGAGTAACGTCGACAGTATCAAGCGTAACTAATACAACGCATACTATCGTACCTACATCATTACTTACCGATAACTTCTTAGAAAACTCTTTCAATACTGTTTAATATAAGTCATTAAAATAAAGCCACTTATTACAAGTGGCTTTATTTATTAATATATCTTTAAATATTAATTCACTTCTTCCCATCTATAATATTTCTTATGCGCTAGCTCTAACATTGCATAATCATTAGGTGTATCACCATAAGCATAAATTGTAGAATACTGAGTTAAATCATATTTGTTTTTTATTCTATTTACTTTTTCTAAATAACCACAATCACCATTAATAAAATCACCTGTCAAAATACCATCACGTATTTCAAGTTGATTACATATAACTTCTAAATCTAAAGATTGGCACCAGCTTTCTAAATAAATACCTAATGATGCAGATACAACAACAATCCGATCACCTTGTTTTTTATGCCAAAGAATACGTTCCAAAGCATTTTGACGCACACAGGTAGGAAGGATATTTTTAGCAAACTCTTCCCCCATATATTTTAGGGAAGCCGCATCATAGCCCACGTATCCCACCTGACAGAGTTTAGTTCGAATAGTTTTATCGGTTACCCATCCAAGCTTATAACCCGCTATATAAGGTGCAAGTCGAATACCACCTAGTATTTGAGTTTTTTTATTTAAAGAAAATTTAAGGAATAGACTGAATGTATCGTTATGAGTGATCGTGCCATCAAAGTCAAATAAAGCTAAGTTCATTTATGATTATCTCTAATATAATTAAAAAGTTATAAATTTAGATTTTTTTAAAGTACTAAAAAACAGGCACAAAAAAACCGCTATAAAAGCGGTTAATTCTTCAAGTTGGTGCGCTCAGAGAGATTCGAACTCCCGACCCCTTAGTTCGTAGCCAAGTGCTCTATCCAGCTGAGCTATGAGCGCGTAACTTGTGTGCCTTTCAGCGATTCGTTCTATTTTACTTGGTGCGCTCAGAGAGATTCGAACTCCCGACCCCTTAGTTCGTAGCCAAGTGCTCTATCCAGCTGAGCTATGAGCGCGTAACTTGTGTGCCTTTCAGCGATTCGTTCTATTTTACTTGGTGCGCTCAGAGAGATTCGAACTCCCGACCCCTTAGTTCGTAGCCAAGTGCTCTATCCAGCTGAGCTATGAGCGCATTAAGTAAATGGCGGTGAGAGAGGGATTCGAACCCTCGATACCAGTAATAGGTATGCTTCCTTAGCAGGGAAGTGATTTCAGCCACTCACCCCCCTCACCGGAACGAGCCGCCATAATACAAACTAAAACCCTATTGTTCAAGTCATCATAGTGAAATTTTCTTATTTTTTAGTTCAATGAATTATTTTTTAAGCAATTTTCTCATTATTTTCGTCTTTTTCGATCAAACGCTTGTTAAGATAGATATTATTTCTTCATCAAAATACTGTAGTGCATAACACATTATTGCAAACCTAAACGTGCAGTTCGGGTCTGCATGACTTATGCTAAACTTATCTGCCAAGCGTGAAACCAAACGACATGACAAAAAACTGGGCTGACCCCGAAGCGAAAGCTGAAGCTGAACGTTATGACAATCCTATTCCAAGCCGTACTCTTATTTTAGATACATTGGAACAATTGCAGACACCGCAATCTCATGCAGAACTTGTCGATCATTTTAATATTCATGACCAAAAAAGTATTGAAGCACTCAGTCATCGCTTAAGTGCTATGGTTCGTGATGGTCAAATCATGAAAGACGGGTTTAAATTTCAGTTGGTGGCAGATCAACCGACCTATGAAGCAACTGTTTATATCAATAGTAAAGGTTTAGGCACAGCGCATATTGATGGTCAAAGTGACCTTTTACTTCCTGAACGTGAATTACGTTTAGTCTTTAACGGTGACCGAGTTAGAGTGCGACAGACTTCAGTTGATCGTAAAGGCAAACCTTGGGGATTTATCACAGAAGTTTTACAACATCGTGTTAAACAATTAATTGGTAAATTGTCGGTTCACGATGGTGAATATTTTATTCAGCCCAACAATCCAAATCAGCACCAACCTATTCCTTTAGAAAAAGAACTGGTAACGCATGCTGAAGCAAATGTTGGCGATATGCTACGTGTCGCAATAGATAGTTATCCGACTCGTGAAGAATTTGCGACGGCGCATATTATTCAGTCTATGGCCGACAAAGCTGATACAGAAATTATTATTCCGCAGACTATTCTTGAGTTTGGCTTACCTTACGAATTTCCAGATGAAGTTATAAAAGAAGCTGAAAGCTTTAAAGAACCATCTGCTCAAGACCGTGAAGGCCGCATTGATTTACGAGATTTAGCATTAGTTACGATCGATGGTGAAGATGCTCGAGATTTTGATGATGCGGTTTATGCAGAAAAACGTCCAGGTGGCGGTTATCGTGTAGTGGTCGCAATTGCTGATGTTAGCCATTATGTACGCTTAGACTCAGCCCTCAATGAAGAAGCTGAGGAACGTGGTACTTCGGTATACTTCCCGCATTTCGTATTACCGATGCTACCAGAGGCATTGTCAAATGGCTTATGCTCTCTAAACCCTCATGTAGACCGTTTATGTATGGTCTGTGACTTGAAACTCTCTCGTACAGGCCGTGTAACTGGTTACGATTTTTATCCATCAGTGATGCATTCAAAAGCGCGTTTGACCTATACACAGGTAGCACAATATTTTGACGGCGCAACAGATGCAATTCCAAAAGACCGTGATGTTCATAAATCGTTAAATACGCTTTTCCAGCTTTATCAGATTTTGAAAAATTTACGTGCTGATCGTCATGCAATGGAATTTGAAACCATTGAAACTTACATGACTTTTGATGAGCTAGGCGGGATTAAAGAAATTTTGCCACGTACACGTAATGAAGCACATAAACTTATTGAAGAGTGCATGTTACTTGCTAACGTTGCTGCGGCTGAATATGCATTAGAACATGATGTTCCAATGTTGTATCGCGTGCATGAAGCTCCAGAGTTTTCACGTATTCAGAAAGTAAAAGACTTTGTGAAATTACTGGGTCTACCCTTCCCTGACCAACCAACTCAAGCAGACTATCAAAGAGTAATTGAAGCAACTAAAGATCGTATTGATGCTCCTAGTATTCATGCCGTCTTATTACGCTCAATGATGCAAGCTTATTATGGCGCAAAAAATGCAGGGCACTATGGTTTGGCTTATGAAGCTTATACGCATTTCACTTCGCCAATTCGTCGTTACCCAGATTTATTATTACACCGTGCCATTAAAGCACATCTCAAACAAAAGCCTTATCCACTCTCTGGTGCTGCACTAGATGATGCAGGTGAACATTTCTCTCAAACAGAGCGCCGTGCTGATGAAGCTTCTCGTAGCGTAACAACTTGGTTGAAATGTCACTACATGCAGCAGCATCTAGGTGATGAATTCATTGGTATTGTAAGTGCGGTGACCGAATTCGGTTTATTCGTGACACTGAAAGATCTATATGTCGATGGCATGATTCATATTAGCCAACTCGGCGATGACTTCTTTATTTATGACCAAGCGAGCCAAAATCTAGTAGGTCAAAATCGTGGACAAGTCTTTGGTTTGGGCGATGAAGTTAAAATTCAGGTCGCTGGTGTCAATCTGGAAGAACGTAAAATTGACTTCAAGCTCATTAAGCAAGTTACCCATGCAGGCCGAGTAGTTCGTAGCCGTGCGCCGCGTACGACTAAAACTACTACGCAGGCGACTGAAGAAGTTTTCAGTAAACCAACTGTCAGTAGTGATGGTGAGCGACCTGTTCACAAAAAGAAAGAAAAAAGTAAGCCAAGTTCTTACACCAAAAAATCTGGTAAAAAAACCTCAGCAAAAGCCGAGACTAAATCAGAAAAGGTGAAGAAAAAATCTAAGCCTAAAAAGAAAAAGTCGAATGCAAAATCAAAGGCTGAATAGTGAGTAAATAATTATCACGTTTCAAAAATAAGTCTCCAATAGGAGGCTTATTTGTTTTTAAAAGGGGTTATTTTACACATTAAGCTTGATTTCCGACTTGAGAGGACCTACATCTAATACCATGTTTAAAAAATAATGTGGCTATTAGCAATGACTTTACAGCAAGCGACTTTACCAACTCCGCGTTTTGACCAAATTGAATTAGAAAATTTAAAACAAGACATTCAACAAGCGATCCAAGCAGGTCAGGAATTTTTAAATACTCTTACGGCTGCACCTACAGATGCAGCTCAGCAACTTGCCGTACTTGAGCAAGTCGATACGCTTGAAAATAATCTAAGTGAATCATGGGGCGTTTTATCGCATTTAAACGCTGTAATGAGCAATGCAGAAACGAGAGAAGTCTATCAATCTTTATTACCAGCATTAAGTGAATATTACACTCAGCTTGGTCAACACACGGCGCTTTATCAAACCTATCAACACATCCATGATGGTCAAGGTTATAGCTCTCTTAGCCCTGCACAGCAAAGTGCTATCCGTCTAGCTTTACGTGACTTTAAACTTTCAGGTGTAGCCTTAGAGGGTGAAGAGAAAAAACGTTATGCAGAGATTTCTGCGCGTCTTTCACAGCTTTCTTCTGATTTTTCAAACCACGTACTTGATGCAACACAAGCTTACTTTAAACCACTTACCGAAGATCAGCTAAAAGGTCTTCCAGAAAGTAATATTGAGTTATTAAAACAGTACGGCAAACAACGTGAACTTGACCAAGCTGTAGCAACCCTAGATTTCCCAGCATATTTTGCAATCATGACTTATGCAGATGACCGTGCATTGCGTGAAGAGCTTTATAGAGCTTATGTGACTCGCGCATCTGATCAGTCTGAACCAACTGAATTTGATAACAGCAAAATTATGGAAGAAATTTTGAGTCTTCGTCAGGAAATGGCGAAACTACTTGGTTTCAATAACTATGCTGAATATTCTCTTGCAAGCAAAATGGCACCGGACGTAAAAACAGTACATGAGTTTTTGGTTGACCTAGCAGAGCATGCGCGTGCTCCTGCGCTTCAAGAAGTTGCCGAACTTCAAGAAATTGCTAAACAAGATGGTGTTGATGAGCTTAAACCTTGGGATACAACTTACTATTCTGAAAAACTTAAACAACAACAATTCAACTTATCTCAAGAAGCATTAAAACCTTATTTCCCTGCACCTAAAGTTATTCAGGGATTATTCCAGATTGTGCAGCGTCTATACGGCATTAACATTATTGAAAGACAAGCACCTGTCTGGCATCCAGATGCACGTTATTTTGAATTAGAAGACCAAGGTCAAGTGATTGGTGGCTTCTTCTTTGACATCTATGCACGTACAGGCAAACGTGGTGGCGCATGGATGAATGGCTTCCGCTCGCGCATGCAAACACTTCATGGCTTACAAAAACCAATTTGCTATATGGTGTGTAACTTTACTCCTCCAGTAGGTGACCAACCTGCTTTATTGACTCATGACGAAGTGATTACTTTGTTCCATGAGTTCGGACATGGTTTACATCATATGTTGACCGAAGTAGATAATATCTCGGTTGCAGGAACTCATGGTGTTGCTTGGGATGCAGTAGAATTACCAAGCCAGTTTATGGAATTCTGGTCATGGGATAAAGAAAGCCTAGATGTATTAAGTGAACACATCGATAGTAAACAGACTTTGCCACAAGAATTACTAGATGCTTTATTAAATGCTCGATTCTTCCAATCTGGTATGCAAACTTTACGTCAGCTTGAATTTGCATTATTTGACTTGACCATTCACACCAAAACGCCAGCCCTTAACAGTGAGCAAATTCAGCAAACCTTAGACGATATTCGTAAGCAATATGCGGTCGTTCCTACTGTCGACTACAACCGTTTCCAACATAGTTTTAGTCATATTTTTGCTGGCGGTTATGCCGCAGGTTATTACTCTTACAAATGGGCAGAAGTCTTAGCGAGCGATGCATTTGATCGTTTTGAAAATGAAGGCATTTTTAACACTCAAACGGGTAAAGAATTCCGTCAGGCAATTCTAGCTGTGGGTGGAAAAGACACTGCGCTTGAGGCATTTGTGAATTTCCGTGGACGCGAGCCTAAAATTGACGCATTGTTACGTCATCAAGGTTGGACGAATGACAACAAAACCGCTTAAACTATGGGCCTAAATTGATCGTGTGGTTAGGGTGATAAAGATGAAAAAACGTTTCATTGCTGGGGCAAAATGTCCAAAATGTGAAGCCATAGATCGGATTATCATGCTAACCACCGCAGAAGACGAATGGATTGAATGTATCGAATGCGGTTATAGCGAAAATCGTCCGACTCATGTTGATGAGCCTGAAACACCTGCTGAACCGGATGAAATTGGGGTAATACAGTTCAAGCCACGTCGTCCCGACTAAAGGTCTTAAACATGCCACTACAAAGAAAACAAAACTCAAAATTATTATGGATTTTAATTGGGGGCTTAAGCATTCTCGTAGTGCTTTTTTTTGCAGCGCAATGGTTTTTTAAAAAAACCGAGTCGTCAGCACCACTGGTTGATCCACAACCTGTCTCGACTCCTGCTCCTGCTAAACCGAAACCAGCTGAGCCATTACCAAGTTCTGAACCCTTAGCTGAAAATGCAAGCTCTCAGCAACTTGTCAGTGAAAATGTGCTTAAAGAGCCTGTCCCAGCACAAGAGTCTTTAGCAAAAGAAGAAGTATCTAAACTTGAAGATATTCATCGGCAGCTAAAAGATCAGGAAGCCACCTTAAAAGCTCAGCATGCAGATGCGGATCAACTAACTAAACTCAAAGAAGAACAAGTTAAATTGCTTGAAGCTCAGCTTAAACAGCAATAGTTTTTCAATGAACTCTTAAAAAAAGCTAAAGCTGTACATCTTTAGCTTTTTTAGCCGGATTTAAATAATTCTAATCATCTTGTTCTAAATTTACTCAATCTACTTATTAAAAAAGCCCTCCATTTAGGAAGGCTTTTTTGTATAACCAATACTTTGATTTAAGTTATTTATACCAATCGAATAACTTAAATACATATGGCACATAAGTCACTAATACCAATGATGAGAACAAGACAATAATTGGTAGCAACCAGCGCTCATAACGGAAGTAGAAGCTTGTATATTTCTCTTTCGCTTCAGCATCAGCAGCATTCACTTCATCATCTCCGACGGACAACCGCGTAAGTAGATGGTTCAAGGCAACTGGTGGTGTTACGTAACCAAATTCGAATGCAACCAACACAATCATCCAGAAATGAATTGGATGGATACCATTTTCGTATGCTACAGGTGCAATAGTTGCAGCAACTAAAATTACAGCACCAAATGGATCTGTACACATACCAATAATGGCAAGTAATAGCGCAATACATGCAAGTGAAATGTAAATACTGCCCAAATGAGTCGGTAATAATTCGACCACTTCAGAGCGTTCAATTAAACCACCTACACTTGCAGACAATGCCATCAAGATAATTAAAGCACCGATATGACCTACAGTTTCTGAGGTCGCAAATCGAAGTGCTCCACCAAAACCAAGACGGTATTGAGAGCTATGCGGATCATGTGCACGCAAGAATGGTGATTTTTGTTCGTGTTCACGAACAATCGCTTCATGAATATTGATTGCAGGCGCTTCTTTGGTCGCAACCAATTTGTCGTACAAGATCATTGCGATCAGAACTAATGGCAAAATTACTGGTGCAGTAAACTCGTTCATTCCTGTATCTAATGCATATTTATAGATCGCAAGAACAACAGCAGTGATCAGAATGTATGGAATTACAGGTACAAAGGCACGCATCATGCCCGGAATCGCAACTTTTGGTGAATTCACACGGAATTTTTCTTCAGCTAAAAGTAGTGAAACACCCAAGAAAATAAATGCAGTTAACCAAAATACATAAATACCATGCCCAAATAGCTCATCCGACGTAACATGACGGCTATCAAGCATTGCAATTAAAACGACCAGTAGACATGGACGTACAACTACCCCTAAAGAACCTGACATTGCAGACACAGCCAAAGCATATTGACGGCGAGCACCCGCATTCCAGACTTCTTTATAAATAATTGCACCTGCTGCGATAACGAAAATACCTGATGCACCTGTATAAGCTGTTGGTACAGCAGCAGCAATTAGAATTAACCAAGTTAAGGTTTCTGGTGCCAAGTTCCATGGACGAAGCACATTAAGGAACAAGTCCATAACGCGTGTTTGAGTTAAAAGCATACCTGCCCAAATAAACAAGGCAAGGTTTAAGAAGATACCCGAGAACTCAACCAATAAACCAAGGTAAATACCTTGCCCCATTGGGTAATCCATAAAGAACGTAAATACGATGCCTGTAATTAACGCCATGTAAGCATATAGAGGCACCGATAGTAAGGCTAAACCTATATTACCGCCTTCACGTTTTGGTGGAGGTGAAACAAATAATTGATACAAACTAATTAAAGTCAGAACAACAAATAGAATCATCCACATCCAGTAAATCGTTACTGTTTCATAGGTAGGTGTTACCCCAGAATTTATGACGGAACGATACTGACTAATGACAGAGGTACTAAGTAGTGCATTACCAATCAACATAAACAGGGAATATACTTTGTAATCTATTTTTGTTGCCGGATTACGCAAACCAATATGGTGATATTTCAACGATGCAGTAATCGCAGAAATCAAAACCATAAAGACCAGTAAAATGGCACGGTTCTCTGTACCAAATTTAAAAATACCGAAGAAACCTGTCTCGATAGCACGGTAAGTACGTACCCCTGGGTTAGCTTCGATATATTTAATAGTTTTATCATACGCCTGATATTTTTCATCACATTGTTGCTTTGCTGCGAGTAGTGATGCACGGACATCACTTTCCGATGCTGCACCAAAGAAACTCGCGAAATCATCAGACGCGTTCGCTTTCATTTGTTCTTTTACTTGAGCCTCGATATTTGGATGTCGATCACAAGTTGGCTTTTCAGGCTCAGCACGCAAAAAAGAATATTGCATACCTGTAGCAGGGTCGCCATAAAGACGTTCCCCGATACGTAATAATTGTCCGTGGATCATTTCCCCGGTACCAATAATTAGCGTCATTAATAGCAGAATGAGGATGACGAATGTTGAGATCCATTCGTTCCAGATATAACCCAGCAGACCTAATCCAGATCTTTTTTCTTGATGTTCTTGCATAAATATTCCAATTTTGTTCTCTCAAATCCCTAAAAAATAAGGACTTGAGTCATGCAATTTTTCTTGGTCAGGGGTTAAATCCATCCCCCTTCTACCAATCCCTTTATTCAACGATCAAATTTGCATCAAACTTTGTTAATAAAGAATGACTAAAATCTCTTTTTTAACAGTTTGTATTGTCAATGTTTCTTTTTTAATCTCTGGAAAATCCAATAACATCCTCCAAAGATTGCTCCACCAATTGCCCCATATAGATGAGCTTCAGTTAAAACTGGACTCCCTATTAGTTGAGCAGTTCCTGTTTGTCCAAAAGTGTTTTCCCATATGAGTTTGGCAATAATTAACCCTAAAACCAGCAAAGCAAAATTTCGCTCTTTACGATATTGCAGATAGACCAAAGCAACCGCTGTATATAGTCCATGTAAGACACCAGACAGACCTGCGTAAGCTTCGATATAAGGTAAATAAAAGTAGAACACCAAACTAATAAAGGGTGGCAACAGCAAAAGTAGACTTAGAAGATGCCATGCTTTTGTATGTGGAAAAATAAAGGGTAAACAAGCGAATGCCATCATATTTAAAAGGAAATGAACCCATCCAACATGTACCCAATGTGCAGTCCACAAACGCCAGAATTCGCCAAGTAAACTTTCGCGCCAATAAATAAAAGTATCAGGAAACACCTGTAGACATGCAGATATGGAAATGCACACTGCGACCAAAAGCACTTTACTATTCAGTACATGATCCTTCATGGCACACTCCTTGAAATTAAACTTCTTACAATTATTGTAGAACTTAACAATAGACTCGCAAGAAGTTAGTCTTTCAAATATTCTTACTGCGCTGCTGGTGGAGCAGATGAATCCGCAGGAACCTCTGAAGCGGCGCCCCCATCAAACAACTCATCTAGCTCTGCTGCACCTTCATTTTTATCATCCCAGAAATGAGACATACCATCATCTCCGGTACGTACACCAGTATGCTCAGTCCAGTAACGGTCAGAGATACCACGTACAATAAGACCAGCCATACTATCGATTAACTTAAAGTTCGGATTGACAGGTTTGTCATCAGCTTGTGATGCTGCATAGGTTCTTAATGCATCACGGATTTTTGCATCATCGCCGCTTGCTTGAGCAGCTACAGCATATAAGGCATGAGATAGGCGAACACCTTTTTTCTCACCAATCTGAATTGACTGTTTTAAAGTTTGGTACGGATCAGGTTTCCCTTCATCAGCACCTGGCAATAAAGTCCAGATAACAGCACGCGTTGCGTTAGGTGCGCCCCAGAATTTTTCATTATCTAGACAAACCATGCCACGCTCTACAATAGCAGCGATATCTTTAGGAACATTGACTGCACCGCCTGAGTTAATATCGTTGGTCACAGCCTGAAGACCACTGATCATGCCAAGTAAATAAACAGTTTGATCAGTATCATTACGCATCGTTGGGCAAGAGTCACCTAAGTGATATTTATATTTAGATTCCCAACGATCAGCAAATAACTTATAGCCTGTATACTGACGTTCAGCTGCAATTGCTGCCCAACGCTTCTGTGCAATACGTGCATCTTGGGCTTCTGTCACTTGACCTGCTTTTGAAGCACGTAAATAACGCAGTTCTTGTTCTAAAGCTTGATTTTCCGCACATACACCTGATGCTGCATACATTAATACTGCAACACGTGTCGGATCTGCACCCATCCCTTTGGTAGACATGATTGCAGGCGTTAACGCACTACCGGTATTACATACCATTTCAGCATCTTGCATTGCCAAAATAGGTGGAACGACGTGCTTTTCCGTAAAACCTAGAGCAACATTTGCTCCGGTTTTCACGACGTATGAACAACCTGATAAAACTGAAGCTGCAAGAAAACTCACCGCCAAACCTTGGCTTATTTTTTGGACTTTAGACATCTTCCTGTCCTCTATGTAATTTGTTTTTTCCTTTTCAGATGTACATTAGCAGATGCATATCTTGAATAAAAGAGTAATTACTCTAATTGTAGCGCTTATACTTTGACACACTTCACAGCAGATAAAATTGACAGTTTTTCGAGGAAACAGAAATTTTAGGCAAAAAAAAGTAGCATTGCGACGGTTCAGCACATGCTACTTATTAACTGGGATAAGCTTTTAACGGCTTATATTATTTTTGTTCTATATAATCCTTAAGTAAAGTTCCTGCTCTTCCTACTACTACAGCCATAACAACTGCAATTAACAGAAACATCCACATTGAAATCTCCATGAGAGACCTCCTTACTACAATCGCACCCAGTTATAAACTGGACACTTGATGAAATTAATCGATTAACCAACTTTAATAATTGACTGATCGACGACCTTGCATCCTCTGTCTCTTAACCTTGTTAAAACTAACTTTGTTAAGATGTTCCCTGAGTAAAGTTCCTGCTCTTCCTATCACCACTGCCAGAATTATGGCAATGACCAAGAACGACCATGTTGGCATCTCCATTTTGAGACCTCCGACACACTTTACGTTGGTGTTTGTACTTTAACCGATCAAATAGCTACCCATAGGTGAAATTGTCAGACAATTGTCTTTCCTTGGCTTTTTTCTATATTTTAATTAGACAATCCAAAGTTTAATGAAGAAAAAAATTATTAAGTTTTTGTTTTTTATAATTTTTAAATAAATATACAATTGTAGAATTGTCTAACAATTAATAGAGTTTTTCTAAAACTTTTAATCTTTTCCACTGCTGAATAGGAAGCTGATCGAACCAAACAATAGCTATGTTCGTAGGAGTTTCTTCAAGATAAATAACCACAAATAACTGATAATCAATTATTTTAGTAATTTCCCCACGGTAAATTTCTTTTTTCGAAAAATATGCAACCGACCATAATTTTTGATCTAAATATTCAATTTGAGATATTTGAGCTTGCTTTAGAAAGAAAATAAAACCAATAAATAGAAGAATGACAGCACATAGCCACCATATCGGCGTTAATAACTGATAAAGCAAAATTGCTAAACCCAAACCAACAAAAAGCTGAAATATTACCGAGACACGGCTATATTTCAGCTCAAAATTTAATTCTTTTATCAAAACAGTTTAGCCATGCACATACTGTTTTAGTTTATAAATAAATTCACGTAACTCAGTACGTGGAGGTTCAGAAACTTCCATGAACCAATCTAATAAATCTGGATCTTCTTGATCAACCAACTCTGCAAATAATGCTTTTTCAGCCGGATCAGCTTTTAAATAATAATTTTTTACATACGGGTCAAAATAGACGTCAATTTCTTTTAAGCCGCGGCGTGCTCGATAAATTACTTTACGTTCTTCCAAGGTCATTTCGTCAGACATTTACGTCCCCATCTGCGTTGATAGTGCGCCTAGTTTACCTGATCACATCCTAAAGATCGCTAAAAATATCAAATTGACCAAATTTATCATCTCATCTGCATAATTGAGCATTCATCACATTGTTAGGGATGAAATGCTTACGTATGTTTAGGGCATAACATCACACCTGAACCAAGGAAGAAATACAAATGCAATCTGGTGCCATCCGTCCTATTCCAAATATGTTACCAAGACAATTATTCAATGAAGAACACGAAGCCTTCCGTGAGACAGTGCGTAAATTCTATGAAAAGGAAGTCATTCCCAATATAGAGAAATATGAAAAACAGCAACATGTTGACCGAGATCTTTGGAATAAAGCTGGAGAACTAGGTCTTCTTTGCACCACAATGCCAGAGCAATATGGAGGCTCTGGGGTAGATCGCCTATACAGTATGATTCTTATAGAAGAACAAGCGTATGCGATGGACTCAAGTACTGGTTTTTCTCTACATTCCGATATTGTTGCTAATTACATTAATAATTTTGGTAATGAAGAGCAAAAACAAAAATGGTTACCCACAATGGCAACTGGAGAAGTTGTTACTGCTATTGCAATGACGGAACCAGGCACTGGTTCAGATTTACAAGCGGTAAGAACAACCGCCGTACTTGATGGTGATGAATATGTCATTAATGGTTCCAAAATTTTTATTACGAATGGCTACTTATGCGACATGGCCGTAGTCGTTTGTAAGACTGGCAATAGTGATAAAGGTTCGGCGAACTTATCCTTAATTATTGTAGAAGCAAATCGTGCTGGTTTTAGTAAAGGTAAACCTCTAAACAAAATTGGTATGAAAGGCCAAGATACCTGCGAATTATTCTTTGATAACGTTCGTGTTCCTAAAGAAAATCTTTTAGGCATGGAAGGTATGGGCTTTATCATGCTCATGAAAGAATTAGCATGGGAACGAATGTTAGTTGCTATCATTTGTCAGGCCGGTGCTGAAGCAGCATTTGCACATACCGTTCAATATACAAAAGATCGAAAAGCATTTGGTAAACCTATTGGCGCATTTCAGAATACACGCTTTAAACTTGCCGAACTCAGAACAGAAATAGATTTCTGCCGGACATATTTAGATCGTTGTATGGAATTACAACTTGAAGAAAAGTTAAGTGTAGAAGCTGCAGCAGCTGCTAAATATAAAATTTCTGATATGTTCTCAAAGATTGTAGATGAATGTCTTCAATTACATGGTGGTTATGGCTATATGCTTGAATATCCAATTGCACGCGCATACATTGATCATCGAGCAAATCGAATTTATGCAGGTACAAATGAAATCATGAAAGAATTAATTTCAAGAACACTTTAATACCTTCACAAGAAAAGGGGCATTACGCCCCTTTTTTTATTTAACAGGACTTAAGATACTAATTTTGGTTTACGCTCATTCGCTTCAGAACGCTTATGAAAATGAAGAATGCCATCTTCAAATTTTGCATTTTTCAAAGACTTTCTATCTTCTAAATAGTTATTAGTCACCTGCCATGGAGCACGCTTACCTTGTTTAGGAAGTTCATGTGCTGCACGATTAATATAACCTGAAGATAGTTTACCCATTACAGTGTCTTCTTCCATCACAGTCTTATCGCCCGATGGAATCACTTCATCATAACTATTTTTGTCCATATAGTTTAATAAGCGACAAATATATTCGGCAGCGATATCTACTTTGAGTGTCCATGAGGCATTTACATAGCCAATAATCATAGCCATATTCGGTACATCACTTAGCATTATGCCGTTATAAAGCATATGTTCAGATGAGTTGATTGGTTTCCCATCAAGAGTCGCCTGAACTCCGCCCATAATCTGAACTTGTAGTCCTGTTGCAGAAACAACGATATCAGCATCAAGATGTTTGCCAGATTTAAGTAAAATACCTTTTTCAGTAAATTTCTCGATTTGATCAGTTTCTACGCTCGCTTTGCCTTCACGTAAAATCTTAAACAAGTCCCCATCTGGCACTACACATAAACGCTGATCCCAAGGATTGTATGAAGGTGTAAAATGCTTCATATCAACCTTACCTTTAAGCTGCACTTCAATTGCTTTTAAAAGTAAACGACGTACAGTTTTAGGATGTTTCTGAGACAGCGCATAAATAGCGCGCTGCATACCAATGTTGCGAGCTCGAGTAAATTTATAAGCTGCCTCTTCAGACATAAATTTACGCGTTTTTTCATAGATAAAATCGATAGAAGGAACGCTAGCAATATAAGTTGGTGAACGCTGCAACATGGTCACATGACCTGCCCCACCTTTAGCCATTGCTGGTACTAAAGTAATCGCTGTTGCACCACTACCAATAATAACCACCTTTTTACCTGTGTAATCTAAGTTTTCAGGCCAATGCTGTGGGTGAATGAGTTGCCCTTTAAATGCTTCTTGATTTGGGAAAGAAGGCGCATAACCCTGATCATAATTATAGTAACCTGTACAACCGACAACAAAGTTAGCAATCCAAGTCTGCTGTTTTTTATTGCTATCTTCGACTACAACCTGCCATTTTTTTGAAGCCGAATCATAATTAGCAGAAAGTACGCGATGACCAAAATGAATTTTTTCTTTTAATTTAAATTCACTAATTACTTCACCTAAATATCCTTTAATAGAAGCACCATCAGCTAATACATTCGCTTTACACCATGGTTTAAAGTTGAAACCAAAAGTAGACATATCTGAATCTGAACGGATACCAGGATAACGGAAAAGATCCCACGTTCCACCAAAAGACTCACGACGTTCTAAAATCTCGAATTGTCGTTGTGGTGAATTTTTTGACAAATGGGCAGCGATTCCGATTCCTGAAATACCTGCGCCAATGATTAAAATATCAACTTGCTTTTCCATTTTATTTTTATACCCATTGTTGAGAATCTAAGTTTATTAAAACACAATTTTGACAATACACAATGTCAAGTTTGACCGTTTATCTGCTTTTTTATGTCACTTGAGGACATTTTTATAATTTATTTTGTGACTAGAAATAAAAAAGACCGGTATAAAACCGGTCTTTTTTGAATAAAATCAATTATTCAGCTGAAGTGTTTACTTCACGATCTACAAGCTCAACGTAAGCCATCGGTGCTGCATCACCAGCACGGAAGCCCGCTTTAAGAACACGTAGATAACCGCCGTTACGTTCTTTGTAACGAGGGCCGAGTACGGTAAATAATTTACCAACAGTTGCAGCATTACGAGTACGAGCAAATGCTAAACGACGATTTGCTACAGTATCGTTTTTTGCTAGAGTGATTAAAGGCTCAGCAACACGACGTAATTCTTTAGCTTTAGGCACAGTTGTTTTGATCAACTCGTGTTCAAATAAAGAATTAGCCAAGTTTTGGAACATCGCTTTACGATGGCTGCTTGTACGGCCTAATTTCACACCACTATTACGATGACGCATGGTGATAGTCCTACTTAATTAACGGCTACGATAGGCAAAACGGTCGTCCATACGAAGACTAGCTGGTGGCCAGTTTTCAAGACGCATACCGAGTTGTAAGCCTTTCGATGCCAAAACATCTTTGATCTCTGTTAACGATTTTTTACCAAGGTTAGGAGTTTTTAATAACTCAACTTCAGTACGTTGAACAAGATCACCAATGTAGTAAATATTTTCTGCTTTCAAACAGTTAGCAGAACGAACAGTAAGCTCTAGATCATCTACTGGGCGAAGCAAGATTGGGTCAACTTCTTCACGAGGCTCTTGAGCAACTGGAGTTTGGTCTTTCTGAAGATCAACAAAAATTGCAATTTGTTGTTGCAAGATTGTTGCCGCTTTACGGATAGCTTCTTCAGGATCAACCGTTCCATTTGTTTCAAGGTCGATTACCAGTTTATCTAAATCAGTACGTTGTTCTACACGCGCATTTTCAACGGTGTAAGAAACACGTTTAATTGGGCTATAAGAAGCATCTAATTGCAAACGACCAACAGGACGTGTTTCACCTTCGGGGAAACGAGAATCAGATGTTTCATAACCACGACCTTGAGCAACTTTCAAGCGCATTTTTAATGAGCCTGAAGCACTTAAAGTACCGATTAAATGTTCTGGGTTAACCACTTCAACATTATGAGGTAAACGAAGGTCAGCAGCAGTAATATCGCCAGGACCTTGTTTTTCTAATGTTAAATATGCTTCATTTTGATCGAACAGCTTAATAGACAATCCTTTTAGGTTCAGCAAGAGCTCGACGATGTCCTGCTGCAAGCCTTCTAAAGTACTGTACTCGTGCTCGACACCTTCTATTTCTACTTCAACCACAGCAGCGCCAGGTAAAGAAGACAATAGAATGCGACGTAAAGCATTACCTAGAGTGTGGCCAAAACCACGCTCTAAAGGTTCTAGAATCACTTTTGCCGAGGTCCCGCTTACCGCTTCGACCTTGATCGCTTGCGGAGTTAGAAACTCGTTTGCAGTACGCGTCATTATTGCTACCTCAAGGATTATTTAGAATACAATTCTACAATCAAGCTTTCGTTGATTTCAGCAGGTAAATCAGAACGATCTGGTGCAGCTTTAAACGTACCTTCAAGCTTAGAATGATCAACTTCGATCCAAGCTGGAATACCACGTTGTGCAGCTAACTCAATCGCGTTTTTAATACGCAATTGTTGTTTAGCACCTTCGTGAACCGCAATTACATCACCAGCTTTAACTTGAATAGATGCGATGTTTACACGACGACCATTCAAAGTAATGCTACGGTGACTTACTAACTGACGAGCTTCTGCACGTGTAGAACCAAAACCCATGCGATAAACAACGTTATCAAGACGGCTTTCAAGCAATTTCAACAAGTTCTCACCTGTTGCGCCTTTAACACGAGCTGCTTCTTTATAGTAGTTACTAAATTGACGTTCTAACACACCGTAAATACGACGGACTTTTTGTTTTTCACGTAATTGTAGTGAATACTCAGATTGCTTACCACCGCGTGCCTGACCATGTTGACCAGGTGCTTTGTTAGCTTTTTTAGTTTTGACGTCAAATGGTTTAACGCCAGATTTAAGTTGCAGGTCTGTCCCTTCGCGGCGAGAGAGTTTGCATTTTGGACCAATATAACGAGCCATGAATGTTTCTCCTTACACGCGACGTTTTTTAGGTGGACGGCAACCGTTGTGAGGAATTGGAGTCACATCGGTAATGCTGTTAATCTTATAACCCACTGCGCCTAATGCACGAACCGCAGACTCACGACCTGGACCAGGACCTTTTACAAGGACGTCCAGATTTTTCAAACCGTAATCTAAAGCTGCTTTACCAGCAACTTCAGCAGCTACCTGAGCAGCAAACGGAGTTGATTTACGTGAACCACGGAAGCCTTGTCCCCCTGAGGTGGCCCAAGCCAATGCATTACCTTGACGATCAGTAATCGTAACAATGGTGTTATTAAAAGACGCGTGAATGTGTGCAACACCTTCAGAGACGGTACGAGTGACCTTCTTGCGTGTGCGAGTATCTTTAGCCATCTTTTAGCTTCCAGAAATCTTACTTTTTAATCGGTTTGCGCGGACCTTTACGGGTACGTGCGTTAGTTTTGGTGCGTTGACCACGGACAGGCAAGCTGCGACGATGGCGAAGGCCGCGGTAGCAACCCAAATCCATTAAACGTTTAATGTTCATGGAAATTTCGCGACGTAAGTCACCTTCGGTAGGAACCTTAGCAACTTCTGCACGAATCGCATCAAGCTGAGCATCGTCCAACTCACGGATCTTAGTAGTTTCAGTAATACCAACTGTAGCTAAGATATTCTTAGCAGTGTGGCGACCGATACCAAAGATGTAAGTGAGGGAGATAACAGCATGCTTGTTATCCGGAATGTTTACACCGGCAATACGAGCCATTCACTTTCTCCAAAAAGGCAGTAGAGATAATCAACCGCCCCACAAAAATCTTGAGGGGCGGATATTAACCCAATTCGCCTACTGAAATCAACAGGTCTTGATTAGATTAACCTTGACGCTGCTTATGACGAGGTTCTGCGCTACAAATTACGCGAATAACCCCATTACGACGGATAACTTTACAGCTACCACAAATTTTCTTTACAGAAGCTTGTACTTTCATGATGAAACCTCTAAGTGCGCTTATCCCTTAGGATGAGCAGTCGTTTTTCTCATTAATGTTTGATTGTCATATTGATGAGATGTTAAATGCGCTTGTAGCTGAGCCATAAAGTCCATAACCACGACAACTACGATCAATAATGAGGTACCACCCAAATAGAATGGAATCCCAAAAGAGCTTTGTAGAATCATTGGCATTAAACAAATGACCGTAATATAAATCGCACCAATAAACGTCAAACGATTAAGAATATGATCTAAGTAACGAGCAGTTTGCTCACCTGGGCGAATACCAGGCACATAAGCTCCGCTGCGTTTTAGATTTTCTGATACTTCCTTAGGGCTAAATACTAAAGCCGTATAAAAGTAACAGAAAAAGATAATTAACGCACCAAAGAGCACCAAATACAAAGGCTGTCCAGGCGACAATACTAAAGCTAAATCTTGTAAGCTGCTTTTAATAAAACCAGCATTTGGATCTGCACTTCCCACCCATTGACCAAGACTTGCCGGGAACAAAAGTAAAGAACTTGCAAAAATCGCAGGAATAACACCCGCCATATTAATTTTTAATGGCAAATGCGTCTGCTGTGCTGTAAATATACGACGCCCTTGTTGCTTTTGCGCATAGTTTACTGGAATGCGACGTTGTGCTTTTTCAATAAACACAATAGCTGCCAATACACCTAAAGACAAAAGACCAAAGATTACAAGACCAATTAAACTTGTCTGACCATTATCTACAGAAGAAACTGATTGCATAATTAGTTTAGGCAAACCAGCGACAATACCTGCAAAAATAATCATTGAGATACCGTTACCAATACCTCTTTCAGTGATTTGCTCACCTAGCCACATTAAGAACATAGTTCCAGCGACAAGTGAAGTTACTGCTGGGATGTAAAACGCAAGACCAACTGACAGAGTAATACCCTGACCAATCAAACCTGCGCACATACCAACTGCTTGAACCACTGCAAGCAACAATGTGCCCTGACGTGTATACTGATTAATTTTACGCTTACCTTGCTCACCTTCCTTTTTCAAGGCTTCAAGTGATGGAATTACAGTAGACATTAACTGCACAATAATTGACGCAGAAATGTACGGCATAATCCCTAAAGCAAGAATAGACATTCGCTCTAAAGCACCGCCAGAAAACATATTGAATAGCCCAAGAATAGTTCCTTGGTTCGCATGAAATAAATTTTCTAACGCAGCATTATTAATGCCTGGTACTGGAATATGCGCTCCTAGTCGAAAGACCAGCAATGCACCGATTAGAAAACTCATCCGGCGAATAATTTCACGGTATTTCACATGAAATGGCTGACCTTTCATCATGTTGACATGACCTGAAGAACTAGGAGACATAGACACTCGAGATTACTCCTCGACTTTACCGCCAGCTGCTTCAATCGCAGCTTTAGCGCCTTTAGTCAATGCAACACCTTGAACAGTGAATGCACGAGTGATTTCACCAGAAAGTACGATACGAGCACGAATTTGGTCACGACGAACAACATTCGCAGCTTTCAAAGTTTCTAGGCTAACGATGTCGCCTTCAACTTTGCTTAACTCAGATAAACGTACTTCAGCAGTTTTTAAAGCGATTTGGCTAGTGAAACCGAATTTAGGTAAACGACGATAAATCGCAGTTTGACCGCCTTCAAAGCCTGGACGAACGCCACCACTTTTACGTGATTTTTGACCTTTGACACCACGGCCACCAGTCTTACCAACGCCAGAACCGATACCACGGCCTAAACGACGGTGTTCACGTTTTGCACCTTCTGCAGGCGCAAGTTCATTTAAACGCAGAGTCATGGCTTATTCCTCTACACTAACCATATAGTAGACTTTGTTGATCATACCGCGGTTAGAAGGCGTATCTTGCACTTCTACAGTATGACCAATACGACGCAGACCTAAACCTTGTAAGCAAAGCTTGTGATTTTTCAAGCGATGTGAAGAAGATTTAGTCTGGGTAACTTTAATCGTTTTCATGATTGATTACCCTTGAATTTCTTCTACTGATTTACCACGTTTCGCAGCGACTTTCTCAGGAGAAGTCATATCACGCAAACCTTTGAAAGTTGCGTTTACTACGTTTGCAGCATTAGTAGAACCATAACATTTAGCAAGTACGTTATGTACACCTGCAGCTTCTAGAACGGCACGCATAGCGCCACCAGCGATTACGCCAGTACCTTCAGAAGCAGGTTGCATATATACACGGCTTGCACCATGACGAGCATTCACAGGGTGTTGTAAAGTAGTACCTGCAAGGTCTACAGTAATCATGTTGCGACGTGCAGCTTCAAGTGCTTTAGAAATAGCAGCTGGAACTTCACGAGCTTTACCACGACCAAAACCAACACGACCATTACCATCACCCACCACAGTTAATGCTGTGAAAGAGAAGATACGACCACCCTTAACAACTTTGGCTACACGATCAACGGCAACCAGCTTTTCAACAAGACCTTCGTTTTGTTCAACTTTAGCCATGATTAGAACTCCAAGCCGTTTTCACGAGCAGCATCAGCCAAGGCTTTGATACGACCATGATATTTAAAACCAGAACGGTCAAATGCAACTTTAGTTACACCAGCTGCTTTCGCACGCTCTGCGATTAAAGCGCCTACTTTAGTAGCCGCGTCTACATTACCTGTAGTACCGCTACGTAAAGATGCATCCAAAGTTGAAGCTTGTGCTAAAACTTTGCCACCATCTGCTGAAATAACTTGAGCATAGATGTGACGCGGAGTGCGGTTTACACACAAACGAGTCGCACCCAATGCACGAATGTGCAAGCGTGTGCTTTTCGCACGACGCAAACGGGATTGTTTCTTTTCGTTCATAAGAACCTCGCGCCTTATTTCTTCTTAGCTTCTTTACGAAGAATGACTTCATCCGAATAACGAACACCTTTACCTTTATATGGTTCAGGAGAACGATATGCACGGATTTCTGCCGCTACTTGACCTAACAACTGCTTGTTTGCTGATTTCAAAATGATTTCAGTAGCAGTTGGAGTTTCCGCTGTTACACCTTCAGGTAAAGCGTAGTCAATTGGGTGTGAAAAACCAAGGTTAAGGTTTACAACAGTACCTTTAACCGCAGCTTTATAACCAACACCAACTAGCTGCAACTTACGTTCGAAGCCTTCACTAACCCCTTTTACAAGGTTATTCAATACAGCGCGAGCAGTACCAGCTTGCATCCAAGCATCTTTCGATTCTTTAACTGGAGCAAGTTGAAGTTTACCTTCTTCCTGTTTTAGCTCGACCAGCGCATGCAGGTTGAAAGACAATGTACCTTTGCTGCCTTTCACTTCGACCTGCCGGCCGTTCTGAGTAACTGCTACACCATTAGGTACAGTTACTGGGGCTTTAGCCACACGAGACATGAGGAATCACCTATTAAGAAACAAAAGCAATAACTTCACCACCAACGCCCGCAGCACGTGCAGCGCGATCAGTCATGATGCCTTTGCTTGTAGAAACAATTGCAATACCTAAACCTTGCTTAACGCTTGGAAGTTTATCTTTACCACGGTATTGGCGAAGACCTGGACGGCTTACGCGTTTAACCATTTCGATAACTGGTTTGCCTTCGAAATATTTTAAAGTAATTGTCAAAGTAGATTTTGTCTCTTCTTGAGCAACTTCTACATTTGAAATATAACCTTCTTGTTGAAGTACGTTTGCAATTGCAACTTTCAACTTAGAAGAAGGCATAGAAACAGTTTGTTTCTTAGCCATTTGTGCGTTACGAACACGTGTTAGCATGTCGGCAACGGTATCTTGCATACTCATTTAGTCGCTCCTTACCAGCTTGCCTTAACAACGCCTGGTACATCACCCTGCATTACTGTGTCACGTAATTTGTTACGGCTTAAACCGAACTTACGGAAGTAACCATGAGGACGACCAGTTAAACCACAACGGTTACGAAGACGTACCGGAGATGCATTACGTGGCAATGCTTGTAACTTTAACATCGCTTCGAAACGCTCTTCTTCACTTGCATTTACGTTTGCAATCGTAGCTTTTAATTCAGCACGTTTTGCAGCGTATTTAGCAACTGTTTTTTCGCGTTTCAATTCGCGATTAATCATACCTTTCTTAGCCATATCGACCTCTTATTTGAACGGGAAGCCGAATGCACGCATAAGCGCACGGCCTTCGTCATCGGTGCGAGCAGTCGTAGTAATAGTAATATCCATACCACGAATACGATCAATCTTATCGAAATCGATTTCAGGGAAAACGATTTGCTCTTTCAAACCCATTGAGTAGTTACCACGACCATCAAATGATTTCGAAGAGAAACCACGGAAGTCACGGATACGAGGGATTGCGATTGAGATCAAACGGTCCAAGAATTCGTACATTTGGTCGCCACGTAAAGTAACTTTACAACCAATCGGCCAACCATCACGGATTTTGAAACCAGCGATAGATTTACGAGCAAGTGTAATTACTGGTTTTTGACCAGCAATTAATTGCATGTCGACTACAGCGCCATCTAATAATTTCTTATCAGTTGCAGCTGCGCCTACACCCATGTTTAGGGTAATTTTTGTGATGCGTGGAATTTCCATCACGTTCTTAATGCTAAGTTCTTCTTGTAACTTCGCTTTAAGTTCTTCGTTGTAACGTGCTTTAAGTCTGGCCATTGCCTTTTCAACCTATTACTTCGCTACCGCCACTGATTCACCATTTGATTTATAAACGCGAGTTTTCACGCCATCAATCACTTGGTAACCAACACGGTCAGCCTTCTGGGTTGTAGCATTTAAAATTGCCACGTTTGAAATATGAAGCGAAGCTTCTTGAGTAACGATACCGCCTTCAGCGCCAGTTACACGATTCGGCTTTTGATGCTTCTTCACTAAGTTAAGGCCTTCAACCTTAACGCGGTCTTCAGAAACAGACAATACAGTACCCTGTTTGCCTTTTTCTTTACCTGCGATCACGATAACTTGATCGCCTTTTTTAATCTTAGCCATGATTGCCTCTTATAGAACTTCAGGAGCCAATGAAATGATTTTCATGAACTGTTCAGTACGAAGTTCACGAGTCACTGGTCCGAAGATACGAGTAGCAATCGGAGCTTTGTTGTTGTTCAGGATAACTGCAGCATTATCATCAAAACGGATCACAGAACCATCTGGACGACGAATGCCGAATTTAGTACGAACTACAACCGCATTCATCACGTCACCTTTTTTAACACGTGCGCGTGGGATTGCTTCTTTTACAGTAACTTTAATAATGTCGCCAACAGAAGCATAACGACGATGTGAACCACCAAGTACTTTAATACATTGTACGCGGCGAGCACCACTGTTGTCTGCTACGTCGAGCATAGTTTCGGTTTGAATCATTGCCCTACTCCAAAACCGAGCATCACCGGTCACAATTTCGAAAGGCTCAAAGAGTACTCGAAATTGACCGATGATGCAACAAGAACGTCGAATTACTCAGCAGCTGCTTCAACTACTTCCACTAAAGTCCAAGCTTTAGTTTTAGAAATTGGGCGGCTTTCTTTAATGGTCACAACATCGCCAAGTTTAGCAACATTGTTCTCATCATGAGCGTGTAACTTAGTTGAACGGCGAATTGATTTGCCATACAACGGGTGTTGAACGCGGCGTTCGATAAGAACAACAATAGACTTGTCCATTTTGTCGCTTACTACTTTGCCGGTTAACGTGCGGACTGTTTTTTCACTCATTGTCCGTTCCCCTGTTTTTCGGTAAGGAGTGTCTTAATACGAGCAATTGTCTTACGAGCAACTTGCACTTCATGCGATTTACCCAACTGACCAGTTGCTTTCGCCATACGAAGACGGAATTGATTAAGCTGTTGCTCATCAAGCAAAGCTTTCAACTCTTCTACCGATTTTTCACGTAGATCTTTAGTTTTCATTACATTACCGTCCGAGTCACGATAGTGGTTTTAAACGGAAGTTTAGCAGCAGCTAAAGCAAATGCTTCACGCGCCAATTCTTCGTTCACACCTTCAATTTCGTACAGGATCTTACCTGGTTGGATCTGGCAAACCCAGTACTCCACGCTACCCTTACCTTTACCCATACGCACTTCAAGAGGCTTTTGAGTAATTGGTTTATCCGGGAATACGCGAATAAAGATTTTACCACCACGCTTAATACGGCGGCTAATAGTACGACGTGCAGCTTCAATCTGACGAGCAGTCATACGACCACGTTCAGTTGCTTTGATTGCAATCGAACCAAATGATACTGTACTACCACGATGCGCTAGACCAGTATTACGGCCTTTGTGCACCTTACGGAATTTGGTACGTTTAGGTTGCAACATGGATTATTCTCCCTTGTCAGCAGCACGGTCACCGCGACGACCACGACGCTCTTGACCTTCACCACGACCACGACCACGTTTAGCTGGACGATCTTCAGCAGGAGCAGGGTTCATGACTTGTTTCATGCCACCTAAAATCTCGCCGCGGAAAATCCAAACTTTAACACCAATCGTACCGTAAGTTGTTTCTGCACGCATAGTTGCATAGTCAATGTCTGCACGTAGCGTATGTAAAGGTACACGACCTTCACGATACCATTCTGTACGAGCAATCTCTGCACCACCTAAACGGCCAGACACTTCAACTTTGATACCTTTAGCACCAGCACGCATAGTGTTTTGAACCGCACGCTTCATAGCACGACGGAACATTACACGCTTTTCTAATTGAGAAGCGATTGCTTCAGCAACTAAACGCGCATCTAAGTCTGGGCGATCAATTTCGTTGATACTTACTTGCGCTGGAACACCCATAATGCTGGTAAGTTCGCGCTGTAATTTCTCAATATCTTCGCCTTTTTTACCGATTACGATACCAGGACGAGCTGTGCTAATAGTTACTTTAGCAGCGCCTGATGGACGTTCGATAAGAATGTTGCTTACCATCGCATTCTTAAGTTTTTTAGTTAAAAACTCACGAACTTGAAGATCTTTAAGCAAGTATTCAGCGTATTGTTTCGGATTCGCATACCAGTTAGCGTTATGACGTTTCACAACACCTAGGCGGATACCGATTGGATGAACCTTCTGACCCATATCAAACCCCTACCTTAACGGTGATGTGACAAGTACGCTTAGTAATACGATCTGCACGGCCTTTAGCACGTGGCATAATACGTTTAAGGCTCATGCCTTCGTCAACGTAAATCGTAGATACTTTAAGATCGTCAACATCTAAACTGTTATTGTGTTCAGCGTTTGCAATCGCAGATTCCAATGCTTTTTTTACTAAAACAGCAGCTTTTTTATTGCTGAAGTTTAAGATATTTAAAGCATGCGCAACAGATTTGCCGCGAATAAGATCTGCAACCAAACGTGCTTTCTGTGCCGAGATAGCGGCACCGCGTAATTTAGCAGTTACTTCCATCATGACACCTATTAACGTTTAGATTTCTTGTCAACACCGTGACCACGATAGGTACGAGTTGGCGCGAATTCACCGAGTTTATGACCAACCATATGCTCAGTAACAATTACTGGAACGTGGTTACGACCATTATGAACAGAAATTGTTAAACCAACAAAATCTGGAAGGATCATCGAACGACGAGACCAAGTTTTAATCGGCTTGCGAGAGTTACTAGCAACAGCCGCTTCAACCTTAGCGAACAAGTGCGCATCGACGAATGGGCCTTTTTTCAGAGAACGAGGCATTAGTCAGATTCCTTTACTTGACGCGACGGTCGCGAATAATCATCTTAGTCGTACGCTTATTGGTACGTGTCTTGTACCCTTTAGCTTTTTGACCCCATGGGCTTACAGGTTGAATACCTTTGTTACGCCCTTCACCACCACCGTGCGGGTGATCAATCGGGTTCATCGCCATACCACGTACGGTAGGACGAACACCACGCCAGCGCGAAGCACCAGCTTTACCCAATGAACGAAGGTTGTTTTCTTGGTTAGAAACTTCACCAATTACAGCGCGGCATTCAACATGTACTTTACGCATTTCGCCTGAACGAAGACGAATAATTGCGTAAGAACCATCACGACCCAACAACTGAACAGAAGCACCAGCAGAACGCGCTAATTGCGCACCCTTACCAATTTTAAGTTCAACGTTATGAAGTGTAGAACCGATCGGCATATTACGAAGTGGCAAGCAGTTACCTGGACGAATTGGAGCATCGTTACCAGATTGTACTTTATCGCCAGCACGTAAGCCTTTAGGTGCGATGATATAACGACGCTCACCATCAGCATATTTCAACAAAGCAATATGTGCTGTACGGTTTGGATCGTATTCAATACGCTCTACAACAGCTGGGATGCTGTCTTTGTTACGTTTGAAGTCAACGATACGGTAGTGTTGTTTATGACCACCACCAACGTGACGAGTAGTAATGTGACCGTTGTTATTACGACCACCAGTACGTTTTTTAGCTTCAACCAACGGTGCGTAAGGAGCGCCTTTGTGAAGATGGTCATGAACCACTTTCTCTACAAAGCGACGTCCTGGAGACGTTGGCTTACATTTTTGAATCGGCATAATTTTCGTCCTTATTCCGCTGCGCTTTCAGCGGTATCGCCCAAGTCAGCCATTTCAACATCTTGGCCAGCTTTCAGGGTGACGTATGCTTTTTTAACATCAGAACGGCGTCCCAATGTACGACCAAAGCGCTTAGTCTTACCTTTAGTAATAGTTGTGTTAACTTTAACAACTTCTACACCAAAAAGTTTTTCAACTGCTTTTTTGATTTCAAGTTTAGTAGCATTGATGTCTACTTTAAATACTTGAACACCAACAGTATCACCTAATACTTGTGCCTTTTCTGAGAAGACTGGTCCTTTTAGGACTTGATAGATACGTTCGTTGTTCATCCGAGTTCTACCTCAATTTTCTTAGCAGCAGCTACAGACATCACAACTTTATCAAACGCGATCAAGCTTACAGGATCGATTGCAGTTGCATCTACCACATCTACATGCGGAAGGTTGCGTGCTGCAAGATATAAGTTCTCATCTACAGCGTCAGTAACGATTAATGCACGAGCAGCATTTAAGTCGTTAAGCTTTGCAAGCAATTCTTTAGTTTTTGGAGCTGCAACTGCAAACTCTTCAACTAATACAAGACGATCTTGGCGAACAAGTTCAGCTAAGATACATTGCATTGCACCGCGGTACATCTTACGGTTTACTTTTTGAGACCAATCTTGTGGACGAGCAGCAAAAGTTTTACCACCGCCAACCCAGATAGGGCTACGAATAGAACCCGCACGAGCACGACCAGTACCTTTTTGACGGAATGGCTTTTTACCACCGCCAGAAACGTCTGCACGTGATTTTTGAGCACGAGTACCTTGACGACCACCTGCTAAGTAAGCAGTAACAACTTGGTGTACAAGAGCTTCGTTAAATTCACGTCCGAAAGCAACTTCAGACAATTCAACAGCAGAGCCGGAAACAGTTTTCAAATTCACGGTATTTCCCCTCAGGCCTTGATGGTAGGACGTACAATCACGTCACCGCCAGTTGCACCAGGAATTGCACCTTTAACAACTAAAACAGAACGTTCAGCGTCAATAGATACGATTTCAAGACCTTGTACTGTTACGCGTTCATCACCTAAGTGACCAGCCATTTTCTTGCCTTTGAACACGCGCCCAGGAGTCTGGTTTTGACCTGTAGAACCTAATACACGGTGAGAAACTGAGTTACCGTGAGTAGCGTCTTGGGTACGGAAGTTCCAACGTTTAACACCACCTTGGAAACCTTTACCTTTTGATTGACCAGTTACGTCAACTACTTGACCAACTGTGAACAAATCAACGCCAATAGTACCGCCAACTTCACGGCCTTCAAGCTCAGCTTCAGTAACACGGAACTCTTTAACTAAACGACCAGCAGCAACACCAGCTTTCGCGAAGTGACCTTTCTGAGCGTTAGTTACGCGAGATTCGCGACGTTCACCAGTAGTTACTTGAACAGCTTGATAACCATCAGTTTCAAGTGTTTTGATTTGCGTAATGCGGTTTGGATCGACTTCGATGACTGTAACAGGTACAGAAACACCTGCATCTGTAAAGATGCGAGTCATACCACATTTGCGACCGACTAAACCAATAGCCATGTGCATAAACCTCTAAAAAAGCGGCCTAATTAACTTAGAAGTTAATCAACCGAAAGCCTTAACCCAAAGCGATCTGAACATCAACCCCAGCCGCAAGATCTAATTTCATCAATGCATCAACAGTTTTATCTGTAGGTTGAACGATATCGATCAAACGTTTGTAGGTGCGGATTTCGTACTGGTCACGCGCATCTTTGTTAACGTGCGGTGAAGTAAGAACGTTGAAGCGTTCGATGCGAGTAGGCATCGGAATTGGACCACAAACTTGTGCGCCAGTACGCTTAGCGGTTTCTACGATCTCTTGAGCAGATTGATCAATCAGACGATGATCAAAAGACTTCAAACGGATACGAATTCTCTGGTTAGACATACCAGTAAACTCCAAGCCAAACATATAAAGAATCACCCTTGACGCATCTCACCTATTGGTAAGTGTCAAAGGCAGTGAAAATCACTAAGGTCATGATCGATGCCACGACTGTAATGCACATTTACTACTTTCTTCGCAGTAAATGCCCCTCCTTTTGAGGGTCGCCCATTATAACGATTGTTTAAGTCTTATGCAATTCTCTTTTTCTATTTTTTGTTCAAAACGCACTTTAACCTAGTATTCTCAACTCACTCTAGGCATTTATGACAAATTCAATCGCTTTATTTAAGAGTTGATTACCTTGTTCAAATTTTTGTGCTTCTGAATATTGCAGTTCACTCACAGGCTGAACATATTCCCCATTAAAAATAGATAGCTCTTCTTCATTTTCAAGCAAGAGTTCTAACGTTGCTGGCGTCATTTCTGGATGAAATTGAAAACCAAGCACATTTTTTCCAATTTGATACATCTGATTACGACAAGCTATATTCTCGGCTAAGTGTATAGCACCTTTGGGTATTTCAAATGTCTCGCTATGCCACTGCATCACCTTTATCTTTTCAGGCAATGGAAAGCTGTCTTGAGGTAAATTTGCTACCCTTTGAACTGTCGACCAGCCAAGTTCCTGATAGCGGTTTCGACTGACTGCAGCGCCTAGTGCATTAGCAATTAGCTGCCCACCCAAACAGAGACCTATAGCAGGCTTTCCTGCTGCTAAATAACGACGCAACCATCTTTTCTCTATCTTAAGCCATGGATAATTCGCCTCATCATTTACACTCATGGTGCCACCCATGACTAATAATAAGTCAACCTCATCAATTTGTGGTAAAGCTTCTATTTCAAGTGACCGATCAACCGGAAGTGCAAAAAACTCCGTAGAACTAATAGTCGCGTGGTGAGCTTTTAAAAATGAATAACAACTCCCAAAACCCTCACCCGCGATATGTTGAAAATAATGAACTCTTAAATGCGACTTCATGCGCTTAAACCTATTGTTGTTAGAATGTTGTAGTGGTCTTTGCAAAAATAAAGCCAAGTTTTTGTTTTATAGGTCTACTGTAACGAAACGTCTTACAAAACTTTATAAATCTAGCGAAGAATTTAAATTTCTCTTAATCTAACTTTATCATTTAAAACATAACGCACTATGAAAAAGCATAACGATTTCCAGACTCGTCTCATTCATGCCCCAAGAAAGGCTCCGCAATTCATTGAAACAGTGCAACCTCCCTTATTTCGCGCATCAACTATTATTTTCAAATCAACTTCGCACCTTTTTGATCGTCACTGGACGGATAAGTATGACTATAGCTATGGAACACATGGCACCCCTACTACATTCACCTTAGGCGACAATATTGCGCAAATTGAAGGTGGTTTGCATTGTTTGCTTGCACCAAGTGGCCTATCCGCAATTAATATTGTGAACTCAGCATTTTTAAGCACTAATGATGAAGTATGGGTTCCAGACAATATTTACGGGCCAAATCTAGAACATTTAACTTATCTACAAAGTCAATATGGCATTATTGTTAAAGTATATAACCCCATTGACGCTGCAAGTTTTCAACCCACCGAAAAAAGTAAACTATTATGGTTAGAAGCTGCAGGTTCGGTTACTTTAGAATTCCCTGATCTTAAAAATTTAGTCAAGAAAGCTAAAAAGCATGGTGTATTGACAGCTCTAGATAATACTTGGGGAGCTGGGCTTGCGTTTAATGCTTTCAATTTTTCTGATGAACATCTATCTGTCGATTTAACCGTTCACGCACTAACAAAATATCCAAGTGGTGGTGGTGACATCTTAATGGGTAGCATTGTAACTCGTGATGAGAAACTTCATCACCGCTTATTCCGTACGCATGCTATTTTGGGCATCGCAATCTCTGGAGATGATGCAGCTCAAGTTCAACGCAGCCTTGCTCATATGTCTTTACGCTATGAACAACAGTCAGCTAATGCTCACAATCTACTTAAATGGCTAAAGAACCAGCCTCAATTTGCACAAGTTCTACACCCAAGTGATGAATCCTCACCAGGCCATCAATATTGGCAAGAAATCTGCATAGACGGTCAAAGTGCTGGCTTAGTGAGTGTTATTTTTAAACCTGAATATGACATTACAGCAGTACGTCGTTTCTGCGATGCATTAGAGTTATTTAAGCTCGGTTTTAGCTGGGGTGGACCCGTTAGCCTGATTATGCTTTATGATTTAAAAATGATGAGAAAACTTGAGAATACACATTTACAACAAGGATTATTGGTTCGATTCTGTATAGGACTAGAAGATCCGCAAGATTTGATACAAGATATCGAAAATGCACTGAAACAACTGTAAAACGACAAGATTATAGTGACTCAAACCATAGGATAAAAATATATGGGTACACCGATTGTTATTGCTAAAAATATTAAGGACACATCAAAAGAAATTGTTTTACTTCCCCAGTTTGCTAACCGTCATGGACTTATTGCAGGCGCCACAGGTACAGGTAAAACAGTTACGTTAAAAGTTCTAGCAGAGAGTTTCTCTCGAATCGGTGTGCCAGTATTTCTTGCCGATGCTAAAGGCGATGTTTCGAGTCTTGCAAAAGCTGGTGAAGCTTCCGATAAATTTAATGAACGCTTAAAACTTTTACAAATTGATAGTGTTCCATTCGCAGCGAACCCAGTTGTTTTTTGGGATTTATTTGGTCAGCAAGGCCATCCTATCCGAACCACTATTTCTGAAATTGGGCCAATTTTATTGGCTCGCCTGCTCAATTTAAATGATACCCAAGAAGGGGTGTTATCTGCTGTATTCCGCATTGCAGATGACCAAGGTCTACTATTAGTCGATTTTAAAGATTTAAAAGCCATGATCACTTTTGTGAGTGAACATGCAGCTGAGTTTAAAGCCGAGTATGGTAATTTATCTCCAGCCAGCCTAGGTGCCATTCAGCGCAACTTACTCGCTCTTGCCGACCAAGGTGGAGAACAGTTCTTTGGGGAACCAGCTTTAAATATTCTGGATTTTATCCAAACCGATGCAAACGGACACGGTTATATCAATATTCTTGCTGCTGACAAGCTCATGAATACACCTAAGTTATATGCCACTTTCCTCTTATGGATGCTTTCAGAGTTATTTGAACAGCTACCAGAAGTGGGTGATATGGATAAGCCTAAACTCGTGTTTTTCTTTGATGAAGCTCACTTGTTATTTGATAATGCCAGCCAAGCTCTACAAGACAAAATTGAACAAGTGGTACGTTTAATCCGCTCCAAAGGGGTGGGTATCTACTTTATTACTCAAAACCCCCTCGATTTACCCGAAAGCGTTCTTGGTCAACTTGGTAATCGCGTTCAACATGCATTACGTGCATTCACCCCTAAAGATCAAAAAGCTGTAAAAACCGCAGCAGACACTTTCCGTGCTAATCCCGAGTTTAAAGTTGATGAAGCTATTACCCAACTTGGTGTTGGTGAGGCACTCATTAGCTGTCTAGATGAGCAAGGTACACCACAGATTGTAGAACGTGGTTGGGTTATGCCTCCGTACTCTGCATTTACACCGATCACTCCAGAAGAGCGTCAGACTTTAATCTCGCAAAGTATTATTGCTGGGGTTTATGAACAAGCTGTAGATCGTGATAGTGCCTATGAAATGCTACAGAATAAAGTTGCTGAACGCGAACAACAGCAGCAAGACGCCGAACTTGCAAAACAACAAGCTAAAGAACAAGAAACTTTAGCAAAACAGCAAGCTAAAGAGCAGGAACGTTTGGCACGTGAGCAATTAAAAGAGGAAGAAAGAGCAGCCCGTGAACGAGCTAAACTCACACAAGACATTGTGGGAACTTTTGCCAAAAGTGCTGCACGCAGTTTAGGAGGAAGTACCGGCCAAAAACTCGTAAGGGGCTTGCTCGGCTCTTTATTTGGTAAATAAAAATATTAAAAAAATTGCGTTAATTTTAGGGGATTTTATATCCCCTAATTTTTTTATGGTTTTTTATAAAAAAGTTATTGCCATTAATTTTTTAAAGATGTATTTTAAATACATCTTATATAGCCAGATAAATAAGGTCTAGCCATGACTCCACAACAAATTGAACTTGTTAAATCTACTGTACCGGTTTTACGTGAACACGGCGTTACGCTGACTACATACTTTTATAAGCGCATGCTTAATAACAATCCCGAATTAAAAAATGTTTTTAATTTAGATGACCAAACCAGCTTACGTCAGCCACGTGCTCTTGCAGCTGCTGTACTTGCTTATGCAGAAAATATTGAGAACCCTACCGTGCTCGCTAAAGCGGTAGAACGCATGACTACTAAACACGTGAGCTTAGATATTCAACCAGACCAATATGCAATTGTTGGGGACAACTTGCTTCATTCAATTAGTGAAGTACTCAACGTGCCATTCGAATCAGAGCTTATTGAAGCGTGGAAACAAGCATACTTACAGTTGGCTGATATCTTGATTGGTGTTGAAAAACAAAAATATGAACAACTTGAAAGCTTAAAAGGTGGATGGGCTGGCTGGCGTTCATTTGAAATTACTCAAATTGATCCTTTGGAATCTGGCAAACGCTTCACTTTAAAAGCAACTGACCATGAAGACGTACTGACTAGCCCAGCAAATGCCTTTATTTCAGTTAAAGTACAAGTTCCCGAGCAACAACTTGAACAACCGAAAGCTTTTAAATTTACTGAAGCTCAAGAAGATAACTCGTATCACTTTGAAGTGCAGCCTGAAGAAAATCATACTGAGTTTTCAGTTGCTAATATTCTACTTGAGCATTATAGAGTTGGTGATCAAGTACAGGTTTCAGCCCCTTTAACGCTGTAATGTAAAAACCTCTTGCCTGAAAGTTTTCTTATTTAGACTTTCAGGCTAAGATGATCATCCTTTTAATCTCTTCCATTTTTGGTGATCATGCAGCTTAATAAATTTACCGATTATGCATTACGACTCTTAATGTATGTTGCACGCCCAAGTGATGCACCCTACACGATTGCAGAAATCGCGAAAGATTTGCATGTTTCACAAAACCATCTAGTTAAAGTTGTTCACTTCATGGGCAAGCAGGAATGGATTATTACCATTCGTGGAAAAGGCGGAGGAATTCGCTTAAATCCAGATGCACTTAACTCAAATTTAGGTTCAATCGTTCGAATATTACAGGGCGACAATCAAATCGTTGAATGTAATACACCACCTTGTGTATTACGCAGTCACTGTGGTTTAAAAGGTATTTTAGATCAGGCTTTAGAAAGCTTTTATCAAAGTCTAGACCAATACACACTCGGAGAAGTTTTGCAGCAATCAAAATCTGCTCCTGCCAACTCCCCTATTGCATTTTTACAAATCTAAGCTCTACTGATTTTGATAAGTCGACTTATTGAAAATTAGCAAGAATACCCAAGCTCCTTTATACTAGGCGCGAGCCCTCTCATTTAAAAAGTTATTTTTTATGCGTCGTAGTGAAAAATCGAAAGACACCAAAGCCAGACTCGCACCCAAGCAAAAGATCAGCTATGAAAAGAAACCAGATCCAGCGATCACGGCATATGCTGTGCAATCACTCAACTGGTTACGCCAAGCTGAGTTTCTAATGAGTGCACCTAAATTGGCACTTTGTGTTGAAGATAGTGGCTACGAGATCGCTTTTGCAGGACGCTCAAATGCCGGTAAGTCCAGTGCTATCAATGCACTAACCAACAAAAAACAGCTAGCACGCGCCTCTAAAAAACCTGGCCGTACTCAGATGATTAACTTCTTTAGTCTAGGCAACCCCGATCAACGTTTAGTCGATCTTCCTGGCTATGGCTATGCAGCCGTACCTGAAGATATGAAACGAGTATGGCAAAAAGAATTAGAGAACTATTTAATCCATCGTAAAAGCTTACAAGGCTTAGTATTACTTATGGATATTCGCCATCCTCTACAGCATTTCGACATGATGATGCTAGAGTGGGCTTATTCACGTCATCTCTTTGTTCATATTCTCTTAACGAAAGCAGACAAACTTAATCGTGGCCCTGCAAACAAAGTGCTATTAGAAGTTAAGCAACAACTGAAAAAAATGAAGCTTGATTTCTCGATTCAACTTTTCTCCTCACTTAATAAGTTAGGTTTAGAAGAGCTAGCAAGTGTTATGGCTGGACGCCTGCATTTTACGCTTGATCAAGAGCCGGAATTTGACGTTGACGCGATCCCTGAAGCATCAGATGAGGATACTGAAGAGTAAATCGTCAAAACAGATACAATTTCCTTATTAAATTTATTTTCAAATTGGCCCCTATTGCTAAACACAAATGTAGGGGCTTTTTTTATACTCGTTATAACTTCATCGAGTTAAAAATCAGGACTAAATGATGAAATTGTTATCTTTTTTGAAGAACAAGGCTTTAGGTTCTTCTATTGACTATAAAATTCTTCCACGTAAAGTAAAATTTGACTGGAAAGATACCCCTGTTGACTGGATTCCAAATCAGCCTTTCGCAAGTTATTTTATTAATGAAATTAATAACATCTTGCCTGCCGGAGAATTCTGGTTTTGCCGTTTGTACAATAAAGTTTTACCACAAATTAAAGATGAAAAACTTAAACAGGATGTGCAAGCATTTATCCGCCAAGAAGCTATGCATGCCAATGCGCATACTTCTGCCAATAAAGAATATTTAAGCGCACGTAATATTGATATCCAGCGAAATCTGGACATTATGAATTATCTATTTACCACTGCCTTAGCAGATAAACCATTCGACAAAGAAGTCCCTCAATTTCTACAAGGGCAATGGGACCTTTTCCGTTTAGGCGTTATTGCAACTGTTGAGCATATGACCTGTGTATTAGGGAAATATGCACTCTATAACGAGCGTTGGGAAGAATTAGGCGCTGACCCTGAAATGGTTGATCTGGTTAAATGGCATGGTTCAGAAGAAATTGAACACCGTACCGTTGCTTTTGATTTATATCGCCATTTGGGTGGTGGATATATTCCACGCTACTATTTAAGCCTTGCAGTGATTGTACTGGTGCTTGGATTATGGGTAGATGGCGCTGCACATATTATGAAACAAGATCCACGTTTTGCTGATGCTGCTAAATCTAGATTTTTCCCAGTATGGGTTGCTGTAGAATGGTTTAAGATTAGTCGCAAAGATAACCAAGTGCTACCAAATCCATTTTGGCTGATTGCCCAACAAATTGATTACCTCATGCCTTGGTATGATCCAGTTAAAGAAGGCAGCACTGAAGATGCGGTAAGTTATTTATCGCAATCTCCAGCAGCAAAAAGAGCCGAGTTACAAGCGGCTTAAAAATAAAAAAGCAGGATTTAAAATCCTGCTTTTTTATTTAGGAGATTAGACACTGATATCTTTATCTTTTGTATAACGGTCAACAACCACGCTAATCATCATATCACCCTGCACATTTACCACTGTTCTTACCGTATCCAATAGGCGATCAATCGGAAGTAAAATTGCAATTGCTTCAGCCGGTAAACCTACAGACTGTAAAACCATAATCATGGTAACCATACCTGCACTTGGAATGCCAGGGGCCCCTAGTGATGCAATCATTGCTGTTAAACACACAATAATTTGTTGTGTCAGGTTTAAGTCTAGCCCCACCAAATTTGCGACAAACAATGCAGCAGCTGCTTCATATAGTGCTGTGCCATCCATATTAAGCTGTGTACCTAAAGGAATTACAAAACCAGCTGTTTGCGGACGAACCCCTAAGTTTTCCTGTGCGCATTTCATACTAAGGGGCATTGTGGCAGAACTAGAGCTGGTTGCAAATGCTGTAATTAGCGCTGTACGTGTTCCTTTGAAAAAAGCCCAAGGACTCATGCGGCCAAAAATCCAAAGTAGTAACGGTAAAACAACAGCGCCATGAAAAATGGTAGTCCCTGTCACTACAACAGCAAACTCAGCCAAACGACTGAGTACCGAAATATCTTCCGTTGCCATTAACTTTGCTAATAAAGCAAAAATACCCAAAGGTGCTAGCTTCATTACCCAGCCGACTAGCATCATCATCATTTCAAAAAATTGATGACTTAATAAGCGAATACTTTTAAAACGCTCACCGCCATGGACTAAAGCAACACCAATAAATAGCGCAAACACCACAACCGCTAAAACGTTACCATCGCTAAACGCTTTAAATGGGTTGATTAATGTATTTTGAATAAAATTAGTGAAAAAACTTGCAGGATTTAAACTATCTGGTGCCTGATAGTTTTGCATAGACGTTTGGAAAATAGAGATATCTATACCGCGCCCTACTTCAAATAGATGAGCACAACTTATACCTAAAATTAAAGCTAATGTTGTTGTAGTAAAACAACAAAAAAAGGTAATTTCCCAGACTGGACCTAACTGCCCTCCCGCCTGCAAATTAGATACACCCACAACAATCGAGCTAAAAATCAAAGGCACCAACAACATTTTAAGCAGCCCAATAAAGACACTACTTAATATGCCTAACCCATATAAACTATGTTTTACAAACGCAGTATCGGGATACAACGTTAATATAAAACCAAAGGTTAAGCCTAAAATGGCAGCAATAAGAATTTGTGTGTTTAAGTTCATATCAGCATTATTTTTTTCAGTTGGCAATCCTTTTGCAAATATGACATGAGCTTGCTTTTCATACGAGCAATTTTTTGTCACATCGTTTCAATTAAAAATAAAAAAGCCATCTAATCAGATGGCTTTATAAATAAGCTTATTGTGTTTCAATTTCCCGCAAACGAATTAAACCCTCTTGCACGGTACTGCATACAAGTTGGCCATTTTGCCACATACGGCCAAAGTTCAAGCCGCGAGAGGCTGCGCTAACGGTTGCTTCCATATCGTAAAGCATCCATTCATCAGCACGCAGCGGGCGGTGAAAATAGATGGCATGATCAATACTCGCACACTGTAAACTTGGAGAAATATAGCTGAGCCCATGCGGTCTCAAAGCAGTTGTCATTAAGGTAAAGTCTGAATAAAACGCAACAATCGCTTGATGGAGGGCAATATCATCTAATTGTTTTGGAATACGGTCATGTGTGCGGATATAGTGCGCATTATAAGGAGCTTCAGGTTGCGGTTGAAACGGATTTACCGGATCAATTGGGCGAATTTCCACATGGCGCTCACGCATGAAACTAGCACGAACATTTTCAGGTACGAAATTTAAAATACCTTCTTTGAGTTCATTTTCAGATTTAAGAGTCTCTGGTGCAGGATACTCTGGTTCTTGATGTTGATAGTTCAAGCCTTCTTCGGGGTTAGCAAAAGAAACCATCGCCGAGAATACAACTCGTCCATGCTGAATTGCACGAACCTGACGACTTACGAAACTCTTTCCATCACGTAAACGGTCTACTTCATAGATAATTGGAGCATTAATATCACCGCCATACAAAAAATATGCATGCAAAGAATGCGCTGGACGATCGGTTGTATAAGATGCCGCACGTAAAGCCTGACCCAAAACCTGTCCACCAAAGACACGTTTACCGACAAGATTACGGCTTATGCCACGGTAAATATTTTCTTCTAACTTTTCTAAAGTGAGAAGATCGACTAGTTCTTGGGTTAACGCATTCATGAGAGATACCTTCATATTTCAGGTAAAAAATCGTATTAAAGTACAGATGTGTAGAATCTATTGTGCCATAAAAAACTATTTGAACATGGAACAATCAGTCAACTTCTGACGAACATTGCTCATATAACAGCTAAAAATACGATTTTTAACGATAAAATATGCCAAAAGCATTATAATTTATAAGAAAGTAGCATATTGTTTTTTTAATAAATGCCGCAAAATAATTACCCTCTGCATTTGGTGCTGGGATTTGTCTTTAAGAAGTAGGAGTTCTTATGTCCAAGAGTGGGTTTGGTCAAATGTATCGTCGGCTTTCGAGTAAACTACTTGACCTCGTGGTAACACCACATGTTCTTGGGGAAGTTCCTACTGAACCAGTATCAGAAACAACAGAAACAGAAGCAAAAACTGACCGCCAAAAAGTGGTTTGTTACGTCTTACAAAACCACTCTCGAAGCAATGCTCTGGTGGTTGATGGAGAAACGCGTCGTTTAAATTTAAAACCTGCGTTAGATCCATTAGTTGTTGGCACTCATCAGGAAAAAGCATCAGTTTTATTTTTACAGCACAATGATGAAAATAATTTACTGAATCCGCCTCCTCATGCTTTTCCACCGCGTTTAATAAAACTGATTGAAGTTTTACAAGAAAACCCTGAACTTGATATAGAGCTTGTTCCGGTTACAGTTTTATGGGGCCGTTCGCCAGATAAAGAAGATTCTTGGTTTAAATTATTATTTTCAGACACATGGGCAACACCAAGCACAGTTAAGCAGCTGGTTAATATTGGTTTGCATGGCCGTCAGTCTTATTTAGAATTTCATGAACCACAATCGCTACGTGAATTGGTTGAATATGCACAGCAGCATTATCCAAATCTTTCACCAGCAACTTATATTGTAAGTACGTTAAATGATTATTTAGACCGTCAGCGTGAAGTCGTGTTAGGCCCCGATTTGTCGGATCGCCGCAATGTCATGCAATCGGTTGTTAAATCTCGTGATGTGCAAGAAGCAATCCGCCGTGAAAGTATTCGCGGAAAAGTGAGCATGCTTGAAGCTGAACGCCGTGCGATTGGCTATGTGAATGAAATCGTATCGGATTATTCACACTCAGCAGTGCGCTTTGCCGATCTTGCCTTAACACGCCTATGGACCCAGCTTTATGACGGCGTAGAAGTACATAACTTTAGTACCGTTCGTGAACTAGCGAAAGACTATGAAGTTGTCTATACACCGTGCCACCGCAGTCACATTGACTATTTACTATTGTCATATGTCATCTATAAACGTGGCTTAATGGTTCCATATATTGCTGCGGGCGATAACTTAAACTTACCTTTTGTTGGACAGCTTCTACGTGGTGGCGGTGCATTCTTCATTCGCCGCTCTTTCCGTGGAAATGGACTCTACACTACTGTATTTAAAGAATATCTATATAGTATTTTGTCACGCAACACGCCTCTTGAATACTTTATTGAAGGTGGACGTTCACGTACTGGACGTTTATTACCGCCTAAAACCGGTATGCTTGCCATGACAGTTCACAGCCATTTACGTGGCCGTGCTAAACCGATCGTTTTCTTACCAACTTATATTGGTTATGAACGACTCATGGAAGGCTCAACTTACGTAGGCGAAATGCAAGGTAAGCCAAAAGAAGCCGAATCTATTTTTGGTATTGTGAAAACCTTACGAAAAATTGAACGTATTTTTGGTAAAGTCCACGTGAACTTTGGTGAACCTGTTTTCCTTGATGATCTGCTTAAGCAACATAATGCAGAAAACGTTTATATCGAGAAAAATGACGACCCAATTCCTCAAGCTGTTTCAGATGCAGTAAATAGCTCTGCACATGCAATTTTAGAAAACATTAACCGAGCTGTGGTGATTAACCCCGTCTCTTTACTTTCTATTATTTTGCTTGCAACTCCAAAGCATACACTTGATGAAGAGATCTGTATTAAGCAGCTTGAAGCTTACCGCAACTTGGCATCAAACTTCCCATATGACCAACGTATGGAAGTAACACCACTTTCTGGTAAAGAAATTATTGCGTATGGTTTAAAGCTTAAACTCATTAAACGTGTTCAGCATGCACTTGGTGATATTATTGCAATTGAAGATAACCAAGCGGTTCTTCTGACTTACTTCCGTAATAACATCTTGCACGCCTTTGTTTTACCTTCTCTAGTAGCATCACTTGTTGAACATAATGGAAAAATCAGTCGTTCAGATTTAACTAATGTCATCTATACGCTCTATCCATTCTTGAAAGCTGAGTTATTCCTTAAATGGAAGAGCAGCGAGCTTAAGGCACAAGTTGAGCAATATGCAGATGCTCTAGTTCAATCTAACCTTATTCAACAAGACGATGAAGGTAATTTGATTAGCTCTGCGCCAAATACTGAAGAGCATAATCAGCTTGTTGTTTTAGCAACGCCAGTTAAGCAAAGTCTTGAGCGTTACTACATGACACTTGCGCTCATTACTCAACGTGGTTCAGGTAATATCTCTGCTAAACAAGTTGAAGAGTTAAGTCATTTATTAGGACAACGTTTATCAGTTCTATATGAATTTAATTCGCCAGAGTTCTTCGACAAAGCTTTATTCCAAAGCTTCTTAAAAGTACTTACTCAGCAAAATTACATTCGTACCAATGACCAAGGCCAAATTGAGTTTGATGACAACTTCCGTCAAATGGCTGCTGGCGCACAGTTGGTGCTTGATGAAGTAACCTTGCAAATGTTGCAGCATATCACCACCTTTACTGACGAAGAATTGAAAGATGCTCTTGAAGCAATGGCATCTCAACAAGCTAAACGCCGTTTAAAACGCAAAAAAGCTTAATGTCTTCAGTCAAAATAAAAGGCAACTTCGGTTGCCTTTTATTTTATTAGCGAATTGGACATTCAAAATAACGTGGATCATCCATACAACGTAAGCGCTTCATAAGCTGAACGAAATAAGCATCGTAATAACCTGAAAGAACGTACTGATTACGTATTTTGGCAACCATTACGTCATAACTTTGCTTCTCATAAAAAGAGACATCTACCCAATAATAAGCAGGTAAATGATTTTCCCATTGTGTCGCACGATTCGTCAGCAATTGGCTATTTTGAACGAACCATCCTCGAATTTTCCGGCCAAAATTAGTAGGATAAGCTTGCGGCTTAATAATTAAATTGACACCAAAATATGCCAAAGGAAAATTAATGACTTGAGTATCTGGTCCAAATTCTTTTTGTAAGTTATACGGCAATAATCCATACACTGGGGCAGCAATAATATCGATTTTATTTTGCTTAAACTGCGCAATCGCGTTAGATAAATCGACATAAACTGGCTGAGCACCTACACTTCGTACCAGTGCTTGTTGTGGTGGATTGTTGGGTAGCACCCCAATACGCTGATTTCTTAATTGAGCGACTCTAGAGAGGTTCTTATTTTTTAGAACCATGTAAGCAGTTCCAATTGGAATCATTCCTATAGCTTCATAATTCTTAGAAACTAACCTTTTCTCGATTGTAGGATGATTTAAAAGCTGCAAAAAGCTTTTGGCCGTACGGTTATTAGGAATAAGTCCTATACCCGCGGTACTTCCCATAAATTGGTTATAACGATAAGTATTGAAATTGGATGCAGCTAAACCCGAACATTTCCCATCATCAAAAGCTTGTATAGCCTGCTGTTCTTTTTGATAGGTAACTACTTTAAATTTGACTTGATATTGCTGGGCATATAGCCGAATGTCATTTAAACGGCGAGTAATATCCCCTTGGGACCCGATAGGATCATAGGCACACCACACCTGATCCTCAGCCCAACTCGCAACAGCTGTTATGCTCAAGATAAGAGCTAAACAAATTTTTTTCACTTTCAACCTTTTTATCTTTATCGGCAATTTGACTGCCTCATCAGGTATTTATGTTCTTATTTAAAGTTTAATCAAAATTTCATTTAGTGCTATGAACATTTAAACATAATAAATAGTCATTAAAGCAAATCGGATGCTCTAATTGAAAACCCGTTGCTGGCAAATGTTTTGCATAAATTCTTTTACCTGAAATTTGGTTTGATTCTAAAGTTAATTCTGGCAATCCCAATTGTTTTTGAAACCACACAATAATTTCATGCAAAGGCAATGGTTGATTATTAGTCACAATATAGCTTGCTTGATGACTTTCGTAATCAGCCATAAAAGCTAAAAATCTTGCTAAATCATCAATATGTATTCGATTGCTATAATGTATATTTGGATAACTTTGATGATTTTCAGCCATTTTTTTTAAACGGGCAATGGAAGTTCCATAAATACCTGTAGGGCGAACAATTACAGATTGAGTTGGATAATATTTTTGCCAGAGTAACTCCATATTAAGCAATATATGGCCTTGAGCATCATTTGGATGAATTTCACTAAAATCATCAATAATCTCTCCTGCATTTTCACCATATACCCGCGTAGAGGAGACAACGATTATTTTTTTCACTGGATGTATTTTTAATGCTTCTCGAATCGGTTCAACACTATCAACATAAGTTTGCTGATAGCCCTCAACCGTACTCTCATTTGGAGAAAGTAAAATATATACGACATCTACAGGTTCAATTTTACTTAAATCGAGCGTAAAAATATCCTGAACAAGATGCGTTGCGTAACTATCCGTTTTTACACTACGGCTGATTGTGGTAATTTGATGTTCTTTCTCAAATAGTTGTTTAGCAACACGCTGAGATGTTTTACCATAACCGATAAATAATATATGCATAGAAAACTCGTTGAGGGGACATGACTTCAGTCCATCAGTTACAAGGCGTTGGATCGGCTTCAGCAGCCCTGCTCGAAAAACTAAATATTTTTACCACAGATGATTTACTGTTTCATCTGCCACGTGATTATGAAGACCGCAGTACGATTATTCCAATGAATCAACTTGTGGTTGGGCGGAGCTATTTACTCGAAGGAGAAGTCAAATCAATTGATTTCCCCCCGGGAAAAAGAAAATCTATGGCAGCCTTGGTGCAAGATGAATTCGGTAAAGTCACCTTACGCTTTTATCATATTTATAAGAACCTGACTGATAAAATAAAACCCGGTCATCGCTTACGCATTTTTGGTGAAGTCCGTGTAGGTGCTCGCGGCCTTGAGATGTATCATCCTGAAATTCAGCTCATTCATGAACATACACCTCTACCAAAAACTCAGCTTACAGCAATTTATCCAAGTACGGATGGGTTAACTCAACCTAAATTACGCGAATACGTTAAACAAGCTTTAAAGCATCATAGTGACGCCTTACCAGAGCTACTCCCAAAACAATATACCAATGGCTATGCGCTTAAAGAGGCTTTATATTATATTCATGAGCCTCCCGTTGATGCCAATATGCTCCAATTGGCTCAAGGCTCGCATCCTGCTCAGCAACGGCTTATTTTTGAAGAGTTGGTTGCGCACCAAATTAGTTTACTTAACCGCCGTGCTTATATTCGACAAATTGCGTCACCTGCTTTTTCAAGCAGTAAAGTATTAGCTAAAAAACTATTAGAAGCTTTACCATTTCAAATGACCAATGCACAAAAACGTGTATCTAAAGAAATTTTAAATGACTTAAAACAACACCAACCTATGCTACGTCTAGTACAAGGCGACGTAGGGGCTGGAAAGACCCTAGTTGCAGCTGTAGCCGCTTGCCATGCTTTAGAAGCAGATTGGCAGGTTGCATTAATGGCTCCAACTGAAATTCTTGCAGAACAGCATTATTTAAACTTTAAACGTTGGTTTGAACCATTAGGTGTAACCGTGGCATGGTTATCTGGCAAACAAAAAGGTAAAGCCCGTGCCCAAGCAGAACAACAGATTAAAGAAGGCCACGCGGAACTTATTGTCGGTACCCATGCCTTATTTCAAGATAATGTTGGCTTCGCTAAATTAGGGCTAGTAATTATTGATGAACAACATCGTTTTGGTGTAGATCAACGCTTAGCTTTACGCAATAAAGGTGCTGAGCAGTTCACCCCACATCAACTCGTGATGACGGCAACCCCCATTCCAAGAACTCTAGCAATGAGTGCTTATGGCGACTTGGACACATCCATAATTGATGAATTACCACCAGGCCGTACCCCAATTCAAACAGTTACGATTCCTCTTGATCGTCGCGAAGAAGTACTTCAACGAATTGCTTCGAATTGTAGAGATGGGAAACAGGCCTATTGGGTATGTACACTGGTTGAACAATCTGAAACTTTAGATGCTCAAGCCGCCGAAGCAACTTACCAAGAGATGAAAGAACGTTTTCCTGAGCTCAACATTGGCTTGGTGCATGGCAAAATGAAAGCTGATGAAAAGCAAGCCGTCATGCAAGCATTTAAAAATAATGAATTACAACTTCTTATCGCAACGACAGTGATTGAAGTTGGAGTAGACGTTCCTAACTCTTCCATTATGGTGATTGAAAATGCCGAGCGTTTAGGGCTTTCTCAGCTACACCAATTACGAGGTCGCGTAGGTCGAGGTGCTCAAGCTAGTTTTTGCGTACTTTTATATAAAACACCTCTCTCTCAAAATGGACAAGAGAGACTTTCTATTTTAAGAGAAAGTAATGATGGCTTCGTGATTGCAGAAAAAGATCTGGAATTACGTGGACCGGGTGAATTATTAGGGACTAAACAAACTGGGGATATGGGATTTAGAGTGGCTCCCTTTGAGCGAGATGATCACCTACTGAGTCAAACCCACTATGTGGCACAGCAAGTTTTAAAAGATTATCCAGAACAGGCAGATGCTCTATTAAAGCGTTGGCTTCCTGAGGCGCCTCGCTACGCGTATGTTTAGTTTTTTAAACTTCCAACCTCTTATTCAGTTATTTTCACCTTGCTCACTGTGCGAGTTAGGTGCGCGAGAAAAATATTCACTTTGTAAAGACTGTTGGGAACAGCTGCCTTGGCTTAAACAAACGATTCAACGTAATAATCACTCTGTTCTTGTGGCCTGTAATTATGCTTATCCAGTTAACCGGATTATTCAGCAGTTTAAATATGAACAAAAGTTACATTATCAAATCTTATTAGGTGAAATTTTAAAACAATTAAAATTTCCCAAGGTACAAGCTATTGTACCCATGCCTATTTCCAATCAGCGTTTAATCGAGCGTGGTTTCAATCAATCATTACTACTCGCCAATATATTAAGCAAACACTTAAAAATACCTGTTTGGCAACCAATTCAACGCTTAAATGAACACTCTCAAAAAGGACTTTCTCGGCTAGAACGCTTTGAAAATATCGAACAACAATTTTTACCTCATCATCAAGAGAAACGACGTTATCGCCGCGTTCTCATTATTGATGACGTGATAACCACGGGAAGCTCTGTTCATGCGCTCAGTCAGGCACTTAAACAATTAGGCTGCACATCCATTCATACCGTGTGCCTAGCAGCGACGCCGAAGAGTTAGGCTATTGCACCGTAGATAAATACTCTTCACACCAAGGAATGACAATTTCTCGGGTCAATGGTGCAAGTTGAGTTTCCGAATCATTTAACTCTATCCACTTCATTTCTGCAATTTCGGCTGCAATTTTAGGTGCTTGGTCGAGCTGAACAAGGTATAAATGACTCACCAAAATATGATCTGGCTCATTGGCAGCTGCTGTTTCGAAATGACCAATAAATTGCTCAATCACACAAGAGCTTCCGACTTCTTCTAAAATTTCTCGCTGCATGGTGATCTCTGGTGCCTCATTAGGTTCCAGCTTGCCACCCACTTGCATAAAAGCGTGTGTATTACGCTTTCTTACAAGCAACAACTGATTTTGCTCATTTAAGATCACTGCGGCAGCGACCGTAATTGTTTTCACCTATTTAACCTCGTTTATGGTTGGACATCTGCATTTGTCCATTTTGGAGCAGGAGCCTGATATTGCTCAAATTGTTGAAGAATATCTTCAATTTTGTCTGATGCGATCAATTTATCAACGAACCGTGCTTGGCTGAATCCATTATCCACCGTTCCTTGAATCATTTTAAGTAAATCTTCATAAAAGCCCGCTACATTTAAGAAAGCACAAGGCTTTTGATGAATCCCTAATTGCGCCCACGTCCATTGTTCAAAGATTTCTTCCAATGTACCAGCGCCACCCGGCAAAGCAATAAAGCCATCTGAAAGATCCGCCATCTTGGTTTTACGCTCATGCATATTTTCAACCACATATAATCTGGTTAGACCCGGATGAGCTAACTCACGATCAACTAAAGCACGAGGGATCACGCCAATGACTTGTCCACCTGCTTGTAAGGCGCTATCGGCCACCACACCCATTAGGCCTGAGCGACCACCACCATAAACCAAGGTCTTCCCTTGTTTTGCAATAGCCTCGCCTGTAGCTTGGGCAATTTGTTGGAAAATTGGATTTGAACCAAGAGATGAACCACAGAAAATACAAATTGATTTCATAGTGTAAAAAACCGTTTTATTGAACTGTCATGCTGACAAACTAAACTATTGATAGAGTTTTTTTTTGCAAAATAGCGTATTGGCAAGTGTTTTTCGGCAAATCCTTGTCTAAAATACACCCATCCATTTCCATCAGACTGCGTGAGGAAAAAAGACACATGCTTGAAGCCTTTTATGCCACAGAACGCGGAAGTCTGGAAGATGCCACCATCAATGGTGGATTTGATCTACATCCCGAATTAGTCTGGCTTGATCTTATTGCACCCTCGCAAGAAGAGCAACAATGGGTATTAGATGCCTATGACCAAAATTTACCAACACTAAAGTCGCTTGAAGACATTTCATCTTCTGCACGATTTTACCGTGATGATGACGGTATTTTGCACATCAGTACTTATTTTTTAACGAAAAATAAAAATTATCAGGTGGATGGCGACGCTGAAGAGTCATCACATATGCTTGCCATGGTGCAAACCGTAGCTTTCATTTTACATAAAGACCGCCTCTTTACGATGCGTGGAGAAAAACTAGTTGCGTTTCGTGCCTTTCGTGCCCGTGCTCGCCGAAATGACTATGACATGGACTATAAAGATCCTACCTGGATCTTATTAGGCCTTCTTGAAGCAAAACTCGATGAGCTTGCGGATATCTTAGAAGATATCCACAAAGATTTAGAAAAATACTCCACCGAGGTTCTTAATAACCACCAACGTGAAAAAATTCTAGATCTCGATGACATGATTACACGCCTAGCTCAACAAGAAGACATGCTAGGAAAAGCACAGCTTTGTCTCATTGATTTACGACGTGTACTTACTTTCTTATCGCGTCCACGTGCATTAGGCAGTCATATTTATGATGCAGACATTCGAGAGCTCAGTGAAGATGTACGCTCACTGGTAGAACATGATGCGTTCTTATTCCAAAAAGTACGATTCTTACTTGATACGACGTCTGGATTCATTAACACAGAACAGAATGATACGATTCGTCGATTCTCGATCTTACCAAGTATGTTAGCTCCTCCGATGCTTATTGCCAGTATTTACGGTATGAACACAGACGTATTACCTTTTGCACATGGTACGACCAGTTTCTTCGTTGTTTTGCTGATTATTATGGGTTTCTTTATTGGGCCGATCATTTATTTCCGCTGGAAAAAATGGATCTAAGCTTTGTAATAAAATGCTAATTTCGAGCATAAAAAAGCACCTAAATATAGGTGCTTTTTTACATCAACAACATCAGATCATTTGCAGATCATCCTGCAAATGACAGGCTTGAATGATCTTCAGCATTTTTTCAGGGACATTTTTAAAATGCAAACCAGTATTTTTTGGAGTCTCTCGTAACCATTGAACTAAAACAGCCAAGGCCAAGGTACTACCATGCTCAAGCTCAGTTAAATCCACCACAAGTGGGAAGCTTTGTTGCTTCTTTATGATAGCTAAACCTGCTTGATACTGTTGTTCCGCATTTTCAAAATCAATTTTTCCCGAAACAACCAATTGTTGGTTGAGATACTGAACCACACGTCACCTACTTATTTCTTTTTGTTTTGATTAACAGCTGCGTCTGCATCAGGTTGGAACGTAGCAATTGCTTTATTTAAATCACCGCCATTGCGTTTCACTGTTGCAGCAAACTGATTACGGAACTGTAATCCTAGATCAATACCAGAAACATTGATATTACGGATTTTCCATTGAGTACCTTTGTCAGCCAACTGGAAAGAAACAGGAATTTTTTCACCATTGTGATTAAAGTCCAATGTCACTACAGGGTTTTTACCCGCAGTTGCCTTGTAAGGACGCATGGTATAGCTTTGATTTGTATATTTAGCAAATGCGCTACCGTAATTTTCAATTAATGTATTACGGAAGTTTGTTTCAAACTGAGCACGCTGTGCAGCTGTACTATACTGATTCGTCGCATAAGTACCCATCACAATACGAGTGAACGCTTGTGAATCAACATATGGGTCTAAGTTCTGACGTACAATTGATTTTACTAAAGCAGGATTGTTCTGCAACTTAGCATGATCTGCTTTTAAACGAGCGATCAAGCCATCAGCAACGCGCTTAATAAAATCAGGCGGTGCTTCTGAAGGTGCAGCAAAAGCTGTACCTGCAATCATAGTAGACAAAAGACTTGCTGTCAGGGTTTGTTTAAACAACGTATTCACCTGGAACCACTCCTTCAAATAAACTCTTACTCAACAAATGACGGCTGTGCACTGCTGTCGGTACTTGCAGGAGCTTTTTCTTCTGCTGAGGATGAACCAGCGGCAACTTTACCTGCGCCACCACCAGTAATAAATTTACTAATTAAATCTTCTAAATCCATGGTTCCTTGGGTATTTGAAATTGTATCGCCACGTTTAAGATAGTTTAAACCACCACCTGGAACGACTTTCAAATATTTCTCACCCAACAAACCATTGGTTGCAACCATTATATAAGCATCTTCATCAATACTGGTGATGGAGGACATGTTACTGATCAGTTGCTGTTCCATTGCTTTTTGTTGCTCTGGAGAAGCCTGCGTATAATCAGAACTATAACGTAGTTCATCTAAAGCATTTTTTTGAACTTCTTTTAGCTGCTCAGCATTAAAGCTTGTCAATTTTCCATCTAAACCAAAGGTTACCGTAGCCAAACGCGTAACTGGATCAAGGGTAATTGAATCAACACGACCAATTGTGACACCGCTCATCGTTACTTTAGCACGAGGCTTTAAACCATTGACGTTATCAAACTGAGCCTTCATGGTATAACTATCATTTAAATTAGTACCAACAAGGCCACTAACTTTCATGGCTAAAAAGAACAAGGCAATACCGAAGATAATAACAAAGATACCTACGGCCAGCTCACTACTACGTGATTTCATTAAATCCCTCCGAACATGACCGCAGTCAACACGAAATCAAAACCTAAAACACATAATGAAGAATATACAACTGTTCTCGTCATTGCAGTTGCGATTCCTTCTGGAGTTGGATCACATGCATATCCTTGATATACCGCAATCCATGTACATAACAAAGCAAACACAATACTTTTGATAATGCCATTTACGACATCATGCCCAAATTGCACGTTGTTTTGCATTCCGCTCCAGAATGAGCCTTCATCGACGCCAAGAAAATCGACACCTACCATTTTACCGCCCACAATACCAATCGCAGCAAAAATGACAGTTAGCATCGGTAAACTGACCACTCCCGCCCAAAGACGCGGTGATACGATTTGTTTCAATGGGTCAACCCCGATCATTTCCATGCTGGCAAGTTGCTCACTTTGCTTCATTGAACCAATTTCTGCTGTTAATGCAGAACCTGCTCGGCCAGCAAATAATAAAGCAGCAACCACAGGTGCCAATTCACGCAGCAATGTTAAAGACACCATGGTGCCTAGCATTGATTCACTGCCGACGTTCACTAAAATTGAGTATCCTTGTAAACCCAGTACCAAACCAATAAATAGGCCCGACACAGTGATAATTAACAAAGACATCACTCCTACCCGATGCATTTGGTAAATAAATCGTCCAAAACCACCAGATGAAGGAAAAGAAAAAACAATTTGTAAGAGCATTAGTGCCGCAACACCAATCCCTCGAATCCGCTCAATAACGAGTCTACCTAACCAGGCAATCGTATTCATGGACGAACCTCGTTATCTAAATAGGCTTGATGACTAAATTGGTATTCAACTGGTCCTTCTGCCGAACCTGTTAAGAATTGGCGCACAAATGGAGAAGCATATGCCTGTAATTCTTCTGGTGTTCCTTCTCCCTGAATTTTTCCTTCTGCTACAACATAAATGTAGTCAGCAATAGAAAGGGTTTCGGGAACGTCATGCGAAACAATAATTGTGGTTAAATCTAAAGCTTCTCGCAATGAACGGATTAAACGTGTCAAAACACCTTTTACAATAGGGTCTTGCCCTGCAAACGGTTCATCGTACATGATTAAATCGGGGTCAAGCGCGATCGCACGTGCCAAAGCGACACGACGGTTCATACCACCTGAGAGTTCTGTAGGCATTAATTGCTCAGAACCACGTAAGCCTACTGATTCAAGTTTTAATGCAACCAGTTCAGCAATTAGATTTTCAGGAAGTTTGGTATGTGCTCGAATTGGAAATGCTACATTTTCATAGACAGACATATCCGTAAATAAAGCACCGCTCTGAAATAACATTCCCATACGTGCACGGGCTGAAAAAAGTTCCTGACGAGACATTTTTGCAATATCTTTACCGTCGAGCAAAACTTCGCCCTGATCAGGAACTAACTGTCCACCGATCAGACGTAATAATGTTGTTTTACCTGTACCAGAAGGTCCCATAATAGCCGTAATCTGGCCACGACGTATATTTAAACTAATATTGTCATAAATGACGCGTTCCCCTCGATTAAAACTCAAATTTTTCACTTCAATAAGTGGTTGAGTCGAGAGAGGAGTTTTATTATTCATAATGGCAATCGTTCCTGCACTTTTATGCACGCATACTATAACACTGAAAATTGGCAAACTTGTTGTTATTTTGACAAAAGCAAAGCTAACTTAGTTGGTAGAAATAGAAGAGGTATGTTCGTAAAAAGAGGTTAATTCAGAAATTTGAAACTGCTCAATAGAACTTCCAGTTATAAAAGCATAGGCAAAATAAACCCCATTACACAAAACAAGTGCAATAAAAAGATAAGGCAAGCCGTGCTGAACTAATAAGTTCTTCAACTGTGCCATTATTGTTTGTTTTCGTTTACTTCTACTCATTATTTAATAAAAAATTGAACCAATTCACACTTTGTTATTTTATAACAAAACTGAAAAATAAGAAAGGCCAGTATTTCTACTGGCCTTTCTTTAAACAAACTATTGATTAACGGTCGAATTTACGACGCGGTTTGTCATCAAAGCTACGACGCGGACGATCTTCACCACCGAAGCTACGCTTTGGACGATCTTCGCCACCAAACGCTGGACGCTCACCACGTGGTTTATCATCAAAGCTACGACGCGGTTTATCGTTGAAACCACCTTCGCGGCGTGGACGATCTGAGTTGAACTCACGACGTGGACGATCTTCGCCACCAAATGATGGACGTTCACCACGTGGTTTGTCATCAAAGCTACGACGCGGACGATCTTCACCACCGAAAGTACGTTTTGGACGGTCACCAAAACCATTTTCACGACGTGGTTTGTAATCTACACGGTTACCACGGTTGTCATCATTTGAGTCAAAACGCGGTTTATCGTTGAAACCACCTTCACGACGCGGACGATCTGAGTTGAACTCACGGCGTGGACGATCTTCAAAACCACCTTCACGACGTGGGCGATCTGAATTGAACTCGCGACGTGGACGATCTTCACCACCGAATGGACGTTCACCACGTGGTTTGTCATCAAAGCTACGACGTGGACGGTCATCACGACCACCTTCACGGCGTTTGAAGTTGCTTTCGCCTTCAAAACGACGACCACCGCCAAAACCGCCACCACGACGACCATCACGACCCCCGTTGCCGCCACGACCACGACCACCGCCATCACGACCTGAACGAGCAGGAGGTGGAGATGGCTCTAAGCCTTCAATTTCAGAAACACTTAAACGTGCATCTAAATAGTCTTCAAGCGCACGGATTTTACCGCGTTCACGATAAGTCGCTAAAGTAATTGCTTGACCTGTACGACCAGCACGACCTGTACGACCAATACGGTGTACATAGTCTTCATGTTTCATTGGTAAACCGAAGTTAATTACGTGAGAAATTGTCGGTACATCAAGACCACGTGCAGCAACGTCTGTCGCTACCAAGATTTTTGCACGACCTTCACGGATACTACGTAAACGACGGTTACGAACTGTTTGTGGCATTGCACCGTGAAGTGCAACTACAGAGTGACCTGCTTCTGCAAGTTCTTCAGCCAACATATCTGTATCTTCTTGAGTGCTCGCGAATACAACCGCTTGATCAAGAGTTTCATCAGCCAACCAGTGAGTCAGAAGTTTCTTCTTGTGTTCGAAACCATCTGTCCAGTGTAAAGTTTGGGTGATGTCAGTGTTTGTACTGTGACCTGTTTCAATTGCAATACGCTCAGGTTCATTCATCATGCGTTCAGCAAGACGAATAATACGATCAGCGAAAGTTGCAGAGAACATTAATGTTTGACGACGGTTACCAGCTAAATCGCTGATCGCTTCTAAATCTTCAGAGAAGCCGAGGTCTAACATGCGGTCAGCTTCGTCAACGATTAAAGCTTCAACTTTATCTAACTTTAATTGACGACGGTTTACTAAATCTAATAAACGACCTGGAGTCGCAACAATAACTTGCGCGCCTTTAAGCTGTTGGATTTGCTTACCAAAAGGCATACCACCCATGATTGCAGCAATACGAACACCTTTCATGTGACGTACGAAAGCAATCGCATCTTGGCTAACTTGTTGAGCCAATTCACGTGTTGGGCATAAAACTAAAATGTTAGGTTGGGTCACAGCTTTCATACGTTCTTTGAACGGAACAAAAGTTTCTTGACCAGCTAAATTATGTAATGTTGGTAATAAAAATGCCGCAGTTTTACCAGAACCAGTCTGGCTAGATACTAGAAGGTCTTTTCCTTCTAAAGCTGCAGGAATAGATTGTTCTTGCACAGGAGTCGGGGTAGTAAAACCTAAACCTTCAAGCGCTTGTTGTAAGGTTTCATGCAAAGAAAATTCGGCAAAAGTTTTGCTCATAGAGAGTTTCACCCTAGTGGGTGCTCCATTTTTAATAAATACAAAATAGACATCGGCACAAAGCGGCAAAGCAAAGTTAGCTGAAACGTTTTTTCAGCAGCAATCCGAGTAACGACGATGTGGACTAAACGCACGCTTGATTACGGCCGAACCTGAAGAATCGCTGAGCGATCGGGGCGCAAGAAATGGTCCTCTCTATGGACAGCGTGCGCTTACAATGAATAGAACAGAATGTTCAGGTAATGAACGGAAATTTAAGTGCGTGGGCGGATTATAGCAGAAAGAAATTAAAAGTCATGTGTTTTAATCAACTTTCTTCATATTTATTGAACTAACTAAAATTTACCAATTACTTAAAAAATAAAACCCTCTGATAATAGAGGGTTTTATTTATAAATAATTAAATTATTTTGCAGCTTGACCCCAAGCTGGAACTACAGTTTGCATTAAAGGTTTTAGCATTTTGAGTGAACTTGCAAGCACTTGACCGTTTTCAAGAGACTCATTACCACCACGTGCGTCAACCACTACACCGCCTGCTTCTTTAATAATAAGCTCACCGGCAGCGATATCCCATGGTTTTAAACCAAGCTCAAAGAAACCATCAAAACGGCCAGCAGCAACATATGCTAAATCTAGAGCAGCTGAACCACCACGACGAATTTGTGCGCCTGCTTGAGTCACAGCTAATAATGAAGCAAAGTGTTGTTCTGCATAAGACACGATCTCACCAGCACGTTTAGCACGGTAAGGATGGCCTACTGCCAAGAATGTATTTTCTAAAGTATCTTTTACATTTACACGGATACGGCGTTGGTTCATAACTGCACCGCGACCGCGACTTGCAGAGAATAATTCGTCACGTACTGGGTCGTAGATTACGCCGTGTTGAGTAACGCCTTTATGCTGAACTGCAATAGAAATACAGAAATGAGGGAAACCATTAATAAAGTTTTGCGTGCCATCAAGCGGGTCGATTACCCAGCACCAGTCTGCATCGTGGCCTTTGCCTTCTTGCAAACCGAACTCTTCACCTAAGAAACTATGGTTTTTATAACTTTTACGTAATGTATCAATCGTCAATTGTTCCAAATAACGATCTACACGTGTTACCGGGCCATCAATGCCTTTCTCTTCAACTTGCAAATCGAGTTTATGACGATTTTGATGCGCTTTTAAAAGCTCTTGACCAACTGTTTGAGCCGCACGCGCAGCCATAACCACCATAGGTTCCATTGAACACCCACTACAATACAAATTTGAAGATTTTGACAAAGAATAATGCATAAAAGCGCATACATTTTAGCAAATGAATGCGCTTTAGGGGAAAAAATGTTTCAAAAATTTTATTAAAGGCTTAAACCACCTGATTTAGCTTAAGCCAAGCTCGTTCAATTGAGTTCAAAATACCTTTAGCATCTAAGCCACAATCTTGTAGCATTTGTCCATGTGACGCTTGCTGCAAGAACAAATCTGGCAGACCTAAATTAATGATAGGTTTAACAATTTGTTCTTGTGCCATAAACTCATTTACTGCACTGCCTGCACCACCCATAATCGCGTGTTCTTCAACAGTTACAAATAATTGTGTATGTTCAGCTAAATCACGAATAATTTTTTCATCAAGTGGTTTCACAAAACGCATATTTACAACACGCACACCAACATCATGTTTTTGTGAAAATTGCTCAGCAGCTTCTATGGCAACCATAACGCGACTACCAAACGCTAAAATCGTAATCTGCTCATCACAAACAGGTTTAATTTCAGCAACGACTTCTGCCTTACCTAATTCAATAGCAGTTAGCTCTTGCTGAATTTCAACGCCTACCCCAGCACCACGAGGATAACGTACTGCTGCTGGTCCATTATAAGCATAGGCTGTATGTAGCATTTGACGGCATTCATTTTCATCTTTTGGCGCCATGATGACTATGTTTGGTACTGTACGCATATATGCATAGTCATATGCACCTGCGTGAGTTGGTCCATCTTCACCCACCAAACCAGCACGATCAATCCCGAAAGTTACATCAAGATTTTGTAATGCAACATCATGAATAAGCTGGTCGTAACCACGCTGTAAGAATGTTGAATAGATCGCAACAACAGGTTTTACCCCTTCACAAGCCATGCCTGCTGCAAGTGTTACTGCATGCTGTTCGGCAATTGCAACATCGAAGAAACGTTTTGGAAATTCTTTAGCAAACTTAACCATGCCCGAGCCTTCACACATGGCTGGAGTAATCGCTAATAAACGTTCATCTTGTGCAGCTTCGTCACACAACCATTGACCAAATACATCAGAATATTTTGGTGGTGTTTTACCTGCTGAAGTCGCATTAATTTTGCCAATTGCATGATAGGTAATTGGGTCAGCTTCTGCCGGAGTAAAACCTTTACCTTTTTTAGTATAGACGTGGACTAAGCGTGGACCTTTACGTTTTTTTAATGCGTTAAATACTTGAACGAGTTGATTTACATCATGTCCATCGAAAGGACCGAAGTAGTCAAAACCAATCGCTTTAAATAAATTATCGGCCGCATCTGTTGCCGATTGATGTAAACGAGAGTTGTACGTCCATTTCGGATGTGGCTGTACATAAGCCTCGCCATGTTCATCGACGTTAACTAAATGGCCTTTTTCCCAAATTGCAGCTAAATGCTTAGCAAAACCACCTGTACTGCAAGAAATCGACATATCATTGTCATTAAGTACAACAATTAAATCGGCATCGTGTGCCACAGCATCGTTCATGGCTTCAAATGCCATACCTGCTGTCATTGCGCCATCACCCACAATACAAACGACTTCACATGGGTCATTTTGATAGCGACGTGCTAAAGACATTCCTAAACCTGCTGAAATTGCAGTTGATGAATGCCCTACGCCAAAAGTATCAAAAACTGATTCTTCTCTAGCTGGAAATGCTGCTAAACCGTTCTTAGCACGGATTGTTGTCATTTGCTCACGGCGACCAGTCAAGACTTTGTGTGGATACGCCTGATGTCCTACATCCCAAACTAATCGGTCATTTGGAGTATTAAAGCAATAATGCAGCGCAACCGTCAGCTCAACCACGCCGAGGTTAGCACCGAAATGGCCACCACTCTGGCCTGCTGCATATAAAATATATTGACGCAACTCATCAGCCACTTGAACCAATTGGCTATGCTCGAGCTGACGTAATTGTTGAGGATGATCAATTGCATCTAACAATGGCGTAACAGGGCGTTGAGTTGGAATTTCGGTATACAACATATGTGGCAAAGCCTTTATAAGCCTGGCAAATCCTAAGCTGGGTCAAAATGGGTCGATCATACAATCGAATGAAGTCACCTTCAATCAGCCACATTTGCGAACGAGGTCATGCAAAGCAGTCTCTCATACAGTATGGGTATGGTTGGCAGATTATCCTGAATAATCTGACTATTTATCAACTATTATCGTCTTCTTTATACAAAAAAGAAAACCTTAGTGCTCAAAATGATTATGACAATTCGACCAATCTCCCAGCATTACGCTATACTTTAAACCGTTTTCGGTTAAAAGATGAGTTAATCTGTGCCTATAGAGTTCATTGCAACATCAAAACTCCCGACCGCTTTTGGTGAATTCAATATTTCTGTGTTTCAAGATCCAGTATCAGGTGAAGAACATGTGGCACTTTCTAAAGGGTTAGAAAATCCACCCACAGGCCCTGTTTTAGTACGTGTTCATTCAGAATGCTTAACAGGTGATGCTTTTGCGTCATTAAAATGTGACTGCGGCCCTCAATTACAGGCAACTCAAAAGCTCATTAACGAAGCAGGTCAAGGCGTTATTTTATATTTACGCCAAGAAGGCCGTGGTATTGGGCTTACAAATAAAATTCGTGCGTATGCCTTACAAGATCAAGGTCATGACACGGTAGATGCAAATTTACTTTTAAATTTGCCAGCTGATGCACGCCGTTATGACATGTGTAGCATTATGCTTGACCGTTTAAAAGTAAAAGAAGTTAAGTTAATTACTAACAATCCTTTGAAAATTCAGGCACTCAAGGATCAAGGTATAAATGTGGTTGGTCGTGTTCCGTTAACGGTTGGACGTAATCCTTTTAATGAACAATATTTAAAAACTAAACGTGAACGCATGGATCACCTTTATCAAAAAGATGACTTCTAAAATAAAATTATAAATTTAAAAATAATTGGAAGGGATTTTTAAGACATTTCTTAAAAATCCCTTACTTTTTTTATGGTTTTGTGTTTTGATGTATCTATCTCCTATCTCAATCATCTTTGAGGGTCACTATGCAGCATCCGACTTCAACAGATATTCAACGTGTCCGCGAATTTCTCCTCGATTTACAAGCCCGTATTTGTGCTGGTTTAGAACAACAAGAAAAAGCTGGCGGTGGTACGAGTGAATTTATTATTGATGATTGGGAACGTCCAGAAGGTGGTGGCGGTCGTTCACGAGTTTTACAAAATGGCACCGTGATTGAAAAAGGTGGTGTGATGTTTTCTCACATCAACATTAGTAAACTGCCCGCTTCTGCTACAGAAAGACATCCTCAAATTGCTGGTGCTAAAGCACAAGCGCTTGGTGTGTCATTAGTGATTCACCCTAAAAACCCAAATATTCCAACTTCTCATGCCAATGTACGTTTATTCGTTGCAGAACGTGAAGGACAAGACCCAATTTGGTGGTTTGGTGGTGGTTTTGACTTAACACCGTTCTATCCAGATGAACAAGATGTTATCGATTGGCATCAAGCCGCACATGACCTATGCCAGCCTTTTGGTGACAATGTCTATGCTGAACATAAAAAATGGTGTGATGACTATTTCTATCTAAAGCATCGAGATGAACAGCGTGGTGTCGGTGGTTTATTCTTTGATGATTTAAATTGCTGGGATTTCGAAACCTGCTTTAAATATATTCAAGCTGTAGGTAATGGTTATTTAAATGCCATTCTCCCAATTTTTGAAAAACATCGTGAACAGCCTTATACCGAAGCTCAACGAGAGTTCCAGCTTTACCGTCGTGGTCGCTATGTCGAATATAATTTAGTCTATGACCGCGGAACATTGTTTGGCTTACAAACAGGTGGACGTATTGAGTCGATTTTAGTTAGCTTACCTAATCTAGCTGCATGGTCATATCGTCCAGAATGGGATGAAGACTCACCAGAGAAACGTTTAACCGACTATTACTTAAAACCACGTGATTGGTTAAACCTAAAAGAAAAAGTTGCTTAATTTTTTGCTTTTTGGAGATTCTTTGGCTTCCACCCTAAAGAATCTCCTTTTTTATTTTCACATTTCTGAATCTCATTCAAATATTTTTTCTTATTAAAATTTGGCTTATAGTGAGGCCTGCTGAAAATTCAGTACAGACTTTATCTGCCTCATGCCATTTTAAAATTTTGGATATAAGAATGACCAAACAGTTTGCAGTAATTGGCAACCCCATCGAACAATCACGCTCTCCTGAATTGCATCATGCTTTCGCTCAAAAAACAGGTGTTGACCTAGACTACCAAAAACGTCTTGCCCCTCTTGATGGTTTTGAGCCAAGTATGCGTAGTTTCTTTGAAAATGGCGGGAGTGGCATGAACGTTACCGTGCCGTTTAAAGAACAGGCATTTGCTTTGTGTGATGTGCTGACTGAACGCGCTCAAATTGCTAAAGCTGTAAATACACTTTGGATGGAAGATGGTAAATTGTATGGTGACAATACAGATGGCCAAGGCTTAGTTGCCGCAATTCAAGCTTTAGATTGGAACTTAGAAAATACAACTGTTTTAATTTTAGGCGCTGGTGGTGCAACTCGTGGTGTTATTTACCCGCTTGTGCAGGCTGGCGCTAAAAAGATTGTGATTGCAAACCGGACTCTTGCTCGTGCTGAACAACTTGTAAATGACCTAAAAGCAGCAGTTCCGCAAGCTCAATTGCAAGCAGTTTCTCTAAATGAGCTAGAAGGGAAATTTGATATTGTAATTAATGCAACTTCTGCAAGCCTGTCTGGTGATGCATTACAACTACCAGAAAGTCTAGAGTTCAAATATGCCTATGAGATGGCCTATGGCAAGCCATCTAGCTTTCTTGATCAAGCTAAACAACGCAATGTGCCTTATGCAGAAGGTTTTGGCATGCTAGTTGGCCAAGCCATTGAAGCCTTCTATATCTGGAATGGCGTAAAGCCAGAATTAAAAGATTTTCTATAAGTCAAAAAAAGAACCTACACGAAGTAGGTTCTTTTTTATTTCATCTATTATTTTTTAGCTGTAACCATCTGCTTATAAACATCTCGGAAAATCTCATAATCAATAAATTCATTATGTTCAGGTTTTAACTTCTGAATTGTTTTTTCCGTAAGTTGCTGTTTGCGAGCAGCGACATAAACCTTACCTAAAATATCAGCTGTTTCTGACAACAAGTGTTTTTCTTCATCAGAACTACCATTTTGTTTTTCAAACTCTAATTGATACTGTTTTGAGAAAAGCTGTTCAGGTTGCTTATATTGTTTCTGTAGTTTTTGCCATGCTTCACGCCCAGCTTCACCTTGTATTGTTGTGATCACAATATGGTCCACAGCTCGACCCAAGTCATTATCAAACTGATCTTCTTGTTCAAGATGATGCTTTTTCTGCAATGCCTCAATACGTTCTAAAGCTTTGTCTTGAGGGTTATAAGTTTCCTCTTCAGAGAACCAATAAGCATAGACCTCGGCAATTTCTTGCAACTGTTGAACTGAATAATAATTAATATATGACGGTTTTTCGGCAGTCAATTTTGCAATAAACACAGCCTTATATGTTTTGTCATAAGCATGTGTTGCATCATAAGTTTGGTTAGCCAACAGCGCCAGACTCGAATCTAAATCTTGTACATCGCTATGTGCACCAACTGGATGCTCAGAAACATCACTCTGCCCAAGTTTTTCACTAAATCCTTTTACGAAGTTTTCAAATAACGAACCCTTACTTGCCTCTGCAACTGATTTAGCTTGTTTAAGCTGCTGCTGATTAATTGGGGTCGCTTTACCATAATTGAGAATTTGCATGTCTGCTTTAATATTAAAGCGATGGTTAAATTCAGCTGGTGTATACGCAATATCATAATCCGCGTTGACTAAACGGCCCTTTTCATCCAGTCCGACATCAATCGCAACCGGATTTCTTTGTTTTGGTAAAGCTTGTTCAATTTCTGCTTTATGCTTGATCCATAGAGCTTTGAATGCCTCATCATCAACAAACTGGTTTTGATCATAAGCAGCAAAAGTTTGTTTCAATGCAGCTTGACGAGCTTTAATCTGAGTTTTTTCGGTATTTACAGCACTCCGATCAAGCACATCAATACCGTAAATTTGACAGTAATTAATATCACCTAAGGCAACGGAACTTTTTTGAGACTGTAATTCAACACACTGATCTTCTGTAAGTGAAGCTACTTCTTCATCTTGTGTGACTTCTTCAGCATCTGCTACAGCAACATCTTCGGCTTGAGCCGTATCAGAAGCTTCCTCTTCGGCTGCCCCATCTTGAGCTGCACTTGATTGGTCTTCATCACCATATTCAGAATCTAAAGCATTACCGAAATGAGCATTAATAAGTGAATAAAGTTGCTGGCTAACTGCTGCTGCATCTTCTGAAGAAACTTTTTGCCCATCAGTATTACCTTCTTTACTCTTCGCTTCTGAAGCAGCTAATTCAGTTGCTATAGATTCGGCAATCTTTTCTTCATCAAAACCGAAAACATTTTTTTGCAAATATTTTGCATTGACCTGGCTATAGAGCTCCGATTGTAGTAATAACGCTTCAACCGTATCTTTTAAACGAATTTTCTCTACAATCCCAGCTTTACGCTCAGCATCACTAACTGATAAACGCTGTAAATTTTGCGGTTCAGCCAAACGATAAGATACAGCGCCAGAAGCTTTCGCATATTCAACGAATTTCTTCATATCGACATTCGTAAATAGATTTTTATACTTTGAAAAATCGACATACGCTAAATTATTTTGATTATCTTTATTGACCAGATAAGGCATTAATCCAAAATAATTAACGTAAAATTTATAATCTTTCAGATCAAGTACCATTGGCAATTTTGCCTGTACCAAAAGTGTCGGTTTTTCATACCTTGCTGTAAGGTTTAAAGACCCCATTTTTTGACGATAATGAACCGAACCATCGTAACTAAATTGAAGATCATTTAATAAATTAATTAATACGGCGTTTACTTTTTCTGAGCGTGATTCACCAGAAATGCCTGAATCCGCTTGCTCATTTGCAATTGCGGCATACAGCGCCTGCTTCTGTTTTTTATTCAAATTAATTTTTTGTTCACGTAAATATTGATCTACTTTTTTTTGCACTGCAGCATCTAGCTGCACTGTTTTTTCTACATTATTTATTTTTTTTGACTGATTTGGATCAACACTAACTTTAAAATGCCCACGATAGTCATAGCTTGGGTATTCATAGATTGCATTCATACCCTGAATGACTTTTTGATCTAACTGAGTAGATGCTACCGATGGACGTAGGTTATGCTGCGCACAAGCGGTCAAACCCAAACTAAATAAACATAAACTGAGATATTTTAGATGCATAACCTTTTTTAAAACCTTATCGCTTTATCTTTTTAACAAAACTTGCTAAAAATAAGAAAATTAGTTGTTTTTTCACATAAAAGTATAAGTCCTGAATGTAGCAGAAATTATAATTTCAGGTGTATTTATTTTCGACAAAATTCGCTTTTCTGACATTTCTTTCGGGTGCGATTAACATTGTATTTTTATCATGCGAGTGAATAATCAAATCATCGATACAGATAATCCCACAATGATTCAAAATTAGGATTAAAGCCATGCCAGCATATAAAGCTCCGCTACACGATATCCGCTTCTTAATGAATGAAGTATTAGATTACCCTGCTCACTATAAAACTTTATCAAATGGTGAAAATGCTGATCCAGATACTGTTGATATGATTCTTGAAGGTGCGGCAGATTATTGTGAAAACGTATTATCGCCACTTAACCAATCTGGTGATGAAGAAGGTTGCCATTTTGACAACGGCGAAGTAACTACTCCTAAAGGCTTTAAAGAAGCTTATGACCAATTCGTAATGGGCGGTTGGCAAGGTCTTTCTTACCCAGAAGAATTTGGTGGTCAAGGCCTTCCAATGTCTTTAAACCTGATTAAATCAGAGATGATGGGTACTGCAAACTGGTCATTTACCATGTACCCAGGTTTAAGTTCTGGTTGTATGAACACTATTTTGCAATTCGGTACTGATGAGCAAAAACAAACATACATGCCTAAGCTTGTTGAAGGCACTTGGAGCGGCACAATGTGCTTAACCGAACCTCAATGTGGTACAGACTTAGGGCAGGTAAAAACTAAAGCTGAACCTCAAGCAGACGGTAGTTACAAAATCACCGGTACAAAAATCTTCATTTCTGCTGGTGAACATGATTTAACTGAAAACATCATTCACATCGTACTTGCACGCCTTCCGGATGCACCTGCTGGTACGCGCGGTATCTCATTATTCATCGTACCAAAATTCATGCCTACAGCTGATGGCGGTGTTGGTGAGCGTAATACAGTCGCTTGTGGTTCAATCGAACACAAAATGGGGATCCGCGCATCTGCAACTGCGGTACTCAACTTTGATAATGCAACTGGTTATTTAATCGGTGAAGTGAACAAAGGCCTACATGCAATGTTTACCTTCATGAATACAGCACGTATTGGTACTGCTGTTCAAGGTATTGCACACGCTGAGTTATCTTTCCAAGGTGCATTACCATATGCCAAAGATCGTATGTCAATGCGTGCGCTTTCTGGTAAAAAAGATCCGGATAAAGTTGCTGATGCAATCATTCACCATGCAGACGTACGCCGTATGTTGTTAACTCAAAAAGCAATCGCTGAAGGCGGTCGTTCTATGATTTACTACGCTGCTCAAATCGCTGACAAAATGACAGATGCTTTAGCACGTGGTGATCAAGCTGCTTTTGAAGACTACGATGATAAACTTGGTTTCTATACACCAATTTTAAAAGGTTTCTTAACTGAACTTGGTTTAGAAGCTGCTAACCACGGTATGCAAGTTTACGGTGGCCATGGCTACATTAAAGAATGGGGTATGGAGCAAATTGCACGTGATGCACGTATTGCGACTTTGTATGAAGGAACAACTGGTGTTCAAGCACTCGACTTAATTGGTCGTAAAGTGTTGTTAAGTTCAAAAGGTAAAGTAGTTCGTGAATACACTGCTGAAATCTTAAAATTCTGTGCTGCACATGCACGTAATAAATATTTACGTCGTTTTGCTTGGGACTTAACTAAGCTTTGTGCTCAGTGGAACACTTTAACAGTTCGTATCATGCTTGCTGCACGTAAAGACCGCGACATCGTATCTTCTGCTTCTGTAGATTTCTTGATGTTCTCAGGCTACGTGATGATGGCTTATTTCTGGGCTCAACAAGCTGTGGTTGCTTCTGAAAAATTAGAAGCAGGTAACGGCCAAGAAACTGCTGAATTCTATAAAGCAAAAATCAAAGTTGCTGATTTCTACTTTGATCGTTTATTGCCACGCGCTCAAGGTCATGCAGAATCAATGGTGACCACATCTCGCACACTAACATCATTACCAGTTGAACACTTTAGCTTCGACTACTAATGATTTTTAAATCATAAAATAAAAAGAGCGCAATTTAATATTGCGCTCTTTTTTATATTTATCGGATATCTATTCTTTAGTTAAAACATAAGCCCGATTTGGAACAAAATAATTTTGCTCTAAAAATTCACGATTTTTTCCATAGTCGCTATAAAGTAATTTTTCTAAATTTGTGACCAATCTTTTATTTGAATCAATATTAAAATAAAAATTAACTTTAGATAACGGACATTGAATCGTTAACTCACGCTCTTTTTCATCTACTTTCCAATTTAGAGTAGGACATAATTGATTTACAGCGGCACTTTTAGCACCGTCCTTACTTCCCACACGACCAAAATGGACAACATTCCAATAAGCCGACCCATTTGGTAATAAATTTAAAATGTACTCTGCTTCGCCTGATTCACAATCAGCAAAAGCATCTTCACATGAAATACGAGTGTGATATCGCCCTACATATTGCAATGAGGCTGCGTTTAATTTTTGGGTTTGATCTGAGGTATCTTCAGGTAAGAAAGTTCGTCCAGCGACATAATCCAATGTTTTTATAGATGTACTACTTTTTATTAAGTTTTCTTCATGATTAGAACTAGAACTTGTAGTCGAGTGATCTTTTGAATTGGTATGGTTTATATCGCAAGCACTCAGTGTCATGCACAGTGCAGCCACTACAACCACATGCTTAACTGAAAAACGAGACCACTTCAAAGACATATACATTATTCACAGATAACAGCAACAGCTATATTTACACTTCAAATCAAGTATTAGCTGATTGCCGCTTAAACTCTTAAGCCCTGAAAGGGTGCATTTTAGTAGATGTTGGTTTCTTTCCTTTCAATCCTTTACATATTTTAACTATTTTACTTTTTAAAAGACTTTAAACCCGTTATTTCGTCTCCATATTTTTATTAAGCAAGAGCAATAGCTTCTTGTAACTTTTATCTTTAAGGAGAATTAGATGGCCAGTTCTGGTTTATATCGCTCGAACCGACACAGCATGATCGCCGGTGTAATGGGTGGTATTGCTGAACGTTTTGGTTGGAACGTAACTTTACTACGTGTCATTTTTGTTTTGATCTCAATTATGAGTGCTGCCTTTCCAGGAATTTTAGTTTATCTGGTTTTATGGTTAGTGATTCCGAAAAAACAGCCAGAACATATTGAAGGCTATCGACAATCCGTCCGAACAGTAAATGAAGAACAAGTACGTTAATTCATAACTTTGGTCGCTACGGTTGCATCCCCTAATCAACCGTAGCTTTTTTTTATTCTAAAAATTATAGCTTTCGATTTAACTGTTGCTGTAATGCAGCAATCATATCTGCACGGCTGATCATTCCTACGAGCTTACGCTCTTCAACCACAGGAATGTAGTTAAACGACTTTTCAACAAAGTATGGCACCAAATCTTGAATAGGTTGAGTTGGCAGTACGGTAACCACTCGACGGCTCATAATTTGTTTTACGTAATGCTGCCAAGAATTCCTTGGGTCGGCTGCACCTTTAAACCACTCTACGACTTCATATAACGCTAAAGTTCCGACCAAATGGTTTTCTGCATTTACTACAGGTAGGCTCATTAAGTTCACTTGTTTAAACTTATCGAGTGCCTGATGAATATCATCATCTTCATGTAGTTTAATCACATCACGGCTCATAATATCCTGACAGATATATTGATTTACCATACGCTCATTGGCATGTTCCTGAGCTTCTAAAATGATTTTTTCTAAGTCGTATTGGCTAATATCTAAAAGTTCAGTGTGATGGCCTAATGCATACTCAATATCTTTCGGCTGAATTGATACTTTTTGAGTTGGCGTTGGGTCTTTACTACGTTCATTTACATGCGCGGTAACCGGATAATGTCGCCCAATCAATCGATTGAAGAAAACAGCAAACCCAAGTAGAAGTAACGAATTGAGTAAAACTGGATAAAAAATAAAGTAAAAGCCCAACTTATGAATTGCTGACCCACCCAGCACGGCTGTAATCGCAACCGCTCCACTCGGCGGGTGCAAAGAGTCGGTGGGCATCATTAAAAATATAGCAAAACCCACAGCCACACTAAAAGCCGTGGTTAAATCCGGAATCCACTGTGCACAGGCAACGCCAATTATGCCGGCTAAGGTATTACCAACAATTACATTCCATGGTTGAGCTAAGGGACTAGTCGGCACAGCAAAAAGAAGAACAGATGAGGCACCCATTGGGGCGATATACCATGCATTAATTCCACCGAGAACATACCAGCTAATTAAGGAGGAAATTGCTAAACCACACAACGCTCCAATACCGCAAAGTAACCGTTCTTTTAAGGGTAAAACTTTAAAATTTGGCTTTAAAATCTGTAACCATTCTCGCTGTATAACACTCACAGTACACCTTTGGGGATATGCCGTTATTTATAACGGGCAAAAGTATACGCCCAAAGCCACTTAAAGTGCATTTAAATTATACCTTTTAACTATCAGAAAACTTATTAAACCTATTCTTACTATTCTAATACTTTAATATTCCATCAATTTTTCATTTAAATAACGCCAATAACGCTTCGGCAAATATTGCACATGAAGTTTTATATTTTGCCGTTCAGTAATATTTACGCTCTTAAAATAATCCTTCCAAAGCTGATCATATAAAACTTCCTGCTCATCAAGCTCAAGCTGAAAGCTTTGGCTCATTCCATTTTTTAAATTACGATCAACATCCGAGGCTTCTAATGAAACTTCATGTATTTCACGTAAATCATAATAGATTCCAAACTTGCGTTGTTCGTCATAAATAAGCCAACGTTGATCTTGATAACGCCGTTTAAAATGAGGCTGAATAAGCGGTAAAACATTAAAATCGGGACGTACTAAACTTAAAAAAAGCTCATCTTTAGTTTTCTTAAACCGAATAAAAGCTTCCATCCGATGTTTCTCTCGCCCGACTTTTTTCGTCCACTGCGCAATCGCTAAAACACTAGGATTTGAATAATCTTTTTCAATGGAAACATGGCTAGTAAACACATAGATACAATAATCAAATAAGTGCTGATAGGCGTCTAAAGATTCAGATAAAGAGGCAAAATAAAATTGTTTTAACGAAGAAGATGAAAGCTTTTTTTGTAGCGCTGACCAAACACGTTCAGCATGCCATTCGTTATTTTCAACCTCAATTTTATCGGCAAATAAGCCATGTTGAGCTACATTATTCAAACAGAGCCTGACCTGTAATTCTTTAAATTGAAATGCACGAAAAACACAGCTCAGCAGCCCAACCATCGAACCATCAAAATAGTAAGCCACTTCATCATTAAACATTGCTAAAACCCAAGGCTTAATTGTGGCGAGAGTTGCTGCACATATTTCGAAGATCCCTGCGTTAAAATCTGCTGCCGAATAAAACTTGATGATAGTTCTTTTTGGAATTTTGGACTGTCTTCGCAGCGAATAAAGAATTTTGCACGCTGATAGGCTACGCCGAGTTTTTTTAATAAATCGATATGGATTTTTCCAAAACGACGAGCCTGTACAATTTTCTTGGCCGATTTCACCCCAATGCCCGGCACACGCAAAATCATTTGATAATCGGCACGATTTAAATCTACTGGAAACTTTTCAGGATGCCTTAAAGCCCAGCTTAATTTCGGGTCTACATCAAGGTCTAAGTTTGGGTGTTTTTCATTGACAATTTCATTAACTTCAAAACCGTAAAAACGCATTAGCCAATCGCTTTGATAGAGTCGGTTTTCCCGTAGTAATGGCGGTGCAGAACCCACTGCTGGCAAGTAATTATTTTCGGTATTAATTGGGATATAACCAGAAAAATAGACGCGTTTGAGTTTAAATTCTTTGTAATGCTTGTCTGCCATAAACAAGACATCTTGGTCTGACTCTTGATGGGCCCCCACTACCATTTGTGTGGTCTGCCCTGCTGGTACATATTTCGGCACATGCTTAATGATTTGTCGCTCATCTTTAAGCTGAATGAGCCTGTCACGGACCAAACCTAAATCTTTTTGCACTTCCTGATGTGATTTTTCGGGTGCAAAAGTTTTTAGCCCAACCTCGGTCGGCATCTCTAAATTAATACTCATCCGGTCAGCATATAAACCTGCTTCATGAATCAGTTCAGGCGATGCTCCCGGAATCGTTTTTAGATGAATATAACCATTAAAGTTTTCTTCAAGGCGCAACTTCTTTACGACTTGAAGCATACGCTCCATCGTATGATCTGCCGATTTAAAAATGCCAGAGCTTAAAAATAAGCCTTCGATATAATTACGACGGTAAAAATTAATGGTTAAGTCTACAACCTCTTGCACCGTAAATGCTGCACGCTGGACATCATTAGAACGGCGTGAAACACAGTAGGCGCAGTCAAAAATACATACATTACTAAATAGAATTTTTAAGAGAGATACACAGCGGCCATCTTCGGTATAGCTATGGCAAATTCCTGAATGGCTGGCATCTCCTAAACCTTTATCTTTATTTTTACGGTCACTGCCACTTGATGAACAAGACACATCATATTTAGCAGCATCAGCAAGAATCTGTAGTTTTTCCCGAATGCGATCAGACATATCAAACGACTCATTTATGGCATCGTTTAAAAAATATCATTTTGCATTCTTAAATTTAATCCAGTGAAGTATGCTAAGCGTCATGAGGTGACGTTTAAAATAATTCGTCTTAATTAATGTATTCTTCAAGCTGTTTTACACGCGCTGCATACTCTTGCATTGGGCAATACGAATACATCGGTGAGCCAATGTATGAGCCTGCATTACTACATTCCTGATCTACATAAGCTTTCCAAAGTCGCTGAGATTTTAAAATATCTTGATAACGCTCTGGCTGTTTATATTCTTCGCTTTGTGTGCGAATTTGATCAATGAGAGCAACAATTTTTTCTTCATAAGTCTTTTTAGCTTGTTCAGAACAGCTATGCACGACCATGTTGTTAATACTCTCAAGCTGTATTTCTTTAATGGTCTGTTCTACACATTGGTTGTATTCATCTTGCTCATCAGTTTCCGTCTGCGCGTAAAGCCATGGACTACAAAAAAGGCTGGATAAAACAATGAGTTTTCAGCATAATTTATTCTCGATTCTATAATTTTTAATATGCATCAATATAACAAAAAAATGATTATTCGCGCACTTGCGCTAGCTCCCATACCTTTGTTGAGTATATCTGCCTTAGGAATAATCATCTTCAATGCGGAATTTAATCTTTATTCGGTTGCAGTTATTTTTCTAGCCCATTTCTTATTTTATTTACTTTTTTATGGCCTTCTAGTTATTCCTTTCGCATATATCACTTCATATTTTCTCGTGCGTAAAAATCGTTTAAATCTGATGAGTATTTTTATCTGCGCAACTGTCATCTGGATTTTGATTAGCCCTATTACACGCTTAATTTTTGTCGGTTCATTCCCTTCTCCTTGGTGGCATATTTATAAGATCTATAGTTTTTATCTTATGATTTTATTTACTAGCTTTTGCTACTGGCTAGGCTTGGAATGGCTGAGGCGAAAACAAATAGGCTAAACACATATTCCTGTGATTAAGCCTTTGCCACTCCCCCACAAAATCCTTATACTTAGGGGCAATTTTTCTCATAAATTCGTGGATGCTACATGAGTCGCGCCATCTCGCACATTGATACATTTCAGGGCTTAATTCTTGCCCTACAAAACTATTGGGCCGAACAAGGCTGCGTCGTATTACAACCTTACGACATGGAAATGGGCGCTGGAACATTCCACACCGCAACATTCTTACGTGCTTTAGGGCCTGAAACTTGGAATGCTGCATATGTTCAACCTTCACGTCGTCCAAAAGATGGCCGCTATGGTGAAAACCCGAACCGTTTGCAACACTACTACCAGTTCCAAGTGGTACTTAAGCCAAACCCAGACAACATTCAACAGCTTTATCTTGATTCTTTAAAAGCAATCGGGATTGATACGCTTACTCACGACATCCGTTTCGTAGAAGACAACTGGGAATCTCCAACGCTAGGTGCTTGGGGCTTAGGCTGGGAAGTTTGGCTTAACGGTATGGAAGTAACTCAGTTCACTTACTTCCAACAAGTTGGTGGTGTTGAATGTTACCCAGTAACAGGCGAAATCACTTACGGTTTAGAACGTCTTGCAATGTACCTTCAAGGTGTTGACTCGGTTTATGACCTTGTTTGGACCAAAGGCCAATTTGGTACTGTGACTTACGGCGACGTATTCCATCAAAATGAAGTTGAGCAATCGACTTATAACTTTGAATACGCTCCAGTTGAGAAACTATTTGAACTGTTTGATTTTTACGAATCAGAAGCAAACCGTTTAATTGAAGCAAAACTTTCTCTTCCTGCTTATGAGCAAGTTGTTAAAGCATCTCATACCTTTAACTTGCTAGATGCACGTGGCGCAATTTCTGTGACTGAGCGTCAACGTTACATTTTACGTGTACGTACTTTAGCGCGTGCTATTGCACAAAGTTATGTACAAGCACGTGCAGAGCTTGGCTTCCCAATGGCAGAACCACACTTGCGTGATGAAGTATTGGCACAGCTAAAAGCACAAGCTGAAAGTGAAGCAGCAAAGGCGGAGAAAAACTAATGAGCAAACATACTGTTTTATTCGAACTTGGCTGTGAAGAACTTCCACCAAAAAGCTTAAAAACTTTACGTGATGCATTACAGGCAGAAACGGTAAAAGGCTTAAAAGATGCGGGCTTAAACTTCGCCTCAATCGAAGCTTATGCAGCTCCACGTCGTTTAGCGCTTAAAATTGTTGATATCGATGCTGCTCAAGCGGACACTCAAAAACGTTTTGACGGCCCTGCTGTTCAAGCGGCTTACGATGCAGAAGGTAAACCGACTAAAGCACTTGAAGGCTTTATGCGTGGTCAAGGCATTACAGTTGATCAGCTTTCTACTTTCCAAGCAGGTAAAGTTGAAAAAGTTTGCTATTTAAAAGATGTGAAAGGTCAAAGCCTTGATGCTTTACTTCCACAGATTTTACAAACTGCATTAGACAATTTACCAATTGCTAAGCGTATGCGTTCTGCTGCAAGCCGTACCGAATTTGTACGTCCAGTGAAATGGGTTCTCTTACTTAAAGATGACCAAATTGTTGACGCCACTATTCAAGATCACAAAGCTGGCAATGTGACTTATGGTCACCGTTTCCATGCACCTGAAGCTGTGACTTTAGCGCATGCAAATGACTATTTAGCTGCTTTAGAGAAAGCTTACGTTGTTGCGAACTTTGAAAAACGTCAAGCAACCATTCAAGAACAAGTTAAAAAGTTAGCTGATGAAGTTAACGCAACCGCTATTGTTCCAAGTGACTTACTTGATGAAGTCACAAGTTTGGTTGAATGGCCTGTGGCTTTACGTGCAACTTTTGAAGAACGCTACTTAGCTGTTCCTCAAGAAGCTCTTATTACGACAATGCAAGACAACCAGAAGTATTTCTGTTTGATCAATAGCGAAGGTAAATTACAGCCTTACTTCATTACTGTTTCAAATATTGAGTCTAAAGATCCGACTCAAATTATTGAAGGTAACGAAAAAGTTGTTCGTCCTCGTTTGTCTGATGCTGAATTCTTCTTCTTACAAGATCAAAAGCAACCGCTTGCATCTCGTAAAGAAAAATTAGCAAACATGGTATTCCAAGCACAGCTTGGTACGCTTTGGGACAAATCAACACGTATTGCAAAACTTGCAGTTGCATTATCTTCAATCACTGGTGCAAACCCAGCAGATGCTGAAAAAGCTGCATTACTTGCTAAATGCGACTTAACCTCCGAGCTTGTTGGTGAATTCCCAGAACTTCAAGGTATTGCGGGTACTTACTACGCACGTATTGAAGGTGAAAACACTGAAGTTTCAGAAGCTTTAGGTGAGCAATATTTACCAAAATTTGCGGGTGATGTTTTACCTAAAACTAAAACAGGTACAACGATTGCTCTTGCTGACCGTTTAGATACACTTGTTGGTATTTTTGGTATTGGACAAGCACCTACAGGTTCTAAAGACCCGTTTGCTCTTCGCCGTTCAGCAATTGGTATCTTACGTTTAATCATTGAAAATGAATTAGATGTAACGATTGAAGAATTAGTTAATCTTGCCCTGCAAGGTTATGGCGATATCGTTAAAGACCACGACAAAACCCGTGCTGATGCTGTTACGTTCTTGGAAGGTCGTTACCGTGCTAAGTACGAAGACCAAGGCGTTGCTGTTGACGTACTTCAAGCCGTTCAAGCACTCGCACCGAAATCTCCACTTGATTTTGATAAGCGTGTAAATGCTGTTAACCACTTCCGCACATTACCTGAAGCTGCTGCGCTTGCTGCTGCAAACAAACGTGTTGCGAACATTCTTGCCAAAGAAGCAACACCTGAAGGTTCTGTAGTTGAAGCAAACTTGGTTGAAGCTGCTGAAAAAGCATTATTTGCTGAGCTTCAAGCAGTGACACCTGTGGTTGAGCCATTACTTGCAGCAAAAGATTACACTGCTGCCCTTTCTAAGCTTGCAGCACTTCGCGCGCCAATTGATGCATTCTTTGATGGCGTAATGGTAATGGCAGATGATGCTGACCTAAAAGCAAACCGTTTACGTTTATTAGCTCAGTTGCGTAACTTGTTTACTGCTGTAGCTGATGTGAGTGTCTTGCAGGGTTAAAATTATATAAAAATTAATTTTTGTATAATTAGACTTTAATAAAAACCATGTTTTCACTCTAGTTGGAAACATGGTTTTTTATTGAAGAATTTCATTCAATATAATTATAAATGATTATTTTACATTCAATTAATAAATAAGAATTATTTACTTCCTTCACTTTTTATCCACAATTCAATAAACTAAAACAAATAATTACCAAACTTAACAAAGTATCATTGCAATGAAAAACTTAAATTTATTACTCATATCAACATTACTATTTACTGGATGTGCAACGACCAAATCGATTCAATATCCAGCAGCGGGAAAACAAACCTCTCTTTCTGTTTCTTCAGAACAACTTTCTTCAATGACTGAATCAGGTGCAGGTGATTACTTTGTAAAGGAAAGCCAAATATTAGTTGGTGATGCAAGTAGTGCTTCAGCCAGTCCAGTTTCTGGAATGTTTGGCCTTATCGGAGTAGGTGTTGCAATGGCAATTGATAAAAATGCAAATAGTTCAGCCATTGAAAAAAGCTCTCTCAATCAACCTATTAAATTTGACCAGTTAATACATCAAAAAATTACTGACTCTCTCACCCAAAATAAAACAGATCCTACTCTCAAACTTCTAAGTTTAAATCAGGCATCTGAAATTAAAATTGTGCCTTATTCACGTCTCTCTTTCCGTGAAAAACCAATTGTAAAAGTAAATTTTGGATTAAAAACACAATTTAAAAATGCAGCGGACAATAATGCAGATACAAAACGCTTATATCACTATGTAAGTAAGGATCGTATTTCTTTATCTGAATGGGAAGCTCAAAATAATTTATTATTTATGAAAAAAGCAGATCAAGCATTTAGCGCTCTTAGCCAAGTATTCACTTTAGATTTACAACATCAATTAAATTTAAAAGCATTTGATGAGAATAAGCAAAAAAACTGTAAAACTAATGCAGATACATCCTTAGTTTCTTTTATCCAAACTTCTGACAATTTATGTGTTGGTGTAGTTAAAACAAGTAAAGGAGATGTATTCGAAAATAGTATTTATATTGTTGAGCAATAATAAATATTAACCAAAAAGATTAGAGAACTACTTAAATTTAAGTAGTTCTCTAATGTAATCAAACAAAATCTTTAATTTCTTCTAAACTTTTCGATGGCTCAAACCACATAAAGTCATAATCAGCCACATCATGAATATAAAATGGATCATTTTTCATGATTTCTTCAGCTTCTTGAATCGAAGAGCTTAGAACTAAAATTACCCCACCTACTCTATTTTCTCGGCGCCCCGATGCCAGAAATTTCTTTTGCTCATAGTAATGATCTAAAAATGCAATATGTTCTTTCAATACAGCATCAACTTCGGCTAACGGTTTTTTATAGGTCAAGGTAACAACAATCATTTCATTCTCTTAAAGCAAGTAGCGCATGACATAGCTTATTCGATAGTACGCCTATTCCCCCAATTCATCCATACCAAACTCCCCACAATAATCACCCCACCTAACAGCACCATTATTGACGGTTTTTCATTTAAGAAAAGCACAGCCAAACTCATTGCGACAATAGGCGAGCAATACAAAAAATTCGATGCAATCGTTAACGGCATATTTTTAAGTACATATCCCCAAAGTACATAAGCCATCGCACTTGGGAAAATACCCAATAAGATAACCGACATATTGGCTTGCCAAGTGGCATGTAAAATTTCACTAGGCAAATGAGCACTATAAAAAAGTAAAGGAAGGGGTCCGAACCAAATGATGTAGCACATCATGCTCAAGGCATCATAATTTAAAGCAAATTTCTTATATAAATTAAAGTAGAGACCCCATGCAATTGCAGCTAAAACAATCAATAAACTATAAGGACTAGGTACACCAAAACCATGATCTCCACTGACCACCAACACGGCGCCGCAAAGTCCCAATAAAATACATAACCATTGTTTGAAACTGATTTGTTCCTTAAAAAGCAAAGCTGAAATAATAAAGGTAAATAACGGAATAGATTGGCTTAAAATACTAGAGGCAACCGCAGTCACATATTGCTGCCCTGTATTGATAAGCAGATGATGCAGCGTCACAGAGAAAAATCCTAATACAGCAAGCGCAGGAATATCTTTCCACTTTAAAGGTTGAATGCCTTTTTTCATGACCAAAAGCAGTAAAAAAAATGATGCGATCAAAAAGCGGAGCAAGGCAATGTGCTGCGGTGTATATGAATGCAAGGCACTATGTACGCCAATAGGTGAATAGCCCCAACAAAAGACAGTCACAGCAATACATAAATAGAGCTTAAATGCGGGAGGCTGGGTTTCGGCAGCAAGAGAAATTGCCATGTTAAATCTGCACTAATGAAATGGAACTCTTTCATCATATACGCATGGATAGTTGAATAAAATTAACTTATATTGAGTTAACTATTCATTAAAAGTGAATGATAAAACATGGATATCGCTCAGTTAAAAATGTTCCAAACCGTGGTTGAGTGCGGAACAATGGCTAAGGCATCAATGCAACTGCATTGTGTACCATCTAACATTACGACACGGATTAAACAACTCGAAGAAGAGCTTGGAGCACCTTTGTTTTATCGTGAAGCTAAAGCTTTAAAACTCACTCCATCTGGTGAGATCTTTCTTAATTATTGCCATAAAATTTTAGCGCTATGCGATGAAGCGAAACGAGGTATTCATCCTGATGCACCGCCCTCTGGCCCACTCAGAATTGGAGCGATTGAATCTTCTGCCACAACTCGCCTCCCCAATTTACTTGCAAAATATCATCAACGTTTTCCAGAGGTTTCCATTCAAATTATTACAGGCACATGGAAACAGTTATTAGTCGATATTTCTCAGCACAAACTTGATGGTGCAATTGTCGCGGGTAATATTGATTTTCCGATGCTCAATAAACTCAGTATTTACCAAGAAGATATGGTCTTAATTGCATCTCACTCTTTGGGAGAGATTCATTGCCAAGAAGACCTGATTGGTAAAGAAATTTTTATGTGGACTGAAGGCTGTCCTTACCGTGCAGCCCTTGAAGAATGGCTTAAACTGAAGAATATCTCTCTTCCTATTACCAGCATTACTAGCTATGCCACAATTATTGGTTGTGTCAGTGCAGGCTCAGGGGTGGCTCTGGTGCCTAAAAGTATTTATGAGCAATATAAGAATTTGGCCCATATCCAAAGTTATAAATTTGAATATCTTGCTTTTATGCAAAATCACTTTTTCTGGCACAAAAATGTGAGCAACCATAAAGCCAGAGACATGTTTATAGAATTGATTAAGACTGAATTTAGTTTATGAATCATTGCAATGATTGGTTTAGCGCCATTAAATGATGATTTATCGTAATCAAATCGTATGGGTTTTATCTCATTGCAGTACAAGCTTTATTTTTAACAGTAAGATCACCACTTCATCTTTTGATTCTGGTTGGGGAGATTGATCCATATGAAAACCTTACAAGTGTTATGCGTTGCAAGTTCTATATTGGCTTCATCAACCTTATTTGCAGAAACAACACAGCCACAACAAGTTGTTGAAACGACACCTAAAACACAACCTTATGGTGACAATCCTAGCTTAGGGCGCGTACTGTTGTATAAAACAGGCAAAGGCATACAAAATTTAGGAAACTCTATTCAAGGTGCTTCTGAAAAGACATCGAATAAAATTAGTGAGAAATGGCAAAACACCAAAGAATTTACTGCTGAAAAAGCAGAAGTCGTTCAACAAAAAGCAGATACAGCCAAAGTATTTACTGAACAGAAAATAGAGCAAGCCAAACAAAATATTACCAGTAGCCGAAATGGTGAAAATATTCCAATTGAGCAAGGTGAATTAAGTAAATCGAGCACAACAGCTAACTAATTTTTTGGATAGCGCGATAACTTCGCGCGCTTATAAACACAGATATTCATCTAGAAATAATGTCATTAAGTATAAGAAAGCTAGGAATCTGCCTTATGAATAGTCAAAAACTCCTCTTTTCAACACTATGCTGCTTAGCATTAACTGCATGTGCGACCTCTACACCTCCTTCATCTTATTCTCAAGCACAAGTTTTAGAACAAGATACGAATATCGAGGCTTATCCCTCTACCACAGGTAATGTAGCCAAACTCATTAAACAAGATAAACAGGCTTGTATGATTGAATTTACTGGCTATTTAGGGGGGGGACATGTAACTGAGCACTGGACTTTTAATAATAATGGTCTGATTTCAGCGACCTCATCGACTATGCAGTATCCTGATGAATCAGGCATATTAAATCAGGCAACCAACTCCACAACCAAAAGCTCAACGACATTTAATATTCAAGATCCAGAAATTCAGAATAATTTCAAGAAACTCCAAAACAACTTTAATCCAGCGAATCTAGCAAAGTGTAATTAATACTTTTTACATAAAAAGCCCGTTGCAGAAGTTACCCTTTGCAACGGGTTATAGCTATTTAAAAATTTCTTGGACCTAATTTAAAAAATTATAAATAAGCTATTAATTAATGGTTAAACCATTTGTTGCTGCCAGTAAATCAATACGTGGGAAAACCAAGCCCGTTCTTGAATCAGTAATTGGTTTACCTGTCGTTTTTAAACGGCTGATGGTTTGATCAATACTTTCTGTTGGACTCACGCTATTCGCTCGTAACAAAGCAATTGCACCTGCCACATGTGGTGTCGCTTGAGATGTCCCGCCCATGGTATAACCCCCCGCCGTGATCATTGCTCCTGGTGCTAATAAGGTCACAAGACTACCACCATTACTAAAGCACGCTACCTTATCTGCCGCTGTGGTTGGGTCCGAACATTTCACTGGGTTCCCCCATGACACACCACCAATATTACTATCATAAACAGCCCCTACTCTTACTGCACCAGCAACACAGGCAGGAGATGAAATTCCATCTGAAAATGCATCATTGCCTGAAGCGACTACAGGCACCACACCAGCAGCTCGTGCATTAGCAAATGCAGTTCCATAACTGCTATCACTACACTCCGAGGTATATTTAACACCTGGTACGCCAAGGCTCAAATTCACCGCTTTAATATTATAGGTTTGTGCATTATTTACAGCCCAATTAATCCCTGCGAGGATATCACTATCATAAGCTGTGCTTACCCACTTACCTTGGGATCTCACTTTTCTAAAGACATCAATACCTATAATTTTGGTTTTGGTAGCAACCTTAGATACGATGCCTGAAACATTACTCCCATGCCCATCATCATCTAAAGCGCCATCATCTGGTGCACTATCAAATGAATAAATCACTCGACATGTGCTTGATGGTGTATTTACTGCCGTACAGCCAAAATCAGAATGAAGATAATTCACACCTGTATCAATTACTGCCACACTAGAGCCTTCACCCGTAAAACCATTGGTATTCGCTTGTGGTTGATTAATTAAAGGTAAACTTTCATTGGTCGTAGTCTGGTTAATACGGTTCGGATAAACCGCTTTAACATTTGGATCATTTAATAAAGTCACCAAAGCTTCGCGATTACTAATTCGATAGAAAGCTAAAGGCAAATTATTGTAGTCCCGAAGTACTTGGACACCACCAGCACGGTTAAACCTTGCCTGTATATTCTTTTTATTTGTTGCAATATAACTCCGCCGCTCTAAACCGGAAGGCACACTCACCGAAGGAATATTGTATTCGACGATTAAATCATTCGAATCATTATTGACCAAGGCATCCAAATCGATTTTGCCCTGAAATACTTTTTGTTTTGCTGCTTGATTTAACCGCTGTTTAGCACCTTGAGAATCTAAAGGAAGAGCGGATGCAGTTGTACTTAATATCGTACATAGACCTAATAGAAATAACGTTTTACTTTGCATTATTTTTCTCCGTAGTTTTTCAACTAACAATTTGCTTATTTCGCTTTTATTTCATTTGCTGGATCTTTTTCTGGATCAATCGGTTGAATAGAAAGATCACTTTTTGTGTCATAAAAAGGAACAGTATCAGCTGATACCGATTGAGGATAAGTTGAATGTTGAGATAGATTTTTAGGTTGAGTAGGCTCCTTAAGTTTAGAAAGAAAGGACGATGTGTCTGGTTGTGGCGAATTCGACTCATGTAAAGCAGAATTGAACACATCAGATGCACCACTTGTTGGCTTAAGATAGAGAACAACGGCGACCAAGCCGACCAATACAAGAAGGGAAGCAATAATTTTCATCTGTCATATCTCTGTTTTTTTGTTTATAGATATCTATTTTTATTTTTGATTATTCGAAATAAAGTGCTATTTCTTTAAATATATTTCATGTGAAATTTCTATTTCATGAAATATACCAACCTGAGAAAAGCTAAAGTACTTTTTCCCGAATAAGCAAAAATACAGTTCTGCCCTATACATTTATATTTCTGGCAGAATATGGTTCAAAAAAGTGCTAAAAAAACACTCTATTCTCATAATAAGCAATAATTATGCCGTTTCCTCTAATAAATAATTAGATTCACATCACATTTAAAGATATAAAGGACAAGTCGAGAAAAACCGAAAGAGAAAAAATTAAAGGATATTTTTTAAAAAAGGAAAGATAAGCGAGCTTAATTAGAATATCTAACAAATAAATGTTCTTTTTCACTTTATTATTAATTTTTATTAATCTTCACAATTTATCCCTAGTCTGTTTACTCAACGTAACACTGTTGTAACATTTTGATGAAGACAGTTCACAAGACTATATTCCCTTGGCTATGATTCGTTTGCGTTTATGAAATACCTCACTAAAAGGGTATATTCTTTGAAGGATATCGCAATGAAAATGATGAAAACAGCTATCGTTACTGCAAGTGTTCTTGCTTCTGCCTCTATTTTTGCACAAAGTGCGGGTGTTAATGCAGGTGCTTCTGCTCAAGTAAATGTACAACCGGGTGGTCTTGTTAGTGGCGTAGCCAACACAGTCAAAAATACTGCTCATAATGTAGGTAGCTCAGCGAAGCATGCTGGTCATGTAGCGGCTGACACTACAGTTAAAGCAACAAAAAAAACAACAGGAAAAGTGACTGAACTTTCTTCTAAAGCTGCAAATGGTACAAAACATTTTGCTGCCGAAGCTGCGACAGGTACTAAAAATGTAGCAACTAAAGCCGCAACTGGTACAAAACATTTTGCTACCGAAGCAGTAACAGGAACTAAAAATGTAGCGACTAAAGCTGCAAACGGCACTAAAAACCTAGCAGTTGAAGCGAAAGCTGATACAAAAGCAGGTGTTGATGCTGTAAAAGGTAAAGTTGCAGAAAAACAAGCAGATCAAAAAGAATTTACTGCTGAAAAACAAGCTAATGCTCAAGCGCATGTAGATGCTGTAAAAACTCGTGTAGCTCAAAACCAAGCTGAGCAAAAAGAGTTTGTAGCTGACACAAAAGCAGATGCTCAAGCAAAGTTAAATGCAGCTCAACCAGTACATGCAATTAATGCTCAAACTGGTGTAAATGTTGGTGTTAATGTTGGTCCTGTTGGAGTTAACACAAACGCAAATGTAAATGCTGGCGCTCAAGCGTCTACACAAAAAGCTGAAAAGAAATCTTTTATTAAAGGTCTTTTCGGTAATAACTAATCCGTTATAAATAAAAAAGGGCAATTAATTGCCCTTTTTTATTTCTCAAAATCAAGTATTCAACTCGTTTCAGTTAAAACTAAGCCTGCACGCAAACCAAGCTTCACATTTGGGTTTGGAAATAAAATCCAGACCTGATCTTGCTCAACCACATAATTACCAGAAGGTTGAGTTGCAATGATTTCACCTTTGGTAAAAGTCGAAAAATTCGGAGCTTCAGCAGATAAATTCATCTGGAAGTCTTCATCTTTTTTAATTAAAGAATCAGACACTTTAAAGACTCGAATTTTTGTTTTATTGCGTAGCGGTAAGGCTTGCTCAGAAACTACATTACGAATAACTTCATCAATTGCAGCAAATTGGCTCAAGTCATTTTGTCCAAATGGCAAGGCTTTGCCTAACTCTAAAGTTGCGCTCGCCGCTTTAAAATTCTCACTCGTAAAATGTGTAAACGTTTTACCTACCGCATTGTGATAAACCAAAGCATCTAAATCGGCTGCTTCAAGACTTGCTGTTAAATCAGCATCATAGCCATGCTTTTGATATGGAAATAAAGCAAACGTTGGTAACAATGAAGCACGAATTGCTGTGTGTAAATCATAGTGATAGCGTTTAGCATCACTTGCACTTTCTTGAAAGAAATTTGTGACAACTTGCTCTAAAACTTCAGCACGCTTTGATTCTTCAGACACGCCTAGAGTTTTATATCCACCACAAAACATTCGATTTACATCGTCATGCACATAGCGTTTGCCTTGACGCATTGCATAAGGGTTACCCAATACAAGCAGCAACCTCACAGCAAGGTTTAAACGCCCTGCAAATAAATCCGTGCAAAGATGAGATAATAATTCAATTGGTGCTGTTTCATTACCATGCACTCCAGCTGACAGTACGACAGCTTTGTCGTACTGTGCGTTTGGCGTACATTCAAGAAGTCCTTCACCCAACCAGCGCCAAGAAAAATTATTTTGTTTTCCTTCGCGAGTTGTAGGCTGCTCACCTTGTAAGGTTAGTGCTAGAAAATCTTGCATGTCACCTCCTCATTATTTTTGGAAAGGATAAACTGAACCTAAACCTAAAATTTTGGTCAGTTCGTCAAGTGCCATACGGCTTTCCATTAACAAATGCGGATCAGCCAAATCTTCTTGTGCTAAACGATCACGATAATGTTTATCAACCCATTGATTGAGTGTGCCAAACAACTGATCATTCATCAGAACTTTTGGATTTACGGCATTTAACTCAGTTTCGTTTAAAGCTACACGTAAACGTAGACAAGCTGGACCACCACCGTTACGCATACTTTCACGTAAGTCATATACCTGAATAGCATCAATTGGTGTGCCCATTTGAATCATGTCATTTAAATAGCCCCACACTGCTGTATTTTGACGAGACTCTTCTGGTACAACAATAGTCATTCCACCATCTGGACGAGTCAAAATTTGGCTATTAAATAAATAGGTTGCTACGGCATCGTCAACGGTAACACGGTTTTCAGGGACTTCAATTGAAATAAAGTCTTCACCGATGCTTGCCATTTTTTGACGAATTTCAGCAAAAGCCTGATCCTGATTTAAAAAGGCATGTTGATGATGGAATAAAACCTGTTGGTTACTTACCGCGATCACATCATTATGGAAAACGCCCTGATCAATTACATCCGGATTTTGCTGAACAAAAACGGTATGTGCATCATCTAAACGGTGCAAACGTGCAATTGCTTCACTTGCCTCACGCGTTTGACGAGCTGGATAGCGTTTTGGTCCCGGTAAGCCATTATTTAAATGTTGTTGACCATAAACAAAAACCTGAATACCGCGCTTAGCATAATCACCACCTAAACGATTGTGATTGGCTGCACCTTCGTCACCAAACAACGCCACTTGTGGTAAAGCTTCGTGGTGTACAAAGTGGCGTTCATTTTTAAAGATTGCTTGTAAAACTTGGCTTGTAGTTTCAGCTTCAATTGAACGGTGAAACTTATTGTTCAAGTTCGCTGCTGTGAAATGCACACGCTCACCTTGACTATCTGCCGAAGGTGAAACGGTAGCCGCATTGGCAGTCCACATTGGAGAAGCTGAACTTAAAGATGATAATAGTTCAGGTGAATGACGCATTGCTTGAGCAACAACGCTAATGTCATCACCTGTAAAACCTAAACGGCGTAACATTGGAACATGTGGACGCTCATGCGGAGCAAGTACACCTTGTTTCATTCCCATGTCAGCCAAAGCTTTCATCTTTAGCAAACCTTGTTTAGCTGCTAATTTTGGATTCGAGGTATTATTACGGTTTTTTGTCGATGCTTCATTACCAAACGACAAACCCGCGTAGTGATGTGTTGGTCCCACTAAACCATCGAAATTTACTTCATATCCTTTCATTTTTTTCTTTCCCTAGTGTTTAAGGCAACACAATCCCTGGAGATAATTTTTCTGGTAAGGTTAAGCTGCCACTTTCAAGTGATGCCATTGGCCAAGCACAATAGTCGGCAGCGTAAAAAGCACTCGCGCGGTGATTACCTGATGCCCCTACACCACCAAACGGTGCGGCACTTGAAGCACCAGTTAATGGCTTATTCCAATTCACAATACCTGCACGTGCTTCAATGAGTAAGTCATCAAACAGTTCACGTTTTGGTGAAACCAAACCAACTGACAAGCCAAAACGAGTTGCGTTAGCAATTTTTAATGCTTCATCAAAACTGTCATAACGTTGAATGGTGGTAAGCGGGCCAAAATATTCTTCATCCGGAATATCTTTCACGCCTGTGACATCAACAATACCCGGAGTAAGTAGAGAGCTGTCTTCTTGAGGACGTGTCATGGCTAATAAACTTTTTGCACCCAGCTCAAGTAATTTTTGCTGAGCATTCATCATGTTTGTTGCAGCAACTGACGAGATTACCCCACCCATAAATGGTTGTTGTTCGTCATTCCAACGGCCAACTTTTAGGTTTTTAGCAACCTCAACAAAACGTTGAATAAATGCATCCCCTTCAGCACCATTTTTTACCAAGATGCGGCGCGCACATGTACAACGCTGACCTGCCGAAACAAAAGCAGATTGAATAGCAAGATTAACTACTGCATCGACATCAACAATTTCATCAATAATCAATGCATTATTGCCGCCCATTTCAAGCGCAAGAATTTTTTCAGGTGCACCTGCCATTTGCTTATGCAAGTGATAACCCGTGTTTGCACTTCCGGTAAACAATAAACCATCAATTTCATGTGAAGCAGCTAATGCTTCACCCGTGGTGCGTCCACCTTGAACCAAATTCATCACACCATTTGGCAGACCAGCTTGTTGCCAAAGTTTTACAGTTTCTTCAGCAGTCCAAGGCGTTAATTCGCTTGGTTTAAATACAACTGTGTTGCCAGCAAGCAATGCAGGAACAATATGCCCATTTGGTAGATGGCCCGGGAAGTTATATGGACCGAAAACTGCAAGCACACCATGTGGACGGTGACGTAAAGATGCTACGCCATCGGCCATTTCAGTTGAGCTTTCACCTGTACGCTGATGATAAGCACGGATTGAAATCGCAACTTTGCCAATCATTGATTGAACTTCAGTTAACGTTTCCCAAAATGGCTTACTGGTTTCTTGGCTAATCACTTCTGCTAAATGCTTTTTATTTTCTTCAAGCAAAGCCGCAAATTTTTCAACAATCGCTACACGCTCTGCAAGTGGTAAACGCGCCCAAGCTGGAAAAGCAGTACGCGCTGCCTGACAAGCTTGCTCTACATCAGCAGCAGTTGCTTCAGCACCTGACCATATATTTTGGTTATCAACAGGATTTGTTTTTTCAAATGTTGAGCCGCTGCCTTGTAACCAGACACCGTTTATAAATAAAGATTTTGACATCAGGATACTTCCATTGGATTTAGTGATAACACACGAACAACGTGACCTTCTTGTACACCGAGTTTTTCAGCTTGTTCATGTGTTAAATTTATTGTGTTATCAACAAGATCGAGCTTTAACAACATTGCCTTATAGTCATGATAATTATCATTGGCAATGAGATATTGGGTCTTACCGACCACAGCTTCACTTGTAATTTTGACGTTTAGTAACTGACTTTCTTTTACTGCTCGCAATTCATCAATATTGGCTTCAATGGTTGGACCAGCATCAAAAATATCGACATATCCTTGATAGCGTAAGCCTTCCGACTCAAGCACATGATAAGCAGGCAAAGTTTGTGGATGCATTTTTCCAATCACCTCTTGCGCATCTTTTGGCAAGAGATCTACATAGACTGGGAAACGTGGCATAAGCTCTGCAATAAACACTTTTTGCCCAATTCCACTTAAATAATCTGCTGTTGAAAAATCCATATTAAAGAAATGGTGACCAATCGCATCCCAAAATGGAGAACATCCATTTTCGTCTGAGAAACCACGCATTTCAGCAATTAACTTTTTCTCGAAATATTGCTTAAAGGCAGCGATAAACATAAAACGGATTTTCGATAAGAATTTACCGTTTTGGTTTTCACGACGCTCTGGATCTAAAAATAGTGTACAGAGTTCGCTACTACCTGTTCTGTCATTACTTAAAAATAAAGTAGGTAATGACTTATAGACATTTAATGCTTTTGAAGCGTGTACTTGAGTACCAACATGAAAGTTGTACCAAGGTTCAATGAGCCCTACAGCAACTTCGATTGCACTTAACCCAATAACACGTTGAGCTTCTGTATCTTCAAGAACAAACAAATAACCTTGTTCACTTTTATGGACATTGCCATTTAAAGTATTGCGAGTACGTGAAATTCGAGCCGAAAGTGTATCCATATTTTGTGGCAAGGAAGTCAGGCCTACACCCGACTTACCTGCTAATTTATAAATATCTTCAAGGTCTCGAAACTCGGCATGACGGACGATCATCATGGCTAGCTTTCCTTTTTTTTATTTAGCCAACTTTGCCAATGCGCGTTTTAAACGAGCAATTCCTTCATCAATATCTTGTTCAGGAATAATCAGAGACGGTGTAAAACGAACCACGTTTGGTCCCGCGATTAAAGCAAGCAAACCTTCTTCGCCCGCCCAAGTCGTAATGTCTTTCGCTTTCCCTGCATACTCAGCTTTTAATACGCAACCAATGAGTAAGCCTTGACCACGAATTTCTTCAAAAATCGGGTATTCAGTATTTAATTTATTTAATGCGTCTAGGAAATATTGATGACGATGTTTTACACCTTCAAGTACTTCAGGTGTATTAATAAACTCAAATACTGCACCAGCAACCGCACTCGCTAACGGGTTACCACCATAAGTCGTACCATGTGTACCGACAGAAAAATGCGGTGCAAATTTATCAGTTGTTAGCATTGCACCGACTGGAAAACCACCACCTAGTGCTTTTGCAGTGGTTAACACATCTGGAATAACACCAGAGTTCATGTAGGCATAAAGTGCACCTGTACGGCCAACACCAGTTTGCACTTCATCAAAAATAAGTAAGGCACCGAACTCATCACACAGTGCTCTTAAGCCTTTTAAAAATTCGATGTCAGCAGGAATAACACCGCCTTCACCTTGGATTGGCTCAACAATCACGGCACAAGTTTGTTCATTAATGACCGCTTTTGCAGCTTCTAAATCATTAAAGGCAACATGGTTGATACCATTTGGAAGAGGTGCAAAGTCTTGTGAATATTTAGGTTGACCCCCCGCCGAAACGGTAAATAAGGTACGGCCGTGGAAAGCATTGTTAAATGCCACAATGCCACTTTTACCTGCAACACCGCTGTCGAGTCCAACTTTACGCGCAAGTTTTAATGCTGCTTCATTTGCTTCTGCACCTGAGTTACAGAAGAATACCTTATCTGCAAATGTATTTTCGGTGAGTTGTTTAGCAAGGCGTAGAACGGGTTCATTTGTATAACCGTTACCGACGTGCCAAAGTTTTGTTGCTTGTTCTGTTAAAGCATTTACTGCCACTGGATGCGCATGACCTAATGCGTTTACTGCAATCCCGCCTGCAAAATCGATATATTCTTTATTTTCTTGATCCCAAATACGTGAACCTTCGCCACGTACCGGAATGAAATTTGCCGGTGCAAAAACTGGAACCATCCAGTCGTTAAAGTTGCTTCGAGTTACAGAAATTGGCTGTTCCATGCTTACCTCAGTATTTATTTAATATATTCGATAACACTTAAATTTGAATAATTCAGAAAAAGGGACTGAACAAATAAACCCTATAACATCCTTTATATTTGTTCAGACCACTTTTTCTAAAAGTAATTTCCGCAGATTAGCCTGGGAAAATACCGCGTTCTTTACGAGCTTTTAAAATACGCTCACATGCCAAGATGTAAGCCGCTGTACGTAAAGTACAAGCGTTGCTGTTTGCTGTATTCCAAACATCTTCCATAGCTTGAACCATCAATTTGTCTAAACGCTCGTTGATTTCTTCTTCGCTCCAGAAGTAGCTCGCCATGTCTTGAACCCATTCGAAGTAACTTACAGTTACACCGCCGGCGTTACATACCACGTCAGGAACTACAACAATGCCACGCTCAACTAATACGTCTTCAGCTTTAGGATATGTCGGGCCGTTTGCGCCTTCTAAAATCAACTTAGCTTTAAGTTTTTGAGCACGTTCAACAGTGATTTGGCCTTCTAGTGCAGCTGGAACAATAATGTCAACTTCAGCTGTCCAGAAATCTTCGTCAGCAATTGATTGCGCACCAGCAAAACCACCAACACCTTGATTTGCATTTACGTGATCACGTAATGCTTCAAGATCAATACCATCAGCATTGAAAATTGTGCCAGTGTGGTCTTGAACGTGTGTAACTTTCGCTTTTGATTCAACAAATAAGAAAGCTGCTTCACTACCTACGTTACCAAAACCTTGAATAGCAACTTTCGCGCCTTCAATTGGTAAATTAATTTTTGCTGCTACTTCACGACCTGTAACGAATACGCCACGACCAGTTGCTTTTACACGACCTAAAGAACCGCCTAAGTGAACTGGTTTACCAGTTACAACACCAGTTACCGTGTGACCTTGGCTAGTAGAATAAGTATCCATCATCCAACCCATGATATTGGCATTCGTACCAACGTCTGGAGCAGGAATATCTTTTTGAGGCCCAATAATATGACCAATTTCAGTCGTATAACGACGAGTCAAACGCTCTAATTCACGAGTTGATAATTTACGTGGATCAACACGGATACCACCTTTTGCACCACCAAATGGCAAGTTCAAAACAGCAGTTTTAATTGTCATCCATGCAGACAACGCCATCACTTCATTCAAATCAACATTTGGATGGTAACGAACACCGCCTTTACCTGGACCACGAGACAAGTTGTGTTGTACACGGTAACCTTCAAAGTGCTGGATCGAACCGTCATCCATCACGATTGGCACGTCAACAATAAGCGCACGCTTAGGACGTTTTAAAGTATCGATATAATCAGCTAAGTGTTCTAAATATGGCGCTACACGGTCAATTTGTGCCAAGTAAGTTTGCCATGCATCGCTATGTTCGTTTACGTATGAAAGATCTGACATCTTTTTTCCTATATACCTTCATAGACTCAGATTTGATAAATCCGTAGTCTTTATTATTCAGCAACCAAAACCTTGCAATAACAAAGTCTTAGTTTATTTACTAAACCTTCTGCTCTTCTAAAGCATTAGATTTTTTAAATTCCATTTGTTGATACTAAAAGTATGATCTACTTTTATATATCGATATCTTTTACAAGCCTTCTTTCATGTAACTTACTGTTTATAAAGCTATCTTTATAAAAGCAAAGTTTAACCACAACCCACTTAATCCAGTCGGCTGAAATATAAATACAAAAGAAATGGCATAACCGTTTGGGAGTTAAAAAGAACGATGATTTATAAAAAAATCATATGTCCATAAAAATTATTTTGACTAATCGATAGATCCCTCCATTAGTCTTTTTAGAAATAAACATTGTTCAATAATGCTACAGATTAATTATCTCTACACACACCGCTTAAAATTAAGCCGGAACATAGCTATAAAATCTTCCAATAAATATAGCATAGAGCACACTCATTTAGAACATTTTAAAATAAATAAGCAGAGAAAAAATAATCAAATCGCACTAATCTTTATAATAAAAAAACAACAAATATTAAAAAAAGCTTAACTTTAATAAAAAAAATTTATAGAAAACATAAAATCATAATTTAAAAAAATACACCAAATTAAAATCATAAATAACAATAACTTAAAAATTAATCACCTTTATGAATTTGTCAAAAAATTATACCCTCTCTACATTAAATCTATAATAAGTCCATTTCTAATTCATATTTTATAAAAACCCAAAAACCTCTTTATCAAATAACCAAGCTAAACATAGACTTAATCAACTATTAATAATAAATAAATATTAATAAGAATCCGATAAATGGTAATTTTATAAAACAATATTTGTTTTCATGATCAAAAATAAAACTTCATTTTTAAAAAAAATACAGAAATTCTTTCTTTTGTAGTTCCTCTAAGGCACAAAAAAAGGCCCCTTTCGGGACCTTTAAAAACACATTTTTCGACTAAAAAGCTTAGCTTTGCACTAGATCTTTCTTTCGATAAAAAATGAAGTAGCTTGCATAACATAAAATGATAAAAATAATGCAGCAGATAAAACCAACTTGCATAGATGGGTCAAACACCATACTGATACAGGTAACGATACAGAACAGCCCACCTACAATTGGAGTAAGAGGGAAAAGAGGTGCCGCGAAGCGTAAATCTTTTGCTGTTTTACCTGACTTATACCACTGTCTACGGAAGTTAAATTGTGAAACGCAAATCGCAATCCAAACCACAACCATCGTAAAAGCAGCTACTCCCAACAAATTCTTAAAAATTGTTTCTGGCGCGAATTGTTCTGAAAGCAACCCAGGAATTGCACCAAACATAGTTACGGTAATGGCAACAATCGGTGTTCCAGAAGGAGTTAATTTAGAAAATATTTTTGGTAACTGATTTTTCGCCGAAAGCGACCACATCATACGCGAAGCAGCAAACAACCCAGAATTTGCAGCAGAAAGTAAAGCCGTAATAATTACAAAGCGGATAATATCTTCTGCGTATGGAATACCAATATAGTTAAATACCGTCACAAAAGGACTATTACTTACTTCATTTGCACTAAGGCCTGCAAGCTGGAACGGCAGTAATGAACTAATCACCACAATTGTACCAACAAAGAAAATCAGTAAACGCCAAATAGCCGCATTGATTGCTTTAGGAACTGTCTGTGCTGGATTCTCAGCTTCCCCCGCCGCTACTCCAATTAATTCTGTGCCCGAAAAAGCAAAGTTAACAATCAGCATAGTAGCAAAAATTGGGAAGAGACCGTTTGGGAACCAACCGTGAGCAGTCAGGTTACTAAATAATGGTGCTGTTTCATGTCCGTGGTAAGGAATAAAACCAAAAATTGCCAGTAAACCTAAGCCAATAAAACAAATAATAGTGACAACTTTGACGAGTGCCAACCAGAATTCAGATTCGGCAAATAATCGAGTTGAACTGATATTAAGGAAAAAAACTAAGGCGCCAAAAAAAAGAGTCCAAGCCCATACCGAGGTAGATGGAAACCACTCCTGCACCAATAAAGCGGCCGCAGTAAACTCAGTCCCCAAAGTTGCAGTCCAAGTTAACCAATAGAGCCAAGTAATCATATAGCCCGTACCCGGACCAATATAACGACGCGCATATTCCCCAAAAGAACCTGATTCCGGCACATGAACCGCAAGCTCACCAAGGCATAACATCACGGTATAGGCAATTAAACCGCCCAAAAAATAAGAAATAATTGCGCCAATTGGGCCTGCTTGGGAAATTACATCACCAGACCCTAAAAAAAGACCTGTACCTATGGCACCGCCAAGGGAGATCATCACCAAATGTCGAGTACTCATTGCTCGTTTCAAAGGTGCAGAACTTCCATGTTGCGATGCATCATTATTCCGATAATTTAATGATTGCATATAAAAAACTGTAACGACAATTTAGTAAAAAATCATTTTAGGAGAAAAAAATAAATATGCAATTATCTTTGAATAGTGAACTTATTTTAACCAAGCCCTTCAGGTAAAAATAAAATATATAGTAAAAACATTTAGTTATATTTTTTTATAGCTATAACTGTATTTTAATTAATCTTATATTATTTCTACAATTTATGTATTATTAAAACCCATTTATTTTTAAATATAATATTTATATACATTACTGGTTATGCCTACTTTAAATACAGCAGATCACCATATAATAAACCTACTATTTATTTAAATAATGAATTTTAAAATAATATACAAATAAGTTTATAAAAAAATATTTTTTCAGCAAAAAATAAAGCCCAAACCTAAAGGTCTGAGCTTTATTTAAACACTATAAAGTTTTAATAGCTGATGGTAGTCAACTGTTCTGTAGGTTGAATTGAACCTTCCGTAAATTCACACAGCCCTTGTTCATCACAAGATAAATTTAGTTGCTTATAGCTAATCGCAAAGCAGTCGGAATATTTTTTGATTAGAAAAGGACTCATATCCGATGTTAAAGGCTCTTCACTCTTGAACAATTTAATGACTTTGCGATCATTCATCGCTAACAAATAAATTTCATTATTTAATTCAATATTCACTACACCAGTTTGCTCTGCCACAATTGGAACCAAATAAGATTTATTCGCCAGTAGAGTGTCTACCGTGTAACTTTCAAATTTTGAGTTGATAAGGTTAAATACCAAAATTAAACCAAAGCTAGTCTGCAAGCCTTCTGTGTAATTTGCATCTTCTTGAATTCGCAGCACTTTAATACCAAGCTTTTGAAAGTCTAACTCAGTTGCTTGATTTGTTTTTATCAGACTACGTGTAATAGCCTGTTTAAGTGGGTTATCAAAATAACGTTCATCTAACTGAAAATCATTTTGACGCAATATTTTTAACAACATTTCATCATGTTGGGTAAGAACATGCGCAAGTACATTACGGAAGTAAAACTTACTTTGTTTTTTGACCTTACGAACTTGCTGATAAAAATAGATTTCATCGAAATCATGTTCAATAAAATCATGTAATAAACTTGAACTAGCCAATACAGACAATGCTTCATGACCTGTAAATGGCAAATGAATCGTATGTAAGCTAGGTAACAGCTCTTTTATTTTTAAGTAATGTTCACGGTCAATCGAGAAATATGGGTCATAAACAATAACGTATTCACGCGCTGAATCGACATCTTGCGGCTGAATCTGCATGTCCTTGTTTGCTACCGAATCAAAAAACTCAGCGTAGCGTCGGTCTTCAACATGCTCTGGGTCAATTGAATATTGAGGCACAAATGCAATCACACGGTTCATATTCAATAAATTAGAATATTTGATTGCCGCATAGCCGCCCATTGAACCGCCATAACCCACAATATTTTTAAAGCCTTCTAGAATAGGCGAAATTGCTTTTGCCAGCTCAATCATGCTTGCTTGAGGAAACCATGATTTTTGTTTTGGCATTACCCCAATAACATTATATTGGTATTTAATTAGAGACTTTTCAGCATTGATAGATAAGCCACTCGCTCGGGTAATCAAATCGCCAAAAGAGAGAACTAATGTATTAGAATCGCCTGGTAAAAAAATGGCTCTAATGTGTTCGTCTTCAAAAATAATTTGCTTATCCATGCTCACACCGAAAGAAAATTTACTCCCACATACAACGTCAAAAATGAAACAAAATAGGTGTTTTGCCAATTTATGATTGCGGAGTATCTTATTTTATAGATGCCAGTCAGATTAAAAAGCGCAAAATATGACACAATCCTTACATCCTGCCGCTCAAAAAGGCTTCAGCTCAGCTGCTGAACTATATCAGCAAGTTAGACCCAATTATCCCGCAGAAATAGTAAGTTGGCTGCAAAATTGCCTACAAATACAGGAAAACTCTACTGTTATTGATCTTGGATCGGGTACTGGCAAATTCTTACCCTACTTAAAACAAACACATGCTGATGTTATTGCAGTTGAGCCAATTGGCGAGATGTTACAGCAGCTTCAACAAGTTTATCCTGATATTCAAACATTACAGGCTTTTAGCCATTCAATTCCTGTAGCAAATCATAAAATTGATACCATTATTTGTGCGCAATCTTTTCACTGGTTTGACAACCTCGACACCCTAACAGAAATGCATAGAATATTAAAACCACAAGGACATTTAGGGCTCGTTTGGAATCAACGCGACGAACGTACAGATTGGGTCAAGGCTTTAGCTGATTTCCTACTTCCACTTGAAGGCGATACACCTCGTTATCATAGTGGAAAGTGGAAACGCGTATTTGAACAACAAGATTTATTTATATTTGATAGCCTGCAAACATTCACACAGTCACAACATGGTTCTGTCGAACAAGTCGTGAGTAAACGTTTACTCTCTACGAGTTTTATTGCTGCAATGACTGAAAAAGATCAATTACAACTCAAAGCACAGTTTGAAAAAATTGTTTATGATTTTACTGGATTAGGTCCTCAAGATCAGATTGATTTTCCATATGTTACGTATGCATATCACTTTCAAAAAAGTACGTTACCCGTTAAATAATTAGTGAATAGGTTTGGTTGAAAGTTATGAAGAAAACACCTCAAATCATATTAATGTCTTTGCTTTGCTCTAGCCTATTTCTGACTGCTTGTAAAAAAGCGGATGAGCCTGCTAAGACGGAGCAACCTTCTGCCACCTCATCTACCGATCAGGTTTTAGAAAAACTAAATGAAAGACCTGTTAAGACCTTCCCTGCCACTGCTAATGATGCACACGATATTGCGCTCTTAGAGGATTATGACCGCCGCTTTACAGAAATGAGTGACGAGATGGAAAGTGAATTAGCAAAAATGCATGAAGCTGGAACCCTCACTACAGAGTTTGAGCAACAGCGTACTCTCGATAATGTGCGCTCTTCTCTGACCATGTTAAAAGATTTAGATTTAAAAACTGAGCAAGGTCGTTACATTCAGGGTCTACTTTATCAATATTGGGAAAACCAAGAAAAACACTTGAGTGAAAAGAAAGCCACTAAAGATGAACAGATCAATGATCTTGCCGACTATTTACAAGCGCAAAATCAATTAAAATATTGGAAAGCATCGCAACAGAAATAAGCAATGTCTTGGTTATAAAAAAGCCTTCAAACTTATGAAGGCTTTTTTTCAAATTATATATTTTGCTTTTCAACCCAATGAATTGCCTGAACGCGGAATAACTCACATGCACCATCACCCGTATCAGTCGGCGTAAGTGAGGATTTCCAAACTAAGTTTTTGTCCTTAATCTCGACAAGATCACCTTTTAGATAAACTAAATCACCACGTTTAACCTGTTTAATCTGCTGAGCAATTTCAGGATTTGCAGGAATGATATGCATGTTAGATACCATTTGCATCGCTTGCTCTGCTGGAACAGGTAATTTAGGAATTTTCCAGTTTAAATAACGGTCATATTGTTTCACTGAAATATGACGTGCGATTTCAGGCTTTGCAAACAATCCCCAACTTACTGCATAGTCGATAGGAGAAAACTTAGCTTGTTCATCATTTTGATAAACTTTTGAACCCAAGATTCTGAAATTTCCTTGAAAAGGTTGTAATACAGAAATAGATTGATCTTTTTCTATCGGGCTCAAACCATTGGCAATATTATATTCACCTGAGGTCGATGCAAATGTTGAACTCATGCCAATCACGGCGAGTAAGCCCATCATCAAACTTTGTTTTTTCATCGTGTTACACCTCAAATATTGCTAGATCAAAGTGAATAGATCTTCAATTTATAATAGCTTTAAGCGATGAAAAAAATATCGAAATTTAGTAACAATACAGATCAATTTCGTCTATTTTTGTGCTGAATTAAACAGCTTGTTAATCTTCGAAATCTATTCTCAACGTTTCGAAACGAACCTTACCTTGTTGAACAGCTTGGGCAATTGCTTGTTGACCTTTCGTAAGTCTAGCTCCACCACTTTTTACATCAAGCAAAATAATATTGATGTCTTCTGCCGTACCATCGCCATCGCGAAAATCGGTATATCCATCAAAAATAATATAGTCCACCGGATCGCCCATGAATTTTGCATCACTTGGTAAATACTGAAATTCAGGTAAAACCGGAGCAAATTGTTCTGCCATTTTTCCTTTCAACACCGCACGACTTGTATTTACACTTCTCTTTTGTGCTTGAGTAAGCGCCTGTTGATGCTCTAGTTCAAGTTCAGCAATATATTGCTCATATTCAGCCTTAATTCGTCCATTACGTGTATTTGATAAAATAATAGTAGTGATGATAATACCAATGCCAACACCAATAAGCATGGCAAGCCATACAGACATAAATTTTCCTTAAAAAGCGCGAATTAAGATTACAGCTCTAATCATATCTAAAATAACGAAACAGCTTAAACTTTTGTCAAATGCAGTCATCTACTTCTCACAAAAAGATGCTAAGGTATAAAACATAAACAAATGTGCTGCTGAAAATAATTGGATTTATGAAAACGATACTTATTGCAAATCAAAAGGGCGGATGCGGAAAAACCATGACAGCCATTACGTTAGCAACGGCATTGGCACAAAAGGGATATAAAGTAGCATTAGCAGATTCGGACAATCAAAAATCGGCTTTACAATGGTTAAAACAGCGCCCTGATACTGTTGCAACTATTCAAAGCCTAGACTGGCGTCATGAAAAATCAATTGGTGATGCACCCAAAAATCTGGACTATTTAATTATTGATGCGCCTGGTGCTCTGTCAGGTGAGCATGCTGAACAGCTTATTAGTGAAGCGCATGCCATTATTACTCCACTTCAACCTTCATTTTTTGATATAGACAGTACTCGTCGTTTTTTAAAGCATTTACAAGACATTAAACGTATTCGTAAAGGTAAAGTTCAGATTTTACTTCTTGCAAATCGTGTAAAACCAAACAGTGCAAGTTCAAAAGATATCCAACAGTTCTTTGAAAAAATTGAACAGGAACCTGTTGCATGGATTGCTGAACGCACTGCGTATGGCAGCTTAGCAATGCAGGGTTTAAGCATTTTTGATAAACCGCAAAAGAACTTTATTAGTATCCAAAATCAATGGCAACCCGTTCTAAACAAGTTAATTGAAGATAAAGCTGAGTGGTTTTAATTAACTTTTAGCCTCTAAAAAGAGTTGTATAAGGTTTTTTACATTGTGACCTTAAAATTTGCCTCAGGTTATTTTTCAGTTAATATGACTTTATTCTACGTAGAAAATTAGAGAAATATTGTTCGTGCATCCATACGCTCCTAATTTACAGCGCGTTTTATTGTTTGGGCTGTTTTTTATTTTGATTTTTTTAGGATTTAATATCCTGAAATATTTTATTGTTCCTGTACTTTGGGCTGCCATCATTGCATATATGACTTGGCCTATTTATTTAAGAATTCAGCGTTTTTTTGGAGAAACCCGCAATACTTTAAATGCAACTCTAATGATTAGTCTGGTCATTTTAGTCGTTGGTGTACCCTTTACATGCGCTATTTTCATTTTGCAGCATGAAGGACGCAACTTATATTTTGACTTACAACGTCAGGTTTTTTCGGGCCATTTAAGCGTTCCAGATTTTATACGCGAGCTTCCTTTTGTAGGAAAAGAAATTTCTCGTACACTTAATGAATTAAACAACGATCCTAATAGCACCATTCAAAATATCGCAGCTTGGGTACAAAGTCATTTAAGTTATGGCCGTGTACTGCTCGGTGAGATTAGCAAAAATATTGTCAAACTTGGCTTTGCCGTATTTAGCCTATTTTTCTTCTACCGTGATGGTCAAATGATTTTGTCTCAAGTGAGTAAAGCTTTAGAAATGGTCATTGGCCCTCGTATTCATCACTATCTTGATACGATTTCCGAGACAACTCGTGCAGTAGTCTATGGCGTAGGTTTAACTGCAATTGCTCAAGCCGTTTTAGCTGGATTAAGTTACTTCGTAGCAGGTGTACCAAACCCTATGGTACTCACTATTGCTACGTTCTTATTGGCTTTAATTCCATTTGGTACCCCAATTTCCTATTTAGGCGTTGGTTTATGGTTGTTCTCGCAAGGACAAACCATGGAAGCTATTGGCGTTGTCGTTTGGGGCGTGGTGATTGTCAGTAGCTCAGATAATGTGATTAGACCACTCGTCATTTCTGGCGCCACCAAAATTCCGTTCTTATTAATTATGTTTGGTGTATTAGGTGGTATTGCGAGTTTCGGCTTGGTCGGGTTATTTATTGGCCCTGTAATTTTGGCTATTTTACTGGCAATTTGGCGTGAGTGGTTACATGAAACGATTGAACCTGAACCTATGCCAAAAACGACTATGATTTATGACTCTGAAAGTGAATCGTCCAATGACAAAGAGTGACATAGTTATTTAATTTAAAAATGTTTCTAGATACAAATTAACTATTTAAATTAACTTGTAGGTCAGACCTCTGTTTGTTTGAATCAAACGATCATATATATTTATAAGGACATCCAATCATGCAGATGTTTAATAAAATTAGCGCAGTTTGTGCGCTTACAGCCCTTTTTACGGTTGGCTGTAGTTCGGTAACTAAAACTGTATCTGACACAACTCAAGCCTTAACCTCAATGCATACAAAAAAAGTAGTTGATGTAAATGAAGTGACAGCTAACGGTATTGGCAAAAAAATAGGTACGATTAGCTTTCAAGATAGCGACAAAGGCTTAATTATTACCCCTGCTCTTGCTGATTTACCAAGTGGTACTCGTGGTTTCCATATTCATGAAAACGCTTCTTGTGCCCCAGCCGTAAAAGATGGAAAACCTGGCGCTGCTTTAGCTGCGGGTAGCCACTATAACCCGAACCAAGCTCCTCATCATGGTACTCCAACCACTGGCCATTTAGGTGATCTACCTGTTTTAGTTGTCGATAATACAGGTGTTGCCACAACTGCCGTAATCGCCCCTCGATTGAAACTTGCCGATATTCAAGGTCGAGCGATTATGATCCACGCTGGTGGTGACAATTATTCAGACTCACCTCAACCTCTGGGCGGTGGCGGAGCACGAATTGCATGTGGTGTGATTAAATAATTTATATATTTTTCAAATTGTGGGTATCTAAAAAGATATCCACAATTTTGTTAATTTATTGATCATTACAACTTGGTTTAAGTCTAATAAAATCTTAAAAAATGACTGACTTTTGTAGATAAAAAGAATAATATTTTTGAAGTAATAAAAATTTAAAGTTACATACTGCTTTCTCACGTATTCTCTAATTTAGAACAAAAGCCGTGAATTATCTGACCCAAATATTTAATAGCTTTAAGACAAACTCTATTTTAATTTATTGCCTGCAAATTCTGATTGTACTGACTGGCACAACTTTAGGTTTGCTGTGGCTGGGCTATAATCAACTTATTGTTCCCGTAACCTTAGGCGCAATTGCAGCAGCATTAACAGACTTTGATGATCGCTTAAGTATTCGATTACGCAATTTGGTCTATGTCTGCCTGCTCTTTTTTACAGTCAGTAGTATTCTTGGCTTTTTAGCTCCTTACAAAATTTTCTTTATTTTATATCTCTCTATCTCAAGCGCTTTTTTCATATTACTAGGCGCCTTAGGGCAACGTTATGCCACGATTTCTTTTGGTACTATTTTGCTCTCTATTTATAGTATGTTCGGTTTAGGCGAATATGCACATTGGTATCAACAACCTACTTATTTTGTTTATGGCGCTCTCTGGTACGGTTTAACTTCTATTTTATTTTTTATTATTAAACCGACACTTCCCTTACAAGATAAGCTCTCGCAAATTTTTAAAGAAATTTCTGTTCTACTACAAGCAAAAGCTCGTTTGTTTGATCCGGACAATAAAGAGAATGTTGAGCAGCTTTTATATGAATTATCTCTACAAAATACGCAAGTTGCTCAAAGCCTCAATCAAATACGCAGTTCTCTACTTACTCGGCTCAAAGCTTCCAGAGTCAGTAATAAAAGTATCTATTGGTTAAATCTATACTTTTTCGCACGGGACATTCATGAGCAAGCAACTTCAAATTACTTACATTACGAACATATTCAACAGAATTTTAGCCGTAGTGATCTTATTTTCCGTTTCCAAAAAAACCTGCGTCTACAAGCACAAGCATGCCAAGATTTAGCTCAATGTATTTTATATACCCAGCCATATCAGCCTTCGCAAGAAAGTCAGAAAGTATTAGGACATTTGGAAAGTTCTTTAAAAGATTGGATACAACAACATCCACAAAATTTTGAAGTTAAAAATTTAAAACTTATTTTTGATAATTTAAAAGGAATGCATGAACAGTTTGAACAACTGCAATATGCCCAACCTGTTCCTGAAAATAACACTCAAACAAGACAAGAACACTTAAATTTACTTGATGATGATATTCAAGGATTTTCAGATCTTATCTTAAAACTTCGGCAACAACTTACGCCACAGTCAGCGCTGTTTAGGCATGCCATACGAATTGCTGTGGTTTTCGCCGCAGGTTATGCCATTTCATTATTACCGTTTGCACAGCATGGCTACTGGATTTTACTGACCAGTTTGTTTGTCTGTCAGATTACTTATTTTGCGACTAAAAGCCGTCTTAAATTAAGAACGATTGGTACCCTACTCGGTGTTTTATTAGGAATACCAATTTTATATTTTGTACCGAGTATTGAAGGCCAGCTCATCATTACAATTATTTGTGGAGTTTGCTTTTTTTACTTACGTCAAAAGAAATATGCTTTGGCTACGCTCATGGCTACCCTTATGGTGCTATTAATTTTCAACTTAAAAGGCGCTGGCTACAGTATTATTTTGCCTCGACTGATAGATACCTTATTAGGCTGCTTTATTGCATGGCTTGCCGTAAACTTTATTTGGCCCGACTGGAACTTTCGAAACATCCCCAATAATATTAATAAAAGCAGCAAAGCGACCTTAGATTATTTCAATGTGATTGTTGAGCAATATCAATATGGCAAAAATCAGGATATAGAGTACCGTCGAATTCGTCGTGCTGCGCATAACGCTCAGATTGAGCTATCCAACATGATTTCAAGCCTAAGTGCTGAACCCAACCCGAACCCTCAACTCATCCATTATGCTTTTCGTTATTTGGTTTATAGCCACAGCCAACTGAGTTACGTAGCAGCGTTAGGAAGCCAACGACAAAAAATTGATGATCAACAGGTATTACAACTCTTACTGGATTGTCAGCAAATTCTTAAACAGAGCTTATTTGATCCGGCTTATATTGATTTCAATTTCCTTGAGCAGACTTTAGCGCAAATTCAAAGCCTAACTACTTATGAGCACTTTTCAGAAAATTACACACTCGTGTTAAAACAAATCAGTTTATTGCTAGAAACTTTGCCAGAACTATTAACACTTAAAGACAAACTTTTAGAACAAGAGATTAAGTAGAATAAAAAAATACCGGAATATCAATTCCGGTATTTTTTATTTAATTGTTGCCTTGTTGCAGTCTTTCTTGCATTTCCTGCTTCAAAGCACTTCGCGGTTGGCTAAACCAAAGAGCAATAAAGGTAAAGGCAGACAATGCAAAAGCCCATAAATGAAATTGTGTATAGAGATAACGTACAAGCTCAATCATTGCAAAGAAGCTCATCATCAGTAACATTGAAACTGCTGCTGCAACTGTTCCTTTTGATACCTCAGATGACATGAGTGCAAAGCGATATAAGACTGAAAAGCTAATTCCCTCACCAAAACAGATGAGCGTCATGCCTGTAAGCAAACATGGTATGAGATAGGTTTGCCACACTACACCTAATATTAAAATGAGTGTACCAGTGAGCATAATCGGCAAACCCATCATGACGGTTTTACCCAAAGGCAAACGGTCAATAATTTTGATTAAGACAATGTTGCCTACAATCAAACCCAAAAATACGGGAAATTGAGCTAAGCCATATTGCACACTAGTGAGCTTTAACTCATCTACTAAAATGATTGGAGACAAAGCAATCCATAGCATTAAAGGCATACCCACTAAAGGTAACGCAAGGCTTAAACCTAAAAACCGGCGGTTGGTAAACACCTTTTTAAAATCATCAAAAAGATAACTAAAAGGTTGCTTGGTTACACTGACTTGCTGGCTCGGCATCTGTTTTTTCAACCCGATCCAACTGAGTAATGCCAATACAGCGATGGCGACAAAGCCCCAGTGCCAAGACACATAATCAATTAAGAAAGCGCCAAGTACAGGTCCTAGCAAGGGTGCAAGTAATGAGATATTTGCCATGAGTGCCATGACTTTAATCGCATCACGTTCAGCAAAACTTTCTTGAATAGCCGCATATCCAACTGCTGAAATTACGGTTAAGCCAATTCCCTGCAAAAATCTTAAAGCTAGAAATTGCTCGATTTGCGTCGTCAGTAAAATTAAAAAACAGCATAGAGCAAAGAATAAAACTCCTGCTAATAGTACTTTTTTACGTCCGAGACGGTCCGACAAAGGACCAAGTAACCATGCAACAGATGCGCCACCTAATAAATAAAATGACATCGAAGATGGTGCCCAAGTTGCACTTACACCAAAATCTTCAGTAATTGCCAACATGGCTGGCTGAATCAGGTCATTACCAATATAAACCGCAAATTCAAATAGCACTAAGGCCAAAGGAAACATCAACGTTGTACGGTTCAACGTTGTCGTTTGAATATTTTTCATGAGTTGTACACTTCAAAATAGCGGCCATATGTCTGTAGGACTACCTATAAAAATAAGATGTAGTCATGACGATGACATGTATGGTCAATCAATCTTTAGTTAAGTTGTTATATGCCGTGAGAGTGCATGTTTAGAGTGTGAAACACCGTATTCACAAGGTGTCTAAAACGAGAAAAAATATATGACGTGAGATTCGGTAATTTTTACCAATTGGCACAATTGCCGAGCGCAACAATAGCACTTTTTAAATTGATCAGCAATCATGCAATTTCAAGAAGCTTAAATTTCAGATTTTTACACAAAAAGGCATGCAAATTATGGTTGTGTACAAACTCAAAGTTATCCACATATTCAATAAAAAATTAAGCATCATGGGCAAGGATTAACTTGAAAATCTGTAGTTTCCTCTCCTTTTGTAGATTGATAGCTTTGCTTTTTATTCACAATTTTCCAGATTTGCTGATCCCGTTTTAATAAATATTCAGTACGTGTTTTCGATACCGCATCTGGACTAGGTTCTGTTTGCAAAATAGTAACTTGAGCATTGGAAGGATCATCCGAAGCATTCATTTGCTGTGAAATATCTAAGTTACTTGCATCATTTAAAAGATCTGGTTGATCGAGTAATACAGCCTGTATAGGACTATCGGCGAGTTGAACAGAAGAATTTTGAGGTGGAGCACAAGCAGTTAATATACTTAGGCTGAAAATAATCAACAAACCATTCTTTTTCATCACTCTTCCCCTCTATTTACTCAAAATTAATGCTAAAGATAATAGGCCACTTTTTCCTTTTGAGCTTTGTAAAGAGCTATAAATTTATTGATATTAATGAGATAGATTAATTTTAAATAGAAATCCAATAATAATTATTGATTTTTTATCAACAATATTTTTCCTATTCATGCATTTTTCTACAACAGTAAATCTCATAGAGTATGCGTCAAATACAGGAATTTAATGAGAGCAACCTCCATGAGTAAGATTTTAGTGATTAATGGTGCTAAACAATTTGCCCACTCAAACGGTGAATTAAATGACACATTAACCACCCTAGCAACCACACACCTCACGGAACTCGGCCATGAAGTCCAAGTCACCCGTGCAGACAGCAATTATGACGCTGAAAGTGAAGTTGAAAAATACTTATGGGCAGATGTTGTTATTTATCAAATGCCAGGCTGGTGGATGGGCGCACCTTGGACAGTCAAAAAGTATATTGATGATGTCTTTAACACTGGTCATGGTTCACTTTATGCAAGTGATGGGCGTAGCCGTTCTGATGCCTCAAAAAAATATGGTTCAGGTGGTCTAATTCATGACAAAAAATATATGCTGTCATTGACTTGGAATGCTCCAATGGAAGCATTTGAAGATGCAGATCAATTCTTCCACGGTGTAGGTGTAGATGGTGTTTATTTACCATTTCATAAAGCCAATCAGTTCTTAGGCATGAGCACCCTTCCGACATTTATCGTAAATGACGTAATTAAAATGCCTAACGTTGATAGTTATGTTGAAGAATATAAAGCACACTTAAATACTGTATTTGCAGCAGCCTAATAAGGAGAAATCCATGCTAACCATTATTGCGGAAATTCGTACTAAATCGGGTGGACAGCATCGCCAGAACGTATTGGATGCCTTTCAAAAAATCATTCCAACTGTTTTAGCAGAAGATGGTTGTCATGGTTATGAACCTTTAGTTGATCATAAATCAAATGCTAACTTCCAAACCCAAGAGCCTGACATGATTGTCATGCTAGAAAAATGGGAAAGTGTTGCTCATCTTGAAGCGCATTTAGCGACGCCTCATATGCAAGCGCATCATACAGCCGTTAAAGATGATGTAGTTGACGTCAAAATTAAAATTTTAGAAAGCGGCGTATAATTTAGGTCATTAAAAAAGACGATATATTTATCGTCTTTTTTGTTTTTAAGAGCAAAGCTGGGTTTGGAAACCTTTGGAACCCTTTCCTCGCGCACATTGGTAGCTCTTTTGCTTATTTTGCAATTGCCACTTTTCATCAACCAATTTGAATGAATATTCTGTTCGGATTGCGGAAACAGAATCATCCATTAAACCAGTTTGAATCACGGTAATACGGGAAACTGTTGGAGATTCTACTCGGTTAAATACTTGCTGAACTGAGGTATTATTGTGCTCTTTTACGATCTCAGGTTGAGCTTTAAGTACTTGTTGCATCGGGGTTTCAGAACCCACTAAAGGGATTAATTTACTGGTCGTCGCACACCCAGTGAAAAGCCCAGCACAGAGCGCTGAAATTAAAAATAAACGTTGCATTTTTATCACCAAAAACAAAAACCATAGCTTTATGATGCTATGGCTTTGTCGGTTACTCTGTAGAAACTATGTAGTCCTACAAAATAGATCTAAATTAAAGATCGAATAATTTACCTGGGTTCATCAAACCATTCGGGTCAAATACTTTTTTCAAAGCTTTCATATATTCAATTTCTTCAGGCGAACGTGAATATTCCAAATATGGCTTTTTCGTCATACCGACACCATGCTCAGCAGAGATTGAACCGTCGTATTTTTTAACGGTATCAAACACATATTTATTTACCACCTGACACTTCGCAAAGAACTCATCTTTGGTTAAGTTTTCAGGTTTCAAAATATTTAAGTGTAAGTTACCGTCACCGATATGTCCGAACCAGCAAATTTCAAAGTCTGGGTAGTTTTCTTGAACAATTGCATCAATTTCACGAATAAATGCAGGTACGTGAGTAATTAATACTGAAATATCGTTTTTGTATGGAATAAATGGCGCGATTGATTCAGAGATATCTTCGCGTAAGCGCCATAAGCTTTCTACTTGGTCAAGGCTCTGGCTCATTACGCCATCAAGTACCCAACCCTGCTCCATACAATGCTCGAAAATTTCCATTGCTTTATCGAGAATCGGCTCATATGGAGCTTCAAACTCAAGTAATACATAGAACGGGCATTCAGTTTCGAATGGGCGTTGTACATGGCCATGATCTAAAACTTTTTGCATTGCAAGTTCACCAAAGAACTCAAATGCAGTTAAGTCGATGTCTTTTTGGAACGCATGTAATACAGGCATCACTGCATCAAAATCAGGGACACCTAAAACTAAAACTTGTAAGTTTTGTGGTTGACGCTCAAGTTTAATTTCTGCTTCAGTCACTAAACCTAATGTGCCTTCACCGCCAATAAACAAATGCTGTAATGCATAACCAGTTGCATTTTTAACCATGCCTTTGTTTAAACGTAGAATATCGCCTTTACCAGTCACTACGGTTAAGCCAAGCACCCAGTTACGTGTCATGCCATATTTAATAACTTTAATACCACCAGCATTGGTACCGATATTACCGCCAATCTGGCTAGAACCCGCTGAAGCAAAGTCCACTGGGTAATACATGCCTTGTTCTTCTGCATAATTCTGCAATTGCTCAGTCACAACACCAGCTTGAACACGCACCATACGGTCTGCCGGGAAGAACTCAAGAATTTGGTTCATTTTGTCCATGCTAATGACAATTTCACCATTGGTTGCTACTGCACCGGCAGAGAGACCAGTACGACCACCTGACGGTGTAATCGCAACATTAAACTGGTTCGCAAGCTTTACAACTGCCTGAACTTGTTCAGTCGTTGACGGAAAAACGATGACCGATGGGTTCGGATTAAAATGCTTGGTATGATCTTTACCCCAGTTTTCGAGACTATCAGCATCAGTTTTAATACGGTTTTCACCGACGATTGCTGTTAATTGGGTGAGTAACTCAGGTGTTAAAGCGACTGGAGCATTCATCGTTTGCAGACCTAGCAAGAAGTAAACTGTGGTGGGACTATGACCTCATAATTCTCAAGGTTCTCACCTGAGCAAAGCCATAATGTTCAAGGAACTCCTATATTCTACATGTATCCGCGCAAGCGATAAAGTTCAGAATAGAGATACTGTCACTACAAAACATGTTTAACGTAAATAAATGCTTTCTATGGGGCTTTCAGAGAAAAATCACATTTACCCCCCTACCAAGCATATTTAAAAATGCTCGAAAAGCCATAAACAGAAGTGATTAGACATAGATAAAATTGCCATAAGGCGATGGTATAAACGAAATATCTATAGCACCGCCCAGTATGTTATTATACCGCCACCAAATTTGGCCTTTGTAGCGGAGCCGTAATGAGCCAACATCTTTCACTACCTAAAGATAAAATCCGTTTCCTTTTGTTAGAAGGCGTTCACCAAAACGCAGTCGATACTTTAAACGCTGCGGGTTACACCAATATTGACTATCGTAAAACTGCTCTTGAAGGCGAAGCGCTTAAAGAAGCAATTAAAGATGCTCACTTTATTGGTATTCGTTCGCGTACCCAATTGACTGAAGAAGTTTTCGAAGCTGCAAATAAATTGATCGCAGTAGGTTGTTTCTGTATCGGAACAAACCAAGTTGATCTTAAAGCAGCAATGGCACGTGGTATTCCTGTATTCAACGCACCGTATTCAAATACGCGTTCGGTTGCAGAGCTTGTACTTGCTGAAACGATTCTTCTTCTTCGCCGTGTTCCTGAAAAATCGGCGGCTTGTCATCGTGGTGGTTGGGACAAGTCTGCTGTCGGTTCTTTTGAAACTCGTGGCAAAACTTTAGGTATTGTGGGTTACGGTTCCATCGGTTCTCAACTTTCAGTTCTTGCTGAAAGCATGGGTATGCATGTTATTTATTATGATGCAGTAACCAAATTACCAATGGGTAATGCTCGCCAAGTTGGTTCTTTAGATGAACTTTTAGCAACTGCAGATGTTGTAACGTTACATGTGCCAGATGTTCCGTCTACACGTAACTTCTTCACTAAAGAACAATTTGCGAAAATGAAAGAAGGCGCGATCTTCTTAAATGCTGCACGTGGTACATGTGTAGTGATTGAAGATTTAGCTGATGCAATCAAGTCTGGTCATATTGCTGGTGCAGCGGTTGACGTGTTCCCGAAAGAACCTAAAGCAAATGGTGAAGAATTCCAATCTCCACTTCGCGGCCTAGACAACGTGATTTTAACTCCTCACGTTGGTGGTTCAACCATGGAAGCGCAAGCAAACATCGGTTTAGAAGTTGCAGAGAAATTTGTTGCTTACTCTGACAAAGGTATGACACTTTCTGCGGTGAACTTCCCGGAAATCGCGTTACCATTGACAGCTGGCCAACACCGTTTATTGCACATCCACAAAAACGTGCCAGGTGTATTGTCTAAAATCAACAACTTGTTTGCTGAACAAGGCATCAACATTTCTGGTCAGTCACTTATGACTAAAGGTGACATCGGTTACCTCGTAATGGATGTTGACGCTTCTGCTTCTCAAGAAGCTTTAGATATGTTACATGAAGTTGAAGGTACAATTCGCGTGCGCGTATTGTTCTAATACGGACTGTAAATTCAAAAGCCACAGCATTGTCTGTGGCTTTTTTATGGGTATTTACATTATCATGTGAAAAGTATACCAATTGATCAAATAATAAAATGTCCACTTTAAACCAGAAATCTCAGCTACATGCTTTGGGTTTTCTTATTCTTGCCATGTTAAGCGTTCAAAGTAGCGCATCTTTAGCTAAAATTTTGTTTCAGAACTTCCCTGTACTGACTGTTTCTGCAATGCGCCTATGTTTAGGTGCAATTATTCTTGCGATTATTTTTCAAATTTGGCGAATTAATTTTAATCAGGTCCGCTGGAAAGCAATCTTAGCTTATGGATTTGCGCTTGCAGGCATGAACGCCTTATTTTATCTGTCGATCGAACGCTTACCCATTGGAATTGCGGTTGCTTTTGAATTTATTGGCCCTTTAAGTGTGGCGTTATATCACGCACGGCAAAAATATGATTTTGTTTGGGTCAGCTTTGCAATTATTGGGCTGATTTTACTTTTCCCTTTCAATCAGGCTCATAGCTTAGATTGGATCGGCGTTTTATTTGCAATTAGTGCAGGGTCTTGTTGGGCGCTTTATATTATTGCCGGCCAGAAACCTTCTGGTATTTCAGGTAATCATACGGTGTGTTTAGGAATGAGTGTAGGTGCATGCATCTTATTACCCATTACCTTTTTTTCAGGCTCAATTGCACAAGTTATAGAACTTCCCTATCTTTTTTATTTTATTGGTTTGGCTATTTTAGCCAGTGCTCTCCCATTCTCTTTAGAAATGTTAGCACTGCGCAATTTGACACCTTTAAGCTTTGGAACATTGATGAGCCTAGAGCCCGCAGTTGCAGCACTTTCCGGATTTATCTTCTTGGGTGAATATCTTTTATGGAATCAATGGCTAGCACTTGCAACTATTATCACTGCTTCCGTTGGTTGTACCGTAACCACCCAAAAAGCTCGTCAAGAACGTGAAAAAGCAGCAAGTTAATTTAATGAAATCTGCCAGCTAAAACATAGTATTCGTTATAATTGTCCACCATTATTTTTAGACATCAGATGAAGCGCTAGAGTATTTTCCATGCAAAATCTTCCAATTATTGCTGTGCTGTATATGATTTTGTCGATGGTTTCGTATCAAATCAGCGCTTCATTTGCCAAACAGCTCATTGCAACATTAGACCCTCTCACCGTTACAATTTTAAGGCTGAGCTTTGCAACGGTTATTGTCGCAATTATGTTCCGATCTTGGAAAATCTGGTCACGCTTACCCTATTTAAAATGGCGTGATTTATTGATGTACTGCGCATCTTTAGGCTTAATGAATATCCTATTTTATACCTCACTTGGAAAATTACCCCAAGGTATTGCTGTTGGATTAGAGTTTATTGGTCCATTAGGCCTTGCGCTTCTTTCTATTAAACAAAAGAGTGACTACATTTGGGTAGCACTAGCCATGTTAGGCATTGCACTCATGGTACCTTGGCAAAACCCTATTCAACACCATTTCTCGTATGTAGGTGCAGCATGTGCGCTAGGTGCCGGTCTTTGCTGGGCCTTCTATATCTATTTCGGTCATAAAGTTGTGACCCAAAATATCGGGATGCACGCCTTAACGATTGGGATCGGTGTATCTGCACTTGCCTTATTGCCAATTGGAGTCTGGCACAATGCTCCTGCATTACTTGAAACACAGTACTGGGGTAAAGCCTTACTTATTGCGGTGTTAGCGACTGCAATTCCATATGCACTCGATTTAATGGCTCTCAAACAACTCAATAAATTAACTTACGGGACTCTAACGAGTTTAGCACCAGCATTGGCAGCATTAACGGGTTTCTTATTGCTTCACGAAGAAATCAGCATGCTGCAATGGGTGGCTTTGGCTTGCGTAATGCTGGCCTCTATTGGTGTTACTTTAAGAAGTACTAAAAAAGCTGTATAGGTTTACTCTACTGCTGCTTTTTATACTTTTTATATTCCTTTAAATATTTATTGCCGAGTGTCTCTTTTTCGCTGTCTTTAAGAATTTTTCCAGCTTGCTGAAAAAACTTATGCTCTTCTTCATTTAAATGATGATGGACTTTTTCACTCAACTGTTTGGCGGTTGCTAACCAGCTTGGGCTACTCATATCGGTTTTTTCGAGCTGCTCAACCAACTCATCCATTTCGTGATGCTCAGATAAAGCATGTCTCGTAATATCTAAACCGACATCGTCAAACATTAAAGGAATATAGAGGTAACGGTCTTCGGCAACTGAATGGGCATAAAGTTCATTTTTTAATGCATCAAATAATTCTTTTCTTTCTTCAGTTAAACCATGTGTCTGAATAAGTTGTTCAGAAAGGTTACGTTGATTTTCATGGCTTTCTCTTAATGCTTCGAAAATATTCATTCTCTTCCTCATTTTTTAGCTAAAAAATCTTTTTTATTTCAAGGTTTATCATACGTTGAAATTTATAATGTTTAAGTAGCTTAAAATGAGACTATTTTTTACACAGTTTTCTTTCTAGTAAACTTCTGTAATGATTTTTATATTTCTAATTTCAAATGATACAAAAAAGTATGAACTGCATTTTAGGGACAGCTCATACTTGCAATCTTATTTAACCCGTAACAAACATTTGATAGCCCAAACGGCAAATCAGAATACTCACCAAGATTAAAAAGATAATTCGTACAAAACCACTACCGTATTTAAGTGCAGTACGTACCCCAACAATAGAACCTAGCACGTTAGCCGCTGCCATCATTAAACCAATATGTAAAATAGCGTGACCAGTCGGGATGAGAAAACTCAGCGCAGCTAAGTTAGTCATAAAATTACCAATTTTTGACAAAGCTGAAGCATGCAAGAAATCAACTTGTAAAAAACGGATAAAGAAGAAAATAAAGAAACTACCAGTACCCGGCCCAAAAATACCGTCGTAGAAACCAATGGCCAAACTACCAATACCAGCTAAAATTAACATTTTCGTGGTAATTTTTTGCTCGGTATGAACTTGACCGAAGTTCTTTTTAACTAGGGTATAAATCGCAATCACAATCAACATCACGAAAACGAAAGGACGCAATACCGATTGAGGAATAAGTGACAAACATGCCGCGCCGGCAAAAGAACTAATCAAGGCACAAATGGCAATAACGGCTAAAAGCTTCCATTGCAATTTTACTTTTTTAGCAAATGTATAAGCCGCCGATGCCGTACCAAAAATGGATGAGACTTTATTGGTACCAATCACCGTAGCAGTCGACATGTTAGGAAAAGTACTCATGATCCCCGGAATCTGGATAAGTCCACCGCCGCCTACAGCAGCATCAATTGCTCCTGCAGTAAACGCAAAAAAGATCAAACTAAGGATAACGTCCCATTCCATGCCCATGCTCTATACTCTACATCTACTACAAATTTAAGATACGCTTAGGTACCAACCGTTTTTTATCGGTAATCTCGGCTAAGCCTAAACAGCGCTCACCCGAAAACACCAAAACTTCTGCTTCTGCAGAATGTTCAATATTGCTTTCTAAACCGTTGCAAAAATATTTTTCACGCCCTTCTGGAACCTGAATTTTTAAGAAATGGTCAACTGGTGCATAAACTGGAAGTAGCAAAGCTTCTCTTTGCTCTTCTGTTAAACTTTCCAGATATTCAATGGTATAGCTCGGTATAAGCTCAAAATGTCCTGTTTGAGTCCGGTTCAGCATCGTTAAATGCCCACCACAACCGAGTGCTTCACCAATATCTTCACCTAATACACGGATGTATGTACCTTTAGAACAGGTTACATCCAGAGTGATACTATTTTCGGTAAATTCAATAAGCTCTAAAGCATAAATCGTGACTGGACGCGCTTCTCGCTCAATCTCAATACCTTTTCGGGCAAGCTCATATAAGGGTCTGCCTTCTTTTTTTAATGCCGAGTACATGGGTGGAACTTGTTGAATATCGCCCCTAAACTTTTCTAAAGTTTGCTCAATAAGCTCTTCGCTAAGAACCGGGATAGGACGTTCTTGTAAAATATCGCCTTCAACATCACCTGTTGTTGTAGTTTGACCTAATCGAACAGTAGTTTGATAACGCTTTGTTGAGTCCAGCAAGTAATGTGAGAATTTAGTGGCCTCTCCCAAACAAATCGGGAGCAAACCTGTCGCCAAGGGGTCTAACGCTCCAGTATGGCCTGCTTTTTGAGCGCGATATAACCAACGCACTTTTTGCAAAGCCGCATTTGAACTTAAGCCTAATGGTTTATTTAATAGAAATACACCACTGATATGGCGACGAGAAATTTTTTGATTTTTTGTCGTCATTTTTACTGGAACACAAAGCTAGAAAAAAGTGCCGACATGTTAGCAAATTCGGCAAGATATTTTCACAATATTTAGGTGCCTTTTCACTTATTTTATGGCACATTAATGATCGAGTAAAAAAACAACAAATTAAAACTTAAGGAAGATATCTTTATGCAAGGGATGCAGAAGAAGGTATTGTGGTGCGTGCTCGGATTTTTTATTTTGAGCCTCATTGCATGTGTATATTGGTTAAGTCCTGATTCAAAAAACACATCACCCCAAGTCAGTGAAAAGACAGCTCAAAATTTAGCATCAGCTCCACCCACAAATAACTCAAAGCTAAATGCAGATGCTTACCATAGTAAAAGTCAGCAAGATACTGAAGTTAACTGTCAGTTAAAAATTGATAGTTCTCAACATTTGGTCATTAACAGTCAAACACGTGACTGCTTTGAATATTTTATTACCCAATATGGAGAAAATGATTTAGAGCAAATTAAAAATCACTTTGGACAATTTATTCAGGGAAAATATTTAGAGCCAGCTCGCTCACAGATTCTGGATTTATGGGGTCGCTACTTAAAATATCGTGAACAGCTTGCTCAAATCCAAACGCCCTCGTCAAAACAACAAGATAAAAATTACTTTCAAAAAATCTTTAATTCAATTCAAGATCTAAGAAAACGTTTCTTTTCGGCCGCTGAAATTGATGGGCTCTTCTCAACTGAAGATATCTATCAGAACTACACGCTAGATCGCATGCAAATACTTGAGGACTCATCTTTAAGCGAAATTGAAAAAGCACAAAAACTTAAAGAACGCTTTGAACAACTACCAGAAGACTGGCAACAAAACCTACAAGAGCTCTCTAAACTTGATGATTTACATACGCTGACTAAACAAATTAAAGCTCGTCATGGTTCTGCAGAAGAACTTAGACAAATGCGTACAGCACTTGTTGGAGCCGAGGCGACTCAACGATTAGAAACTTTAGATACACAGCGTAGTGCTTGGCAGCAAAGGGTCACAAGTTACTTGAGTGGACGAGATGAAATTATTAAAAGCAATATGAGCGATAGTGCTAAAAACCAAGCCATACAACAATTACGCCAACAACAATTTAACTCATCACAAGAACAATTAAGACTTCGAACTTTTGAAACGGTCCATGATCAGGGAGGTGAACTGCCATTTAATTATTAAGCCTTTTCTTTTAGGAACTGGCTAAACAAGCAATAGCAGTAAGAAGCTGCTTTTCATACAAAATAAAAATAGTGAGTAAAAAATGAAAAGGAAGTTAACGTTTTTTTGCGCTGCAATGCTCTCAGGACTGAGTATTTCGGCGGCCCATGCCACAAATGCTGAACAAGTTAAAAGCTCGTTCGTCTATTCATCTTATGCACAAACCAAATATCCACTGGTTTTTAACCACGGTATGGCGGGTTTTAACCGAGTTGGGACAGATACACTTGGTCTCGATTACTGGTACCAAATCCTTCCGGATCTTGCTCGTAATGGAGGAAATGTCTGGGCAACCAGAGTGTCACCTTTTAACTCAACAGAAGTGCGTGGTGAACAACTTGCCCAGCAAGTAGAAGAGATTATTGCCATTACTGGTAAGCCTAAAGTCAACTTGATCGGTCATAGCCATGGGGGCCCAACAATTCGCTATGTGGCCGGTATCATGCCAGAGAAAGTTGCCTCACTCACCACGATAGGTGCACCTCATAAAGGATCACCAATGGCAGATCTGATCCTGAACGTTGAGGGTACTCCTCTGTCTGGACTGGCAACGTTAGTAAACTGGTTTTCAGCAGCCATTACTTGGGCAGGAGGCCTAGACCCAACAAGCTATCCGCACGACTCTTTAGCAGGTGCTCATAGCTTATCAACTCAAGGTTCAGCTCAATTTAATGCTCAATTCCCTATGGGTGTACCAACTACTTCTTGTGGTGAAGGGACATACCAAGAGAAAGGTATTTATATGTATTCTTTCTCGGGGAATAAAGCGCTGACCAACCCATTAGATCCATTTGATATTGCGCTTACAGGCAGTAGTTTAGTAGTCGATCCATTTGGTGATAATGATGGACTTGTTTCCCGATGCAGTGCCAAATTTGGTAAAACAATTCGTGATGATTACAACTGGAATCATTTAGATGAAGTGAACCAAGTGCTTGGTATACGTTCTATTTTTGCTTCCGATCCTGTATCAGTTTATCGTCAACACGCAAACCGTTTGAAGCTTCAAGGACTATAGTTTTTAAACAAAAAAATGCGCCAAAAGGCGCATTTTTTTACTCGCTATAAGCTTACGCTTTACGAGCTGGTAATTTTTCACGAATACGTGCAGCTTTACCAGACAAGTCACGAAGGTAGTAAAGTTTAGCACGACGAACGTCACCACGACGTTTCACTTCGATTTTAGCAACAACTGGTGAGTGAGTTTGGAATACACGCTCAACACCAACACCGCTAGAAATTTTACGTACTGTGAACGCAGAGTTCAAACCACGGTTTTTCTTAGCAATTACAACACCTTCAAATGCTTGAAGACGTTCACGATCACCCTCTTTTACTTTTACTTGAACGATGACAGTGTCACCAGGAGCAAAAGCAGGGATATCAGATTTTAACTGTGCATTTTCAACAGCTTGAACTAAAGGATGTTTACCACTCATTGTGGGAATCTCCAATATGTGCGGAGTCAGAAGAGGTCTGAATTTCCGCTGGGGATAGAGGCTAAAGCGCATATCAACCCGTTTATCTTTCCCTTTACGACAATATGTCTATAAAGAGCCTTTAAATTTACATAAAACTATTCATTAAATAGAATTATGCTTTAACTCGAAGCATTGCTTCTCGTCTTGTTGCAGAACTTTCGTTCTTGAGAATAACGATTAAGAATTACCACCATTCTCTTGCGTATCTTTTAGCCATTTTTTTTGCTGCTTAGTCAACTCTACGTTTTCGACCAATTCTGGTCGGCGCTCTAGAGTTCTTTGATATCGCTGCAAAAAACGCCATTTTTCAATATTGCCATGATGTCCAGATTTTAATACCTCTGGCACATCCAGCCCTTCAAAATGGTCAGGCTTTGTATATTGTGGACAATCTAAAAGACCGTCAACAAAAGAATCTTGTACTGCTGATTGTTCATCTGACATTACATTCGGCAAACGGCGAATAATACTGTCAAGTAACACCATAGCGGGCAGTTCACCACCAGATAGAACATAATCACCAATTGACCATTCTTGATCAACATAATGCTGGATCAAACGTTCATCGACTCCTTCATAACGTCCACACAGTACAATTAAGCCGTCATAATCAACAAACTGCTGTACTGCCTGTTCATTTAAGGTTTTGCCTTGTGGGGACATATACACCACAGGAACATGAACATGTCCTGCTTGTGAGGCAAGCTGTTTGGCATGTGCAATTGCTTTCGCCAAAGGCTCAGCCATCATCACCATACCTGGGCCGCCACCAAATGGACGTTCATCCACTCTTCTGTAGTTTCCCTCAGCAAAATCACGAGGATTAATACAAGTGACTTGTACAATATCTCGCTTTGCCGCACGTCCGCTGATGCCGTAGGCTGTAATCGCTTCAAACATTTCAGGAAAAAGCGTAATGACTGCAAAAAACATCACAGACTCCTCTATTTTCCTGCTGTATTAATCCTAAAAGGATTAATAATCTACGCCCCAATTGACGTAAATACGACCAGCTTCAAGATCAACACGTTGTACTACATCTTTATGCCAAGGAATCATGCGCTCTTCTGAATCAATGCTGTCTGGGGTAGCATGCACCACCATCACATCATTAGCTCCAGTTTCAAACAACTCATGAATTTTCCCTAAGTTTACTTCCTGTTCTTCTTCATCAAGACCTAACACAGTTAAGCCCTTTAAATCTGACCAGTAGTATTCATCTACATCTGCTTTTGGCAGTTGAGACTTAGCAATCCAGATATTAGCGCCAACCAAGCTTTCCGCCCCAGTGCGATCACTCACACCTTTCAACGCAACAACTAGGCCTTTGCCATGTGGTTTCCAACGTTTTACATCTATTGTTTGCCAACCGGCCTTGGTCTCAATGTACCAAGGCAGGTAGTCAAACATGTTGCTCATAGGTTCTGTATTTGAATACACCCAGAGCCACCCATTCAATCCATAAGCTGAACGTAACTGTCCAATCTGAATACGATCTTCGGGAACATTCTGTGTTGATGTCATGGGCTACCTACTACAAAAATTATGCAGTAGCTTTTTTAGCTTGAGCAGCTAAAGAAGCAACACGTTCAGAAGGTTGAGCACCTTGAGAAACCCAGTGAGCAAAACGGTCTGCATCTAAACGAAGTTTTTCTGCTTGACCTTGTGCAGTCGGGTTAAAGAAACCGATACGCTCGATGAAACGACCATCACGTGCATTGCGGCTGTCAGTCACAACGATTTGATAGAATGGACGTTTTTTTGCGCCGCCACGTGCTAAACGAATAACAACCATGATAAAAGCCTTATAATTCTTACGGATTATCCCTGCGCCGACCATCGGCAACACTTCAAACCCCTTTCATAGAGGGCGACATTCTACGTGATTTTCGCCCTGAAAGAAAGATTATTTTTTGAGTTATCCGCAGTTTTGAATTTAAAATTACTGTAGCCAATTTGATGTGGCAGATAACGCACAATCAGTTGCACCTTTTGCCCAAAATTTTTGCCCTTGATCATTAAGACAAATGATCCCATCACCAGCTTGAGAACTAGTAGCAATAGGTGTAGCAGTTAACACCCAGCTTGAATCAGTTATGCTAGAAAAAGCTAAGTTATATAAGGCTTGGCCTTGTTGAGGACTGACACTAGAACCATAAATCGAAGTAATCGTCGCATTCGACGGATAACGATTGTGAACTACTTTTTCTGATTCTAATGTTTGGGCAATATTCATCATTTCAGATTGAACAGCTGTACGATGCCCTTTGCGTAAATACTGCAAATATGAAGGTGTCGCTATAGCTGCTAAAATTGCAATTATTGCTACTACAATCATGAGTTCTATTAAGGTAAAACCATTCTTCATTGCCAATTCTCACTATTTGTTTCACATACATTGCAAGTGACCGCTCCACCACAGTCATTATCAACAGCCGTAGCTGTTAAACTTTGGCAGCGCAAACCTGAATTCTTAGCAATAAAATTAAAGTTTCTTGAATCTGTAGTTGTCGCTTTAATGACCCATGTTTGCCCATTTGCAGCAGCATTCGTCAATAAATTTCCTGTCGTCGTATCATCACTAATTTCAATCGTATAACCACCCCGTGGCAAAGTTACAGATGTGGTGGTAAATCCTCTATAGGTAAAGTTCTTGGATTTATGCCGTTCCAACTGTTCTGCCAATTTTAGAATTTCACCTTTAGCAGCAGAAGCCGTCGCTCTACGGCTATAACTTTGATATGAAGGGATAGCAATCGAAGCAAAAATAGCGACAATCACGATGACAACCATGAGCTCAATCAAGGTAACACCCTGATTAAACCGTTGGATATAGTATTTATTCATAAGTCATCCTTTAGCGATAACGCTCATACCAGCGCGCAGGAACTAAGTGACTTGTACATTGCCACTCGCCCGTTCCACTCTCGTTTCCAGACAGCTTTAATTTCCCACAACTATTAGTCGCAGGTGGGTTATCCTCCGTTGGTACAAATGTTACGCCACGAATACCGGAGCCAATAACGTTTTTATTACATTCGGAAGCTCCTACTGGGCAATTAGTACCAGTTTGTGTTTTGAATCCACTTCCATTCTCTTTATTTTGATCAATTGACCCATCAGAATTAAGACAGGCACCAAATGGTAAACAGTAAGTCTGTTGATCCGTTTCACCTACTACACGGGGTAAACATGGGTCTGCCGCTACAATACCTGTTCCCTGCGGGTCATAAACAGGCACAATTAAAGTCCCTGTAATTGCCATAGGCTCTTCAAAAGCTTTTAGCCCACCTTTAATACGGAAATTATTATTAGCTTTCTCGGTACCATCGCTCATACTAGAAAGCGAGCGATACCAACCACTTTGCCCGACCCCAGTGTTTGGAAAGAAAATCTGTGCTACTCGTGTTTCCCCAGACCGTAAAATTTGTGGATTTTTTCGAAGCGTCGATCGAGTAATATCTTTTGTTTCAAGCTGGCTATCTGTTAAAGACATTAAATTCTTTTTAATAAAGTCTTTATCGATAATTCCATAAACGTTGTTTACAGGTCTTCCACTTAATGCTGTACTTGGTGACATCCCCTCACGGCCTGTAAGCGGATAAACATCTAAAGGTGTACTACGGTCACCTGAAGCAATACCGACAGTAATAAAAGTGCGGATTCCATAATCGTGAATTGTCACTGTGGGCGGTTCATAAAAACGCGGCGCATTCCCAGCGGTATAGTCGTTCGAGCTATCATAAGTAGCATCATTCGTTGCCAAATTGGCTAATCGAACAACTCGAACCCCGAAACTGCTATAAGTTGAATTTGTTTTTGTCTGGTTATTATTAAGATCGATACGGAAAATTTGCCCGCCTAAATCGCCAAAATATAAATGGTCGACTAAACCATCAGCATCTCGATCTAAGGTACTAATGCGACTAACAATACTGTGCTTCATATTAGAGTTATCTATATTAGAGCCTGTATCACTAGTCCACCATAAGCGCTCCCCAGTTTTAGCATCAATAATATAAACAGCATTCCCTTTTGCTTTTCCATTCGTAAAGCAAGAATTGCTCAAGGTAATATTCGGGTTTTCATAACATTGGTCGTAGCCACCACCAACAATCATAACGCGTTTAATAACTCCGTTATAACGTATATTTGCAAGTACAGGTTTAGACCAACTCTGCCCCATACGACTATAATCAGTTTGGTCTGCTCCTACTCTAAAGAGGAGCTTAGGTGAAGCAGGATTTAAGACATTTAAGCCATAATAACTGCTGCCCCCCATTCGCATGCCACCATAAATATTCATTTGCTTTGCAGTTACTTTTGATACTGCTGAACTACCGCTTCCTGTTGTAGTAATACTATATGCAGGATCAGATACCCAAGCCCCATCCATACCGTGAGCCGGAGCTGTAGTGTCACTTTGGCCAACCACTAAAGCTTTTGATGCAACTGGATCATTTAATATATCAGCGGGAACGAAAGCCATTTGTTCTACACCAGTTGAAGCATCCACAATATGCAGACCACCTTCCATCGTTCCATAGAGAATAGATTGTGCACGAGCAGATGTTAAATTCCCATTTTCATCTAATGTTCCATTATAGGTAAGCTGTACTGGTAAAGAGTGAATACTACCGCCCATCGATAAATAGGGTTCATTCAATGTAACTAATGACGAAGGTAAAGTCGTAGCGCTAATATCAGTTGAGTAACCTAGATAATTTAATATTTTTAATTTCAAGCCAATCGGGAAAGCTTTTAAAATATCTTGTCCAGTTGATGCATTAAATTTTCCTAAAACATAACTTGCTGTATTAGCCACACTATCAAAAGGATTAGTTCCTTCGGGGGGAGCAGCTGGGATTTTTAGCAAATTAGTTCCAGAAGTCGATATTTTCGTTAAGCTACCATCTGCCGCAACAGCGGAAACATCAGTAAATAAGTTGCGGATTTTAGTTTGTACTGCGTAATAATATTTTATGATATTTCCATCTTCATCACGTGTTTCATTTTGTCCAGCAATTGGTAAAGGAACTTTTGCATATGAACCACCTAAAAAGACGTTACCTCCATCATTATAATTAGAGCTATTCCAATAATCTTTCGTACCCGTTCTAAAAGCCCCACTTGCATTGTAAACCAACCCACCAGTGTTAGCTTCAAAAGCACCTGCATTGCCCCCTGATAAAACAACATGATATTTCTTTAAATTTCCACGCCATGTTAAGTAGGTGTTAGCTGGGTTTGGCTCTAAAGCCCGTAAGTAACCATATTCCTGTAAATTTTTAGGGTTTAGTGCATCATAAGGAACTGAGATAGCGCCAGTGGTTAAGGGTTGTAACGGAACTTTTTCTAAGTTATTAATAAATGCGATAACACTGTCTGTTACACCTTGCGCACTTTGGGTAGGGAAAAAACCTCCATTCCCATAACCAGGTGCAGCGACCGCATTTGTGGTCTGATTCGGTGAACACGCATCATCTCCTTTTCGGTCAGATTGGGTTCTCGAACTTAAACGACAGGCATTTTTTACATCAGAAGAACTTAAACTAGAAAAGTCACTACCAAAACCGACAAATGCTGTTTGAATAGAAACCCCAGCTGGGTTTTTTGTTTTATCAAATAATCTTTTTGCAAATTCCCCCATACAGGCCCAACCAGAGTCTGCTGTAGTGTTAGACAAACCTCCAGAACAAGTAAAATTTGCTCCCAAAGTGCTGCCTAGGGCTGTCGACATGACAGTTGCAGAACGCGTATTTGTTGTATTGTTCGGCTCCCCATCTGATAAAAAGTAGATTCCTTGCCCATCACAACTCTGGCGATTGGTCACCGCAGGTAAAGGAGATTGGTAAATAGCATTTAAATTAGAGGCATTTCTATCTACAACAATATTGGGATTGCTGGCTGTATCGTTTGATTTTGATTTTGGGATACCACTATCTGCATTTGCTACAGCATAATTAAAGGTGGTGTAGTAATAAGTATAAGAATAGGTCCAATCCGACGAAGTATCATAAGCAGTTGCCGTATCCACACCCGGATTAGAAGTTGACCAGTTACTCCAATAGCTATTAGAGCGACAAGGTTGCCATAGATTTGTGGTATCGATTTGTGAATCGCGATAATTCGTACAATATGAGTATTCCGTTCTATTATCAGATTTTCGCACACGCTTTATATAGCTATCTTTTCGGATAGCATAATTCGCCTCTGAATAGGTCGTTGTACCCATCAAATAAGCAGCAGCTTCCGCATAAGCATGTGCTGAAGGCGTTGACCCGCCAGCAGTTAAATTTGCAACAGCCTGTTTTAATTTATAACGTTGAGAACCCACTGTATTTAACGTACTCGCATCTCCTAAAGGAGCAGCAGCCACTAAAACCTGCCCACTTCGGCTATCACCATTTGCAGAGAAATTTCCCAACCCCACACGAGTGTCATTTAAAACAGGATTATTACTTGCTAAAAAAGCATTCATACCATTTTTAAGCATGGCCAGACGGTTTTCGCCATAACTATTGTTGGTCATACTTCCTGATGTATCCAACATCATCACAATAGTTTTTTTACCAGCTGTAGGTGAAGCATAAATTTGTAAATCACTCGCCTGCACAACGGAGCTTGTCATTAGCCATGTAAAAGCAACTGAACTCGAACAGATGGCATACCATAAATTATTTGGCTTAAAATTCTTCAATTTTAGTTTCACGATATTCCCCGTTATGAACCTGGTGCCGTAATTTGAGTGAGTTTATTGGTATAGTTAAATTCTTGAACTTGAGTACTAAAAGGCACGTTATGATTTGCCAAACACTCCGCCAATGTTTGTTTAGCCGTTAATGCGGTATCAAAATTGTCGCTAATTTTTGCTGCACTCGTGCTTAAGCAATCTCTTTGTAAAGTTTCAATAGAGGTAGATGCATAGGCTGGCAAAAAAGCAGTTGTAATCACCCGAATACGTTGCGTAGACAACATGCTTTTAGGTAGTTGCGTACCTTCCGAGGTGTTTGTTCCTCGTGGTAAATTTGAACCTGGAATATCGTTAGCAGCATCTGTTGGAACACTTACAGCAACTTGGGTAACCACTGCTTGACGATTACTTCCATAGTCAGTTGTTAAATTGCAGAAACCCGCCACTCCGCCATCTTCGACAACCGCATTATTGGCACTTCCTGCTCGAAGTAAACTTGCGCCTCTAGTCTGAGCAAAATTTGTTGATGTAGAAACAGGCTTATAACAAAAATTGTATTCTGCACCTGGGTTACTTTCATGCTCTTTAAGCGCGGCACCAATCACATTAGTAATATTAGTTAGGGTGGTAGGATTCATCTGCACAATGAGTTCTAAAGGAGTGTCAGATGACTGAAAATTTAATTGGCTAACTTGGCTATTGGTAGCAACTTTTAAAGAAACAATAGCCACTCTTATTGCTAAAACGCCTACAGAAATAACAATCAATAAAATAATAAGCACAACAATAAGGGTTGCCCCTTTTTCCTTAGATCTACTCTTATGAATTAAATGGGTCATAGACTTTCCCCCATCGCGTTGCGTAGAGCAATTGTTAAGTTATAAGTGCGGCGTAAGAATCGAGTTGTATTATCAGAAGCATGCACGGTTTGATCTAACATAAAAAAAGATTGCTCAGGATCTATTGCTTTGCTTTGGGCATTATTAGTAGAGCGCGCTAATACAGATATTTGTATTGAAAGAATTCGTGGCGGCATCACAGATGGTGTGGCATCTCGGGCAGCCTGTGCAGCAGCGCGATATTGGGGAATGGTATAATAAGCAAAATTGCCAGCCGCATTTTTTGCACCAAACAGCACATGGAAATGATCAATACGCGGCAATACAATTTGACCAGCGTCGCCTAACCCAGCAACAGTGGTCGGTTGAGCTGTGGCTACAGTAGAGGGAGTATTTGCATCACATGCAAGTGCATAATCTTGCTGGGAACTACCATTGCTATCCAGACGTAAAAAATAACGCTCTACAATTAAGTCACCTGCAAGTACATTTACACCTTCACAATTGGTCATATTCGTAGGTGCAATAAATTGGATAGTCAGCTGATCACTTTGCACAGCAGCATTTGAAGTGTTCTGTATATTTGAAAGACCTTTCCAGTGATTACTCACAGCACTCACCGTATCACCTGCACCACGACTAAGTAATGTGTCAGCAATATAGGTATTTGTTCCAACGTTAGGGACAAAATTAACATTGTTGTTATTGGTTGCAGTTGAACCAGTTAATACAACACCGCCCCAAGGGGTCGTATCAGTTAATATTGGGTTGGTTACATTTCCATAATTTAGAAGGCGTATATCACGGGCAATATATTCCAAGCCAAAAATACCGCTATCTTGTATTTCAGCATTTGCTTTTTGTAGACGGCTTGATAGAAGTCCACCAATAAATAATTGAGTCGCCGCGGCTACTAAAATTAGACCTAAAGCCAATGCAACCATCAGCTCAATTAATGTAAAGCCTCGTTGTTTCCATAATACAAATGAGTGAGCCATTAATATGCCTCCATCATTAAACAGTTCGAATTATTGACATAAACGCCATTTGTACTCATACAGCTCGACACATCCGCGCTCGTGACTCCCTCATTTGTTGTAATTACTGGAGCGGTTTTTCCCCAAAAAACAAACAAACATTGCCTCTGCTGGGCCATTGTGCTTGTAACCCCTGGGCAATTTGTCATTGTAATTTTCATGCCAAGTTGATCAGCATTTCTTGCTGCTTGATATGCATCAAATTGGGCAAGCTGAGAAGGTGTACAAGCTGCATTGAAACACAACGTAGGAGCTGCGGTGGTAGATGAATAATTGCTATAACTACGGACAAATGCGGGATACTGACTAGCTTGAGAACTATTTACGCGAATGTTTTCTGCTAATCCTCTCATGATCATAATCGCTTGAGATTTGCTTAATGCCTCTGAAGAAGCATCCATAGCACGGACTTGCAAGGCAACATATCCTAAAACCCCTATCGCAATTAAAATTAAGGCAACCAACACTTCTAATAAACCCACCCCAACTTGAGCCTTTTGTTTAGAGCCCTGCATTAACATGTCTCCTCAGCTTTAAAAATTAATGTGCCAAGCTTTGTTAAAATAAGAATTTTCTTTTTATTTATTTTTGAATTACAGATAGATAAAAGTGTGTCTTGGGTAATATTAGTTATCACCCCATTCGCATTAAAAGTTAAAGTCGTCGCTGTTAACGAACTCTGCGTACCATCAGCAGCGATATTTTTAAGCTCAAGACTGTTATTGGAATCAGCTTTCCAATTCAAGGAAGTGGGAGTATTTAAAGCTGTTGAATTCAGATTAATAGAAACGTCTTGTCGACCAAGTATGGCTTGGCTCTTTGCTTCCGATAAAGTATTGATTAGATCTCGTTGGTTTCCATCTAGTCGTTTGCTTTCTAATAAATTCGACATAGATGGTGCAGCCATCATCGCGATAATAGCCATGACCGCAATCGTCACCATAAGCTCTACCAAGGTGAACCCGTCTTGCGGAATAATTCCCCTCATCCCCACACCCCAAATAAACTTTAAAATTTTTTATTTATTAATTAAATTTTACGTCTTATGTTTACAAAACAAATACAAAGCAGATAAAGGGTATAAAAAAACAGATAACTGTCATATCAACAATTATCTGTTTAACTTTTTAAAATCAGTATGTTAAATACATCACACTTTACGCTTGAGTCACATGAATGCGTAATTCTTTAGGAAGACTAAAGGTTATGTTCTCTTCACGCCCATCTAATTCTTTCGGCGCTTGAGCACCCCAATCTTGTAAACGTTGAATCACTTGTTTAATCAAAATTTCTGGCGCAGAGGCGCCAGCTGTAACACCAATTTTACACGTTTCATTAAACCATGACTGCTCTAACTGATCAGCATTATCTACAAGGTAAGCGGCTTTACCCATACGCTCTGCAAGCTCACGTAATCGATTTGAATTTGATGAGTTAGGTGAACCTACAACTAAAACCACATCACACTTCTCAGCTAAATCACGTACAGCATCTTGTCTGTTTTGAGTAGCGTAGCAAATGTCATCTTTACGCGGACCCTGAATATGCGGAAATTTTGCACGCAAAGCATCAATAACTTTAGCTGTATCATCAATAGAAAGCGTTGTTTGAGTTACAAATGCAAGTTTTTCAGGATGTCGTACGGTAAGTGCGGCGACATCTTCTTCATCTTCAACCAGATAAATATTACCGCCTTTTAATTTGTCATATTGCCCCATTGTGCCTTCGACTTCTGGGTGCCCTTCATGACCAATTAAAATAGCTTCAGTACCTTCACGCGCATATTTAGTCACTTCAATATGAACTTTTGTCACTAAAGGACAAGTCGCATCGAAAACTTTTAAGCCTCTGCGTTCAGCTTCTTGTTGAACTGCTTTTGAAACACCGTGCGCACTAAAAATTACAATTGAATCATCTGGAACCTGATCTAGTTCATCAACAAAAACGGCCCCTCTTTGACGCAAGTCATCTACCACAAATTTATTGTGTACAACTTCATGACGTACATAAATAGGAGGATTGAAACATTCTAAAGCCCGATTGACGATTGCTATGGCTCGATCAACACCGGCACAAAAACCACGCGGATTAGCTAACACAATTTCCATAACAGCCTCAAAATTAATAAAACAGGGGAATTTCTCTTGAATATTTGCAATTAAAACTATTCAGTTTAAACGCACGGTACACTACAATAGCGAAGATATTTTATCATATCAGGAAAAATATCATGTCGGGTCTATTGTTTGTCGTTTCTGCTGCATCAGGAACGGGCAAAACATCTTTGGTAAAAGCCCTGCTTGACCGTGTGAGCAATTTACATGTTTCAGTCTCGCATACAACCCGAGGTCAACGTCCCGGTGAGTTAGATGGTGTTCACTATCACTTCACTACAAAAGATGAATTTCTAGACCAAGTTAACCATGATGGATTTATCGAATACGCTGAAGTATTTGGTAACTACTATGGCACTTCTCAAGCTACGGTAAAACAACAGCTAGCTCAAGGACACGATGTCTTACTTGAAATTGATTGGCAAGGTGCAGAACAAGTACGCAAACTTTTCCCTGAATCCAAACAAATATTCATTTTACCCCCAACTCAATTTGATCTACGTCAGCGTTTATCTAATCGCGGCACTGACTCAGTTGAAGTCATTGAGCATCGTTTAAGCTGTGCAGTTGAAGATATGCAGCATTACACGAACTTTGACTACATCATTATCAATGATGATTTTAATAAAGCCTTACATGAGCTTGAAGCTGTGATTACAGCGAACCGTTTGGTGCTATCGCAGCAAGCAAAACGTCATCAAGCTTTAATTCAGGACTTGATTACTCCTCAACCAAAACAGGAATAACTTGAGTCTAGATCGAAAGCCTTTTATACTATTTAGTCTGTTCAAATTTACCATTCCAGAACGAGAACTTTTATGGCACGCGTCACCGTTGAAGATTGTTTAGATCATGTAGACAACCGTTTTGAGCTTGTGCTCGTTGCAAGTAAACGTGCTCGTCAATTGGCACGTCAAGGCATGGAGCCAACTGTAGAATGGGATAACGACAAACCGACTGTAGTTTCTTTGCGCGAAATCGCGGCAGGGCACGTTACTAAAGAAATTCTTAAACAACGTGAGCAAGATTATCAAACTTCTAGTCTTGATCTTGCCCTTTCTACAAACAGCTTGAATTTAGAAGGTTTTTCTTTCTAATTCACTCTGTTTCATAAAAAAACCATCGTTTTTCTGCGATGGTTTTTTATTTGGCTTTGCGCCATATTCAAACATATTGGGAAAAGCAATTATTTTCATTGAAAAAAAATACACTTTTTCAAATGAAAAAATTGACAAGTTCCGCAATATGCTTTTCATTAAGAAGCAGATAGATTTAGTTTTTCAGCAATAGGAAAAAGGGTGATTTATGCCAGGCGAAGAGGTCAGCCAAGCCAAGCAACAGCTCAAATTAATTATCGACCCTTACTTATCGGTAAGCGAAGTCGAAAAAGTGCTTGCTGCCTGCGATTTTGCCGATCTAGCGCATACTGGCATTACACGTAAAAGTGGCGAACCCTATATTTTGCATCCGATTGCGGTAAGCTGCATTCTTGCAAACATGCGTTTAGATGCTGAAACTTTAATGGCAGCACTTTTGCATGATGTTATTGAAGATACTCAATATACAAAAGAAGATATTATTGAGAAATTTGGCTTAACAGTTGCAGAGCTAGTTGATGGTGTAACCAAACTTAGCCAATCAAGCGATAAAGAATATAACAAGGCAGCTTCATTCCGAAAAATCTTGCAAGCGACCTTACAAGATCCACGTGTCATCATTATTAAATTAGCAGATCGCTATCATAATATGACCACTCTAGGTGCTCTACGTCCAGATAAACGTGCCCGCATCGCTCAAGAAACTTTTGATATATTTGTACCGATGGCAAGATTAGTCGGCATGAATGAAATGGGCGATAATCTAGAGAATCTCTGTTATCAAAACCTTGATCTAGATATGTTTGATAACGTTCAAAATGCTTTGCTTCAAACAAAGCCAGAACGCTGTAAATATCAAAGTATTTGGGAACAAAACCTCGCTGAACTTCTGCATAATTATCATATTCAAGGCCGTATTAAAAAGAAAAATAACAATATCGAATTATTACGCCATTTCGTTAAAAACGAGATGGATCTCCAAGAGCTTACCCATAGTCATGCTTTTGAAATTGTTCTACAAAGCATTGCCGACTGTGACCGCTTAGAAGAAGCATTAAGAGAAAACTTTCAGGTTATCCAGTATCAGGACCATATTCGTCGCCCATTACCCGGCGGTAATCAGTCTTTACTGATAAAGCTTAAAGGCGAAAAAACAACTCTATCTCTTACCATTCAAACCGAGCTCATGCGTAAAGCTGCCCGTTTTGGGGTGGTTTTAGGTGAAAATGCACCGCAAACTTGCCGCTCTGCCATTCAGGCTTCAATGCAGAACTTAAATACATTGATTGACGGCGAATGTGCTAAAACAACTTTTAATGATTTGCTGGATTACCTACATCAAGAAAAAATCTGGGTATATACGCCCCATGGCCAACTGCATGAGCTACCGCAAGGCGCTACCGTAGTTGATTTTGCTTATTCAGCAAGTTTATTTTTAGGTAACCACGCAGTTGGCGCAAAAGTCGATGGTGAGATTAAACCACTTTCCACCCCATTAGTTAGCGGTCAGGTTATCGAGATTATTACGGATGTTTTGGCAACACCAAATCCAGACTGGCTAAGTTTTATTAATACGCAGAAAGCTCGTCGTGCATTACAGCATGTACTAAAAGATCAAGATATCGAAGAACAACGTCTAGTTGGTGCACAAGCCCTTTCTCGTGCACTGAAACTCTTTAATCGTTCAATCAATGATCTTTCTGAAGCTGATTGGCTAGATCTATTGCAATGGCGTCACATTGATAATAAAAATACATTGTTTGAACAAATTGCGGTTGGTGATTTACTACCTCAGCTTGTAGCAAACCACCTGTTTGCTCATGATAAACATCCGCAAGTAGAAAACTCAGATCGACTTATTCAAAGTACTGAAGGGGTCGACGTTAAATATGCACACTGTTGCAATCCAATTTTAGGCGATCCAATTCAAGGACATTTAACGCGTCGCGGGTTAATTGTGCATCGCATTCGCTGTCATAACTTACTACATGAACAACATCTACACCCTGAAAATATTATGCCGCTTCAATGGAAAGCAGATGATGTAGATGATGTCCGCTTTACAGCCTACCTTGCTATTTATATGGCGATGAATGATGAACAAGTATCAGATCTGATTTATCAATGCCGTAAAAACAATGCTGGGGTAGAGATGGTTCACTCAAATGAGCAAAGAACTTTTGTGAATATTGTAGTGAATAACCGTAAGCACATTGCAAAAGTCATCCGTGATTTACGCATGCACTATGGTTTCCCACGTATTGAACGTTTAGATGCCCCTGCTCCACAAATGGAAATTTCAAAAGTAAGTTAAATTTTTATAGAAACTATTGGTTATAAATTTTTGTTTCCTTAACAAAATCAAACTTTCCAAATTCACTTAATCAATTAAATCGATGATACTTTTGTCCAAAGCTATCATCGATTATGATGGAAATAGATTTAATCAAGGAGAACCAAATGTCCCGCCAAGTCATTCATACTGAAAATGCCCCTGCTGCTATCGGCACATACTCTCAAGCTATTTTAGTAGACAATACGCTATATCTTTCAGGGCAAATTGGTTTAGACCCATACAGTATGGAACTTGTAGAAGGTATCGAAGCTCAAATTCGCCGTGTATTTGATAATTTAAAAGCAGTTTGTGAAGCTGCTGGTGGTTCACTTGCAGATATTGCTAAGCTCAATATTTTTTTAACTGATCTATCAAATTTCCAACTCGTAAACCAAATTATGGGTGAATATTTTGCTCAGCCCTACCCTGCACGTGCAGCTCTTGGTGTAGCAAGCTTGCCAAAAGGCGCACTAGTGGAAATGGACGGAATTGTAATTATTAATCAATAAGATATAAATTTTCAAACTATCCAATTTTAAATATTTAGTTTTTAAAAAACGAACCACCTTGGCATAAAAATCTAAATTCTTTTTAGATTTCCGCTTAGGTGGTATTTTTTTATCCAAAATCCCAATAATGATAAATGAGATTTTAAATGAATTTCATTGACAAACGATAATAATTATCAATAATATCAATTATCGCATTTATATCTGGGGATCACTCCCATGTACGTTTGCTTGTGTCGTGGCATTACCGATCAGGATATTAAAGACGCTATTGAAAATGGCGCTGAAAGCTATCGTGAAATTCGCGATTTGCTTGATCTTGGTACATGCTGTGGACGCTGTGCACCAGAAGCTCGCGCTATTATTAGCGAAGAATTAGCAGAAATCGCTGCTCGCATTTCTGTAGCTGCATAATAAAAATTAATATTTAACAAAATTTATTGACTCCTCCACCGCTTTTTGCGGAACCTTTATAGTTCCTCATTCAAGCGGTTTTTTTTGACATAAAAACCTCCTTTTTAATATTGTGTTGTTTTTGATTGCGATTTTCATTTGCTGTTCCATAAATTACTCGCCATCTCCATGATTGTTCACTAAAATGGATTTATAGATTGCCTTAATTAAGTTTGAGGCAGAAATTGTTTTGGAGTAGCTACAATGAAAGGCAATCGTGATGTCATTAATCAGCTTAACCAAGTGCTGTATCATCATTTAACTGCAATTAATCAATACTTTTTACATTCACGCATGTTTAATGACTGGGGAATTGAGCAGCTTGGCTCTGCTGAATATAAAGAATCAATTCGTCAAATGAAGTATGCAGATAAAATCATTGAACGTATTTTATTTTTAGAAGGACTACCTAACCTTCAACATTTAGGTAAGCTTTATATTGGTCAACACACAGAAGAAGTTCTGCACTGTGACATTCGTAAAGTAAAAGAAAATATAGAAGCAATTCAAAAAGCGGTTGCTTTAGCTGAAACAGAGCAAGATTATGTCACTCGTGACCTTGTTCAAGAAATTCTAGAAAAAGAAGAAGAGTACTGGGACTGGCTAGATACTCAAATTGATCTTATTGGCAATGTTGGTATTGAAAATTATATCCAGAGCCAAATGTAATTTCTCATAAAAAAATCCCCTTATACTTAAGGGGATTTTTTATTACTTCTCTTTTAGTAATTCCGATAGCGTTATTTTTTGCTTATAAAGATGTTGCAAAATAAATATTTGCTGCTGTGCCTGTTCTACTTTCCCGTTGTAAGCGAGCAATTTTGCGTATTTACGTAAGTTATATGGAGTAGGCTTATTCTTTATAAAATTTTCCCATTCAACCAAATCACCTTCAGATAAAATATTTTGGGGATTAAGTTCTATCCAACTTAAACGCTGCTCAAACTGTGTTAAAACAAAAATTTTACTACTTCCCATAAATTCAGCGTTTGGACGCTTATTATTAAAAAGCAAATTACTATTCAAAACATAGACATTGTAATCACGTAGAATTGCAATGATAAGCAATAAACTTACAACCCATGATAAGCGAAAAAGATGTTTGTTGAGGATAATTCCCTTAAGTACAGTAGTTTGTGCTTGTACAATACCCAGTAGGAATCCACAAGTAAGTAAGAAATAAGCATAGCGCTGTGGAAACTCTAACATGGCATGAATAAGCACTGTACAGACCATCATAATCGCTATAATCGAGATGGTATTTTTAGCCTGTTGATTTAACCAAATAAACCAGCAAGCAAAGTAGGTAATGATTACAGCACCCAAGGGAATACCATTCCAGATAATTAAATCAAGCAGTACATTATGTGCACTGGTAGTCCACTCTCCTGTTGGGAAAGCATGGTAAACTGTCATTTGTGCCACGCTGGTTTGATTCCAACCATAACCTAACCAAGGGTGCTGCTGTACAGCAAGCAACATTTGTGACCAGATATTAAAACGCAAATACCCAGAGCTTGCTCTTTCAACCAAACTACTTGCTTCGGTTACATCAGTACTTGACCATGCTTCAATTAAATTAGTAGCAAATGGTAGAATCATACCAGCCATTACGAAAAAACCGGCGCACCACAAAAAACCTTGAAAAACTCCAAATCTTTTTTGTTTCCCAAATTGTTTAACTATCCAATAGATGAATAAGAATGGAAAAACGATCCATGATGTTCGTGATTGACTTAGAGCAATTGTGAACAAAATAATCAGTGCTGAAGGTAATAACAACCAAAGTGTTACCTTATTCTTTTCATATAAGTATAAACATCCTAACAACCCAATAATTAAGAAGGTTGCCATGTTGTTGGGTTGACCAAAATTTCCGTAAGGACGGTTACCAATCAGATGAAGGGTATAAATTAAATGTGATTCAATATTCAACCATTGAAAAATTGCTATAAGACTAGTTAATAGCGATGTAATAATTACTAATAAACTAAAACCTGAAAAAATTTGATCTCTCTTTTTTTGATCTAAAGATAGGTTGTAGCCAGCCAAGACCATAAACCAAAAACCTAATAAGTAAAATGTACTTAATAAAGCCGTACTTAAATCAAAAACTAAACCAAAGCCCCACTGCACAATAGGAATTAAAGTAAATGGTAGCAACAATATCTGTGCTCTAGGAATTTTAATATTATGTTGAAGTAAAGCAATTAATACACATAGCCCAGCCCCAAAAGTACTGACTTCACTTGAGAACATGACCCACGGGCTGTAGTGAAATGGAGACAACCATGCAAAACCCAACAGGATTGCAGCGAAGAACAGAAAGAATACTTGCATAGTGAGAGGCTAGAGACCAAAACTTGTGGGAATTATACATGGAAGCCTAAAAGAAAATGTATGAACTCCTTATGAAAAGATCTTGATAAAATGTACTTCAAAAGTTAAGGAATTTGTGAAGCTGGTACTAAGTGCTCAGCAGCACCATAAAACCAAAAATTTGGCGCCATTCTTCCAATATAACTACCACAACCCCAACACATTAAATCTTGTCCTAAATACATGATCGTAATGTAAAAAAATAAAGACCCCCATAAAGCAATTAGTAGTTTTGTAGCTCTATAAGGATATTTCAAATATTCTTTAGACTGCTCCGGCTGAGAAAAAGCAAATACTAAAAATAATATACAGGCCATTTGTGAAGCGGGATAAACCATACTTCCTGAGAACATCGCATCAACTAAAATTGCAATTAAGCCAGCTTTCGTAATAGGTAAAGCATCCTTATCTCGAAATAACTTAACAACTTGATATATCATCCAAACTAAAAAAATACACCCAACTATTCCCCATTCAAAAATTAACCTTAAATATAAATTATGTATGTGATGTCCATATTTATATTGGATTTCTGAGAGATATCCTCCCCCAACTCCAGACCATGGCTTTTCTTTCCATTGCTCAAAAACAAAACTCCACATCTCTGCACGCATGGATGTCCCCACTCTCATTACGGTCATGGTATTTTTATCAGCGAAATAAATCGTAGTTTTATAAACTACAAAAGCAAAAAAAATGTAAATACAGCTTTGCAAAATGAGCTTTCGATTTTCTCGAGAGTAGATAACGAAAACTAACAATCCTGTCGCTACAGCAAGTAAAGCGGATCTGGCTCCATCAAAAAACCATGCTAGAGCAAAAAAGAAACTAGCAAATGGATAAAAGTAATGAATATATGGATACTTTTTATTTTTTAAAAAAATTAGAAAAAAGAATATAGGCACGATAATACTGTCATAAATTCGGATCGTGCCAGAGTTAAATTGCCAATCAAACCATTGTTTATATAAAATAAAATTAGCGATAGAGATGCAAATAAATAAACATGGAATAAATGCTGAAACAACGATCAATGCTAAGCCATGTTCTATATTTTTTACATTCTTTAAATCATATGGCAAAGCAGAAAATATAAATAGTAATGCTATCGCAGACCAAAGTTCTTGAAACTGAAAAATGCTATAAGTTGTTATCTGTATAGCAATTAATAAACCAATCAGAAAAAAAGTAATTTGAGTGGAAATTGAATATTCTATTTTTTTTGTAAAAATCAAAATTAACAAAGCACATAGTGCCAATGGAAACTGTAATAAACGAAGTTCATCATATTGGAAAACTGACCAACCAATTTGATAACCTAATAATGCTGTAATGAGATAAATTCCTATTAGTAGGAACATTATATTTTTTTTCAACATATTTATTTTCTTCAATAAAAAAAGAGAGGTAGCAACCTCTCTTTTTTATTGGAATATTAAGATTGTGGGCACGATTTTGGAGCTAAATCTTTTTTATCATTATCTAGCCCAGATGTAGCACAAGACCAAGTACCAGCTTTATTTCTTGTCCAAGTAATAGTTGCTCCACGAACTTGAGAAGGCGCATTTAATACTGCACATGCAATAGTACCTGCACCTGCTGTCATTGTCGAAGTAATAGTACAATTAGAAGTTGTGCCTTGTAGACCGATATCTGTCGGTAATGTCCAATCTGAACCATCATTAATTTTTTGTTCAGCAGCGGCTTTACCAGCAGAAATTTCTGACAAACCAGCTGTTAATTTACCTCGTGCCTGATAATTACTATAAGCAGGAATCGCGATTGCTGCCAAAATACCAATAATGGCAACTACGATCATGAGTTCGATTAATGTAAAACCTTTTTGTGCATTCATAGCCTTTTCCCCAAAGATTGTATGTATGTTTTTATATAAGCTTTTTCAGCTATTAACTATATTGCAGCATCCATGCCAACTTTTATTTTAATTAAAAAACAAATACTTATATTAAATTCAACTATTCTTAAATATTAAACAGGTGTAAGTAAGTGACAAAAAATGTCATAAAAATTTATATAAAAACATTTCACGTATTAAAAAAAATAAAATACACAATTCAAAGTTTATATTTATTTATGTGAACAAAATCTCTTTAAAAATAAATAAGTAGGTGACATTTTTTGTCAGTCACCTTAAAAAGTAAAATTATGAAATTAGCTAATACTGGAATGTTACAAGGCGAGTTAATTAAGAATAATCGGAGCATTCCCCAATTCATTGGATTGATCTGGCATGTTTTCATCATAAAAATGTGACAATACCTCTCCAATTTGTTGTACGCCCATTACTACAGCTTGTTGGTATTGCTTTTGCTTCAGCTTTTGTACTATTGCTTCACAAATCTGCTGCCAGACCTGATCATTGGTCGCATTTCTAATACCACGGTCAAATATAATTTCTACTGTTCGTTCACATAAATTTAGGTATAACAATACGCCACTATTTAAGGCGGTATCCCAAACACCTAATTCTGCAAATAATTGCTGTGCTCTTAAACGAGTATTTTGTCTGTAGGCTTGTGACACTGGAATATGGCCTTCAATTACAACCTGTATTTCTCCAACATGGCCATGTTCTGCTTGCTGTACAGCGTCTGCAATAGCTTGCTTATCTTGTTTTGAAAAATAACGGCTACTGGCAGGTAAATAGCATAAATGTTTAAACCAACGTTTTAGGCTTGGCTCTACAGATTCTTCAATTTTTGGTTGAGTAATAATTTGTGTTGTTTCTGATGTTGTTACCATGAGCCTGAAGCACCTCCACCGCCAAAACGACCTCCGCCGCCACCATAGCCTCCGCCACCTCCGCCGAAGCCTCCTCCACGTCCACCGCCACCAGAACCACTTAAAATGGCCTGTAAAATAAGTTGGGCAATTGATGTAATAAGTAAAAAGAAAATACCAAAACCAAGTAGTAAGCTAGTGACTAGCCCCGCCCCATTTACAAATCCTGCTACCGCAGCAGCAACTCCTGCTGTAGATGCACTAAGCGGACGACCAACAATAAACGAACCCACAATTCCAGCAACAAGAATAAATAAAGCCATTGTCAGCGTTGTCTGCTTGGCTTGTTGCTCTTCCGCAGCTTGATGTTGGCGTTCTTTTAAATCTTGAGCAGCTTGCTGTGCTACTTCTGGGTCAAGATTTAAAATTCTTCCGATTTCATCGATACCTGCACTCAAACCTTGTGCATATTGAGCTTGCTTAAAATAAGGTGTAATTTGATTTCGAATAATCCGACTTGCCACAATATCCGGCAATACTCCTTCTAAGCCATAACCGGTTAGTATTTGTATACGGCGGTCATTTACAGCGACTGCAATGAGTAATCCATTGTCACGTTTAGATGATCCCAATTGCCACTTTTCACCAACACGTAATGCATAATCAAAGATATCTTCTTGGCCAGTGGTAGGAACAATCACAATACCAATCTGCGCTTTGCCTTGTTGGTATAAACTTAGAATTTTTTGATCAAGTTGCTGCTTCTCAGCTTCACTTAAGATATTGGCTTGATCAATAACAGGCTGGTTTAAAGTTGGCAAACCACGAATTGATTCGCCATCAGCCATATCATTAGAAACTTGGACTTGAGGAGCAGGACTTGAAGCAGCTTGCCCCTCTAATTTAGTTGCAGCAGCTTGAGTTTGTTGCTTTTGAATAATTTTGCCAGCAACTACTGCATCAGCCTCATCGGTAGCAGTTGCAATATTACTTTCACTCCATGCCGTATTCTGAAAAAGAACACCACAACAGAGCAAAATTAAGGTCGAGATAAAGACCTTAATTTGCTTTGATTGAAGCAATAGAGTATTTCTCATACGGCACTCCTTTGATTTATAAAATTAATCAAAAGAAACTTTTGGAGCCTGTTGTGCAGATGCTTCTGCAGAGAAATTGGCTTTTGGATGCATACCAATTACTTTTGCTGTTACTGCCTGAGGGAACTGACGCACATATGAGTTATAGTCTTGTACTGTTGTAATATAACGATTACGTGCAACAGCAATACGGTTTTCAGTACCTTCAAGCTGAACTTGTAATTCTTGGAATTGAGTATTGGCTTTCAAATCTGGGTAATTTTCCGAAACAGCAATGAGTCGAGATAATGCCCCTGTTAATTGACTTTGAGCCTGTTGATATTTTTCAAGTAAAGCCGGATCTTCTAAAACTTCTTTATCAACTTTTAAACCTGCAACATTAGAACGAGCCTGTGTTACTTCGGTTAATACTTGTTCTTCATGCTTAGCATAGCCTTTAACGACGTTCACAAGATTTGGTACCAAATCTGATCGACGTTGATATTGGTTCTGTACTTCAGACCACGCTGCTGTTACAGCCTCATCTTTTACTTGTAGAGTGTTATAGCCACATCCCGAAAACAGTAAGGTACTGGCAAGTGTTGTTGCGATTGCAAATTGTTTCAACGTTTTCATCGTCACATTATCCTCAAGTTTTTCTTTATATTTTTAACCTCTTTACCTGATTGTATGATGAATTAGGCATTATTGTGTTGCTTTTATTTTATTGATTTAAAAAAACCGGATTTTTAAATCCGGTTATCTATTAGCTCAATCGCTAATCTTTTTCTTGTTCAAAACTTGCCATTTGATATTCTTCTGCTAAAGAGCTTTTCCAATAATTAACCATCCTGCCATAATCTTTTTGGCTCGGATGGAAGTCTTTTTTATAATATGCGAAGTATTCAGGCATTAACTGAACAAACATCTTCATCAATAAATATAATCCAAATAAATTACCCCCGATTTTAGGTAAGCTATTCCATTTATCTTGCCAAAATAAACGAGTTGTCCCATAAAAAGCGAGACTCGCAAATCCTGTTGTGACGCTACGCATGAGTAAACGACGGATACGATCATCACCATATACATGTTGATAAACATCAAATGCGACCGAACGATGTTCAATTTCTTCAATCGCATGCCATACCCAAAGTTTTAGCGCATCTTCATCTAGGGTTTTTAATAACTCTGGATGTTGTAAAACATATCCCCCAAGTAAAGCAGTGAAATGTTCAAATGCACAGGTGAGTGCCAATTGCAGCTTAGGTGGAATTGTTCTTAAATATTTATCGCGCTCATTTAGCCAATTTTGAAAACTGTCCAGATTATAATCATCACGTCGCCAAGCTTCATTAAACTCACCATGTGCTTTGGAATGCATGGCCTCTTGTCCAATAAAAGCTGCAATTTGCGCTTGTAGCTGAGGATCTGAGACTTTATCACGCACATTACGGACGCTATTTACAAAAAATTGCTCACCCACCGGAAACGTTGATGAGAGTGCAGTTAAAAAATGCGACATGAGGGGTGAATTTGCAAAATAGTGTCGCTTGATCGCCTTTGGATTAAATTCAAGACGACGCACTGTAATACCCAACGCTTTTCGACGATTTAAATATGATTTTTCTGCCGTCATACCTGCGATGTTCATATTCAACACCTACTGTATTGAAGAAGGAAGTTTCGAGTATGTCTCGAGCTTAAAAAGCTAAAAAGGGCAAAAAAGCTTATTATATTTGCCAAAAACATCAAAGTGACTAATGGTAGACAATAAAAAAGCCTACTTAAAGTAGGCTTTTTTCAGTTATTTAACAAATTAATTTATTAAACACCAAGATAATCCAAAATGCCTTCAGCAGCTTGACGACCTTCCCAGATCGCAGTCACGACAAGGTCTGAGCCACGTACCATATCACCACCAGCAAAGATTTTCGGGTTTGATGTCTGGAATTTGAATTCTTGCTTTTCAGCTGCGACAACACGGCCTGAACCATCAAGATTAATATCCACATTACCAAACCAGTCTGCTGGGCTTGGGCGGAAACCGAAAGCAAGTAAAACTGCATCAGCTGGTAGTACTTCTTCAGAACCAGGGATTGGCTCAGGGCTACGACGGCCACGACTATCTGGTTCACCCATTTGTGTCGTTACCACTTTTACGCCTGTCACTTTGCCATTTTCCCCAACGATTTCGACTGGTTGACGATTGAATAGGAATTTTACACCCTCTTCATAGGCATTTTTTACTTCACGTGCAGAACCCGGCATATTGCTTTCATCACGACGGTATGCACAAGTTACATCGTGAGCACCTTGACGTAAAGAAGTACGGTTACAGTCCATAGCGGTATCACCACCACCTAGAACAATCACTTTTTTACCATCTAGGCTAATGTATTCACTTGGATCTTTTTCCCAACCTTGGCAACGATTCACGTTAGAGATTAAGAAATCAAGTGCATCATAAACACCATCAAGATCTTCACCCGGGAAACCACCTTTCATGTAGGTATAAGTTCCCATACCCATGAATACCGCATCATATTCTGCAAGTAATTCATCAATCGTGATGTCTTTACCAATTTCAGTATTCAAACGGAATTCGATGCCCATACCCGTGAAAATTTCACGGCGGCGTTTCATCACATCTTTTTCCATTTTAAATTCTGGAATACCGAATGTAAGTAAACCACCAATTTCAGGACGCTTATCAAATACAACTGGTTTAACGCCACCGCGAGCTAGAATATCTGCGCAGCCTAAACCAGCAGGACCGGCACCAATAATTGCAACTTTTTTGTCAGTCCATTTTACACCTGACATATCTGGACGCCAGCCTAAAGCAAAGGCTGTGTCATTGATATATTTCTCAGCATTACTAATGGTTACTGCACCAAAACCATCATTTAAGGTACAAGCACCTTCACACAAACGGTCTTGTGGGCATACGCGACCACATACCTCAGGTAGTGTGTTGGTTTGATGACAAAGCTCAGCAGCTTGGAAAATTTGGCCTTCAGCGATAAGTTTTAACCAGTTTGGAATGTAGTTATGTACAGGACATTTCCATTCGCAATATGGGTTACCACAGCCTAAACAACGGTGTGTCTGATTAGTGACAGTTTCCGATGTAAAAGGCTTATAAATTTCCACAAATTCTGCTTTGCGGACAGTAATATCTTTTTTCTCTGGATCTTGACGTGGTACATCCAGAAATTGAAAGTCATTATTTAGGCGTTCTGCCATGTCTCTCTCCGTGGGTAGGCGCGGATTTCCTTGTTGCCCGCACCTGCCTATGTCTTTGCAGTCGTGGAATTATTGTGGGTCAGCTTGTGTTGTTTTCAAAAGCGTTTGCAAGTTAGCAGCTTTTGGTTTCACAAGCCAGAATTTACGGCTGTAGAAATCGAACTCATTGCGGATTTTATAAGCCCAAGCACTACCAGTTTCTTTAATGTGCTCATCGATAATACGCAACAAGAACTCTTTATGATCTTCCATAGATTCTGTTGAAATACGATTTAAATCGATCAGTTCGTGGTTGTAGTAATCTACGAAGTCATTATCGAGGTCAAGTACATAAGCAAAACCACCAGTCATGCCCGCACCAAAGTTATGGCCTACTTTACCAAGTACAGTCACAACACCACCTGTCATATATTCACAACAGTGATCACCCGCACCTTCGATTACAGCAAATGCGCCAGAGTTACGAACTGCAAAACGCTCACCCGCTGTACCTGCTGCAAAAAGCTTACCGCCAGTTGCACCATACAAACAGGTATTACCAATAATTGCTGTGTTTTGTGTTTGGAAAGGGTGACCTTGGTGGGGGAAAAATAAAAACCCCCCCCCCCGCCATACCTTTACCTACATAGTCGTTTGCATCACCTTCAAGACGGATGTGTAAACCACCAGCATTCCAAACACCAAGAGACTGACCAGCTGTACCAGTTAAGTTCATTACAACTGGATGTGCTTCCATACCCAAGTTGCCGTAGCGACGAGCGATTTCACCCGAAACACGAGCACCGATCGAACGGTCACAGTTCACAACCTTGAAGTTAAACTGACCACCAGCGCTTGACTCAATTGCAGGAAGTATTTCAGCAACCATTTTCTCAGCTAAAACGCCTTTATCAAATGGTGCATTACCTTCTACTTGACAGTATTGTGCTTTACCTTCAGCAGAAGGATGCGAAGTTAACAGAGCACTTAAATCAAGGTGAGCATGTTTTTCAGTCTCGCCCGGTAATACTTCAAGCAAATCAACACGACCAATTAAGTCTTTCAATGAAGAAACACCTAATGCAGCCAGCCATTCACGAGTTTCTTCAGCAATAAAGTGGAAGAAGTTGATGAGCATTTCTGGCTCGCCAATGTAGTGCTCTTGACGTAAATGATCTTGTTGAGTTGCAACGCCGGTTGCACAGTTATTTAAGTGACAAATACGGAGGTATTTACAACCTAGAGCGATCATTGGTGTTGAACCAAAGCCGAAACTTTCAGCACCTAAAATTGCTGCCTTGATTACATCAAGACCAGTTTTTAAACCACCATCAGTTTGTACACGTACTTTGCCACGTAAGTCATTTACACGAAGAGCTTGATGCGCCTCACTCAAACCTAATTCCCATGGAGAACCCGCATGGTGAATTGAAGAAAGTGGAGATGCCGCTGTACCACCGTCATAACCAGAAATGGTAATGAAGTCTGCATATGCTTTAGCAACACCTGCTGCAATTGTTCCTACACCCGGCTCAGATACCAATTTCACAGATACCATTGCTTTCGGGTTAACTTGCTTCAAGTCAAAAATTAACTGAGACAAATCTTCGATTGAGTAAATGTCATGATGTGGTGGAGGTGAAATTAGCGTTACACCCGGTACCGAGTAACGTAAACGTGCGATTAAGCCATTTACTTTACCACCCGGTAACTGACCACCCTCACCTGGTTTCGCACCCTGAGCAACTTTAATTTGCAATACTTCAGCAGAAGTTAGGTATGCAGGAGTTACACCAAAACGACCAGATGCAATCTGTTTGATTTTCGAGTTACGAATTGTTCCGTAACGAACAGGATCTTCACCGCCTTCACCAGAGTTTGAACGGCCACCAATCGTGTTCATCGCGATTGCAATTGCTTCATGTGCTTCTGGAGAAAGAGCACCTAAAGACATACCTGCCGAGTCAAAGCGAGGCAAGATATCTTCAACTGATTCAACCGATTCAACTGGAATTGAGTTCGTTGTTTTTAACTTAAATAAGTCACGAATAGTCGCTACTGGACGATTATTCACCAACTCAGCATATTCTTTAAAGTCTTCGTATTTACCAGAGCGAACGGCTTTGTGTAATGCGTTAATCACATCTGGGTTGAACGCATGGTATTCTTTATCAAATACGAATTTGAGCAAACCACCCTGATCAATTGGCTTACGATTTGACCAAGCTGTCGCTGCTAATTTTTTCTGGTCTTTTTCAAGATCAGCAAATGTTGCACCCTGAATACGACTTGGAACACCTAAGAAACATTGATCTACCACTTCTGATGATAAACCTACTGCTTCAAATAGCTGACCGCCACGATAAGAAGCAACTGTAGAGATACCCATTTTTGAAAGAACTTTTAATAAGCCTTTCTCAATACCTTTACGGAAGTTTGCTTGCGCATGAATTGGGTCACCTAAAAGCTCACCTTTAGCGATCAAATCATTGATCACGTCATATGCAAGGTATGGGTAAACAGCGGTTGCACCGAAACCTAGTAATACCGCAAATTGGTGCGGATCACGTGCAAAACCAGTTTCAACCATGATGTTTGCATCAGTACGCAGGCCAGTTTTGATGAGGTAATGATGTACCGCACCTGTTGCAAGTGCTGCGTTTGCTGGCAGTAAACCTTGACGGATATTTTTATCTGTTAAAACAATTAAAGTTTTGCCATCACGAACTGCTTGTGCCGCTTCTTCACAGATACGCGTGATCGCCGCTTGCAAGCCTTCTTCTTCGGCATAGTTTAAATTGATATCAACCGCTTCATAACCCGGACGCTCAATGCTACGGATTTGCTGCATTTTTGAATTTGACAATACAGGGCTAGAGATGATGATACGGTCAGCATGCTCAGGGCCTTGTTCAAATACATTCTGCTCACGACCTAAACAGGTTTCAAGCGACATTACAATTGACTCACGTAGCGGGTCAATTGGCGGGTTCGTAACTTGAGCGAACTGTTGACGGAAGTAATCTGTTACGTGGCGTACTTGACGAGACAATACAGCCATTGGCGTATCATCACCCATAGAACCAACAGCTTCTTGTCCGCTTTCAGCAATTGGACGTAACAACTGGTCGCGCTCTTCAAATGTCACCATAAACATTTTTTGAGCCGCTTTTAAAGCGTCGCCAGTTAAGCCTTTATCGACTAATTGCTCTTCAAGTTCTGGGTTTGCATTTAAACGAATCGCATGATCACGTAACCACTCACGATACGGACGCATGTTTTTCAAATGTGTACTAACATCTTTAGTATCAAGTACTTTGCCTGTTAAGGTATCAACTACCAAAATTTGGCCAGGACCTACACGACCTTTAGAAACTACGTCTTCAGGCTCATAACCCCAAACACCGATTTCAGATGCCAAGGTAATGTAATCATTTTTGGTAATTACCCAACGCGCAGGACGCAAACCGTTACGGTCAAGCATACAGATCGCATGACGACCATCTTGAATAACAAGACCAGCTGGGCCATCCCAAGCTTCCATGTGTTTAGAGTTGAACTCATAGAATGCGCGTAAGTCTGCATCTAAAGTTTCTACGTTTTGCCAAGCTGGTGGTACGAGCATACGTAAGGCACGGAATAAATCCATACCACCACCTACTAAGATCTCAAGCATATTATCTAAGCTTGAAGAGTCCGAACCCGTACGGTTAACGATTGGGTTAAGCTCAGTAAGACCTGGTAATAACGGGTTTTCAAATTTAGGAGTACGCGCCAGCGCCCAGTTACGGTTTGCTGTAATTGTGTTGATTTCACCATTATGAGCAAGGTAACGGAATGGTTGAGCCAACGGCCAACGCGGCAATGTATTAGTAGAGAAGCGTTGGTGGAATACCACGATATGTGATTTTAAACGCTCATCAGCTAAGTCTGTATAGAACTCAGCAATTGCAGCCGGCATCATCAAGCCTTTATAGCTGATTACTGTCGAACAAAGCGTAGTCACATAGAATGACGGATCATTTTGTAATTGTTGTTCTGCACGACGACGTGCCAAGAATAATTTACGGTTAAATTCAACTTCAGTTACGCCCATTGGACAGTTCACAATGACCTGTTCAAAAGCTGGTAAAGATTGAAGCGCAATTTCACCTAATGCATCGTTATTTGTAGGGACAACCCGCCAAGCCAGTACACGTAGGCCATCTGACTCGATTTCTTTCGTTAAAATATTTTTAGAATGTTGCGCTAATGCCGGATCAGTATTTAAAAATACAGTACCCACAGCAAAAATTTCACTCAGTGTAATATCACTCAGTTTTTTTGCTTCATCACGGAAAAATTGCTTTGGCATCGCCAATAATAAGCCGCAACCATCTCCCGTCTTGCCATCTGCGGCAATACCACCACGGTGCGTCATGCAACTTAAACTGTGAATCGCGGTTTCAACTAGATGATGACTTGATTCACCCTTCATATGGGCAATCAGTCCAAAACCACAGTTATCCTTAAACTCATCAGGTTGATATAAACCTTGAGCGGGAGCTACAGTATTAGGCGATGGCATGTGCATAGCGTACCCTTCTTTCAATAAGGCTCTTTCGAGCGTCAAACAAACAACTTCTTTTTGCGATAGTGCCTACGGACGACAGTTAGCTCAATGTTTCACAAAAAAAATTTTTGGGCTGATAAGCCAATATACGCTGTTCCATTTTTACGTACACTGGTTTTTGCTAGAAAAATGTTTTGACTTATTTCGCACTCTTTTAAAGCAGTTCGACCCCTCGATCCTGCATGGAATTTACTCTTTAGAGCGCTAAAATAGTTTACAGCACATTAATAAGCACAAGAATAAAGCAAAAACTATGCCAATGTTATTTTTTGCAATTAAGTATTTATAATTATTGAAAATAGATCGATTTTATTCGCGTTATCATTTTAATAAATGACTAAATATGCACCACAGGTGATCAAAAAATATATATAACCATTATTATTGCACCATATTTGTGCGATGCATCCTTATAATTAATTACCTCTTGTGCCCTCATTTGTTGCATTTTTTACTGTAGGCTCTGTTATACGATTCTGTTGAGCCTTTTTAGCCACATCAACTGCCGAATTAGACTGATGTACATCCACAACATTCCCCTCAGCATCTCGACGAATAATCGTTGTACGAGTTGTAGAGTTTGTTGCGGGAGCCGCCACTTTAGGTTGAGTAGCCACACCGCCTCCTATGAGTAAGGACTCATCAATTTTAGGCAGAGCAGCTGGACGTAACCGCACTTCATAAGTTTGGCTAATACCACCTTTCATTTCATCCGCACCTAAATCATTGACTAATGGCGCATAGGTCGAAAATTGTTGCGGTTGAGGTTTAATTGATTCAGGTAAATCAAGATTAAGTTGGGTTAACTGCTGAATTGCATCTTCAGAACGTTTAAATACACCATATGTCAAAACATATTGTTCAGATTGTTTATCTCCGCTTAAACGGAAGTAGATAAATTTATTCCGTTCTGGACGATTTTTTAAAAAGTTTTTAATAATATCTTCATCAGACGCACGGAAAAGCTCAAGCGTCCATTGTTTCTTGTTTTCATTAATAAATTTTGTACCGCGGAACTCTGCCTCATGCTGACCAGAAGCAATCGTACGGGTTGTTAAATCAAGAGGTCTAACTTCATCAGCTAAAGCCCCTAAATTAGCCGTTGTTGCTACCTTCTCTGGCTGAATTTGCACTGGGGCATCTGAATCAGCTGATTTTTCAACTTCAACCAGCTTTTTACTATCGGTCATTACCCAAAAAATAAAAGCGAGCAACAAGCAGACGATACCACCCACCAACCAGATATATTGTTGAACATTCTGCCAAAGTGTACGTGATACAGTCATGTGTTACCTTAATTTATTATCCGTGTTGATTTGCCAAAATAGCTTGTTTCATGAGTTCAACATCAAAGTCTTTAGTAATTACTGCTTGTCCAAGTTGTTTTAACAACACTAAACGTAATTGACCATTGAGAACTTTTTTATCATGCGCCATATATCCAAGGAATTCATCCAATGGAATTTTTGGACATGATATCGGCAAATTAGCGCGTTGAATAATTTTTTTTGTACGCTCTACATCATCGCTTGAAATCCAACCTAAACGTTGTGATAAATCAGCCGCCATCACCATGCCTGTCGCTACTGCTTCACCATGCAACCAAGTGCCATAGCCAAGGTAAGATTCAATCGCATGACCGAAAGTATGACCCAAGTTGAGTAAAGCTCGTTCGCCTTGCTCTTTTTCATCGTTAGCAACAATACGCGCTTTATGAGCACATGAACGATAAACAGCTTCTGCTAAAAGTTCAGCATCTCGCCCAATTAACCCATCCATATTCCGCTCTAACCAAACAAGAAAATCAGCGTCACCCAACAAGGCGTATTTAATGACTTCTGATAATCCAGCAGATAACTCTCGATCTGGTAAAGTATCAAGTTGAGCCATATCAGCCAAAACAACTTGAGGTTGCTGAAATGCGCCCAACATGTTCTTACCAAGAGGATGATTAATCCCCGTTTTACCACCCACGCTTGAGTCTACTTGTGAAAGAAGTGTAGTCGGAACCTGAACAAAATAAACACCACGTTGGAAACATGCTGACGCAAAACCAGCCATATCCCCAATAACACCACCACCCAAAGCTAAAACCGTACAATCACGATTAAAACCAGCTTCAAGTAAAGCATCAAAAATTAAATTTAGATGTTGAATATCTTTATATTTCTCACCATCTGGCAAAATACAAGTCGCTACAGTTTTACCCAAACTTTTTAAAGCTTCTTGATAATGAGATAAATATAAAGGAGCGACCGTTTCATTACTCACGATCATGACCTGTTGACCATGAATATAAGGCTCAAGTAACTGCTTAGGATCAAGTTGACTGCCAATAAAAATAGGATAACGGCGTTCGCCTAATTCAACATGTAAAGTTTGCATGAGTTTATAAAACCACAAGTAAGTTTGGCTATTTTAGCGGGTTGGACAAAATAAGTTGCAAAATCTTTTGAGCAAGATCACGAGCAGCACCCTGATTGGTTTCAATCGTGTAATGCGCAACTTCACGATATAAAGGATCACGTATTTTCAACAAATCACGTAATTTTTGTTCAGGGTTTTCAACTTGTAATAGAGGTCTATTTTTATCGCGGTAAGTTCGTTGTAATTGTAGTTCTACAGGAGTGTAAAGATAAACAACAATACCACGTTGCTTTAGAAATTCGCGGTTGGGTGCTTGAGTAATTGCACCTCCACCTGTCGCCAACACTAAGGCTTTACGGGAAGTCAACTCATTTAACACTACGGTTTCACGAGTACGAAATCCAAACTCCCCTTCTTTCTCAAAAATCCAGGGAATAGTGGCACCTGTTTTGCGTTCAATTTCATGATCACTATCTAAAAATTCACGCCCTAATAGTTCGGCTAAATGACGTCCAACGGTTGTTTTTCCTGCCCCCATGGGCCCTACCAAATAAATATTTGGCAGGGTTTCAAACGCTTTGCTTGGCAAGGCGCCACCTATTTCAATTGCTTTCATTAAAAAATATATTAATGATTTCTCACCAAAGTGTCATTAACAATTCGTGGCGTAACGAAAATCAGTAACTCTTGCTTATCATCAGATTTCACATCTTTTCTAAATAAACGCCCAACTACAGGAATGTCTCCAAAGAAAGGAACCTTGGTTTGTGAATTAGAAGTAGTCTGCTCAAACACCCCTCCTAAAATGACTGTCTCACCATTATTAACAAGTACATTGGTATTAATATTATTTTTATTTAAAATTAATTCACCATTAGGTGCTTCGCCAGCTACAGAATCCTTAGAAATATCCAATTTCATTTGAATTTTACCGTCAGGCGTAATGCTCGGGGTAACATCTAGGCTTAATAGTGCATCTTTAAATGATGTACTTGCTGTGGCACCCGCAGCAGAATTCGTCGTGGTTTGATAAGGAACTTGTTGACCTGTTGCCACTCTCGCAGGTTGTTTGTCTGCGGTCATCACTTTAGGTGTAGAAATCACCTCACCATAACCGTCAGCTTGTAATGCAGAAAGTTCGAGATCAAGCATAAAATCAGACATACTAATCAAGCCAAAGGCAATACTTCCAGCCGGATTGGTTACACCCAAATCGACATTTAAGTTATCTGGACGTTCAATCGTGTATTTATAACCACCCGTAGTCTCATCCTTTTTGGGCTCTCGTAAATTCCATAAGGTCGTTTCGCTACCACCAACTAATAAATTATTATTGTTGGTAATCCCTTGCGATAATATTCCCCATTTAACACCGAGCTCTTTAGTAAAAGAAGTAGAAGCTCTTACAATTCGAGCTTCCACCATGACTTGTTTGATCTGTACATCAATCAAATCAATCATTTTACGAACTTTATCAATATTTTGGGCTGTATCATTTACAATCAAAGTATTAGTACGCGTATCGGCAACAGCACTACCTCTTGAGCTTAATAAGCTTTCTAAAGCAAGAGAGTCTGAACCTGCTGTACGATTTGCGACAGCTGTCTTGCCATCACGAGTCTCTTCAATTAGTTTAAGGACATCTGCTGCTTTTGCATAATTCAAACGAATATAATCTGTTTGGATCGGTGCTAATTTAATAGTTTGTGCTAAAGCTTTTGCCTCATCGTCTTCTGCCTTGATCAGTTCCGCAACTGGAGCAATCCAAATTACATTACCATTTCTGCGTTTATCTAAATTTTTAGTTTTTAAAATAATATCAAGTGCCTGATCCCATGGAACATCTTTTAAACGCAAAGTGATGTTACCTTGCACACTGTCAGCCGCAACCATATTAATGCCAGTAAAATCAGCAAGTAATTGTAAAACGCGACGAACTTCAATATCTTGAAAATCAAGAGAAAGCTTATTACCAGAATAATTAGATGGTTTAGATGAAGTGTTTACAATTTTATCTTGAGGACGCTTGAGACTGATGGTTAATTTATTTTCCGCCTGATAAGCCATATATTCATAGCTACCAGTAGATTGAATCGTAATAACACCGTTGCCTTTATCATTATAAGATTCAATGGTCGAAACAGGCGTTGCAAAATCATTTACATTTAAGCGCTTAGCTAAATGAGTAGGAATTTTAGAACCCAAAGTTTTTACTACAACTTTGCTGCCTTGTTGTTGCACATCAACAGGGGTATTACTCCCCAACAGGTCAATAACAATAAGACCTTCCCCTTGACTACCGCGTTGGAAGCCGATGTTTGAAACACCTTGGATTTGCATTGCACTTGCTGATACAGGTTTAGCTACAACCTGCGCAGAATTAATCTTTAAAATAAAAGTGTTGCCTTCAATACGAGTTGTAAAAGCACCTGCCTCTTTCAAATTAACAGTTAAACGTGAACGCTGATCATCGGAGCTTACATCGACCGAACTCGCTTCATTCGTTCCAATCGCTACTTTTGACTGTGTTAAATTCTGCTGCGCTTTATTAAAGTCTAAAATCAAACGTGAAGGATTCTCAAGCTGATATGCCTGTGGTTGCGGTGGAAAGCCATTAAATATCACTCGAATTTCTGTTCCCTGACCCGCTATTTGCGTCGGTACAATATTAGTCATGCTGACCTGTGCAGACGCAACCTGCATAATTGCAATCGCCACAGCTCCCATAGAAAACTGACGGAATACGTGATTCATTGTCTAACCATCCCCAATAAATAATCTTTAAAAATAATTTTTTCTTTGTTATTCCCTAAATTTTAGGGTGCGGGTCCAATTAACACTAAGGTTCTTGGTCTCTCCACATAGCCTTCTCGCCCATCAGGGACAATCTCCACCAAATCAATCTGAGTAGGACCAATATGGGTAATTCGACCTTGATTCATCCCGATATAGTTCCCTACCTGCACTCGCTCAATTTGTTGATCAGGTGTTTGGATCAGAGCCATGACTTGCCCGCGGCTGTTACGCATACTTCCTTTCATATTTAAGGACTCTAATGCATAGCTTTCGAGTGGCTGTGGTGCTCGTGAGAAATTCGGATATACTCGTTTCCCCGCCATAATTTTGAGCTCAGCAGCAAGTGAGCTTGGTAAAAATGGGCTCTTTAACTGATGGGCTGCATAATTAAATTGTGGCACAGGCGTAAAAACAGGCGCGGGTTCTATGGCTTGTGGTGGCTGATTACGTATATCGGCCATTTGCTGATTTACGGCGTCGATTCTAGAGTCGCATCCAGCTAAAGCTAAACATGCCAAAATAGAAAGAGAAAATTGTTTAAGTTTCATCGTAATTCTCCTATTTCGGCTGTATGTTAGCAGTAGAAGAATCAGGTGCTACCGAGGAAGCCGAAGCATTTTTTTCCTGATGTTCAGGATTTTCTGCAGCACCCATATAGCGATAAGTTTTTGCTTTGATAGAATAATTAAGCACAGGAATATCTGATTTACCATCCTTAACAGGAGCAGCTTCAACAATAAAATCATGCATCGTCACAATACGTGGTAATGCCGCAATACTGCTAACAAAAGCACCGAAAGCGTGATAATCCCCAGTTGCTTCGATAGTAATAGGCTGTTCAATAAAAATTTCCTGCTTCACTTCATCTTCTAAGCGGATATTTTTAAACTTCAGACCAGAATTCACCCCCGTTAAGTTAATATCTTCAACTAAACTTGGAATTTCGGTTTCTTTTGGCAATTGTTCTAACTGCTGATTGAAGTTGGCTTGCATCTCTTGAAGTTGAAGCTGGTATTGCTGCAAGTTGCGTAATTTTGAGTCTTTTTCTCGAAACTCATTTAATAAATTACTTTCTTGTGCTTGAGCATTATCAATTGCTTGTAGCTTTGGTTGAATAGCAACAAAATACCCTAGAGCCAGTACAGCAAAGAAAATAAAAATCCAACACGTAATTTTCACAGATAATGGCCAGCTGCCATAACTGTTCATGTCGAGCGTGTTAAATTGCTGAAGGAATTTTTCTAAGGTGATCTTTTTTTTCTTAGATGGAGCTTGTTCTAAAGACAGCTCATGAAGTTCATCAGGACTCATTTTGCCGCCTCCTTATCCGTACCTACAGACGTATTGGCGGTATCATCTGTTGTAGTCACACCCATTTCCCCTACATCAACAGTAACAACAAAACTGCCATAGCTATCTTCAACTCTAGGAAGCAAAGAACTGATAGCCTTATCTTTTTTCTCTTCGGTTGCCAAGAAAGAACTCATAAAAGCGTTGCGATACCATGGCGATGCTTCGAGATTACGTAATAACTCTGCAACTGTATTTGGACTTTCCGCTTTACCTTCAATCGTAAATTTATCTCCGGTTCGGCTGAATTTAGTCAAATACATGGCTGCTGGAGTCACACGTACTAATTCATCCACCAAACGCACAACGACCGGACGTTGGCTTTGCAAACCTTGAATGAGCTTCATGCGCTCAATAATTGCGTCACGCTGTTCTTGCAAACCATTTAAGGTTTTAAGTTGTTGATCTAGATTCTGGTTTGTACTGATAATGAGCTGATTTGCTTGTTCTTGATCATTTAATTTTTGATTCAAATAAAACCACCCTGCAAATACAGTGGTTATCCCCAAAACAACGACCCCAAAACATAAAATAATAAATTGTTTTTTACGCTGCTCCCTAAGCCCATCACGCCAAGGGAGTAAATTAATTGTTGCCATTAATCAAAACTCCTTAAAGCCAAGCCACATGCCACCATTAATGAAGAAGCATCATTTTCAATTTTTTGAACGTCGACTTGAGGAGAGAAACCCATTTGTAAAAATGGATTGGCAATAGTGACTCGGTAACCGAGTTTCTGCTGCAACAATTTAGCAAGCCCTGGAATGTTGGCATTGCCACCCGCTAGCAAAATATGGTCAATTTCATTGAATTGGGATGAAGAGAAGAAAAATTGTAGAGATCTAGCAGCTTGCTGAACTACAGCATCTAAAAATGGTTCTAAGATTTCGATGTCATAATCATCTGGCAAAGAACATTCTTTTTTAGCGCGTCCCGCTTCTTCTAATGACAAACCGTAACGGCTTTGAATTTCCAAAGTAAGCTGTTTACCGCCAAAGACTTGTTCACGGGTATAAATGATTTTGCCATTTTGCATAACCGATAATGTGGTCATGGTATGGCCAATATCTAAAATACCAATGGTATTTGCACCCATGGGTAAGCTATCAGCAAACACACTAAAAGCACGTTCGACAGCATAACTTTCAACATCAGCAAGCTTAGGCGTTAAATCAACCAGTTCCAGTACTTCTACGCGTGTTTCAACATTTTCTGTTCGTGTTGCGACTAAAAGTACATTCACACGATTTGGATTCGGCAGTCGATCTGGTAAAACCTCAAAATCAAGGCTCACCTCATCTAAAGGGAACGGTATATATTGCTCCGCATCTAATCGAATCTGAACTTCACGTTCATCATCGTTCATATCTGCATCCATTTCGATAGTTTTATGAATAACCGTCGATGTTGGAACAGCAATTGCAGCATTAGTGGTGTGGGGATTTGCTAAATTCATCGCCCGTTCCAAAGCTTCTGCAACTGCTTCTGGATTCAAGATATTTTTTTCAACTACACTGTTCTCAGGTAAAGGCGTTAAAGCATAGCTTTCTACCCAATATTTACCGTTCTTAACAGAGAGCTCTAACAACTTAACAGAAGTCGAACTAATATCGACGCCCATTAACCCCTTATTCGGTTTACGATATAACCTGAGCACACTATTGTCCTATTATTTTTTTATCCCCAAAAAAAATTACAAACCAATAATCTAGGTCTTTATTTTTACACGGATACAATATCTCATCTAACAATCCGCATGTCTAAAGGCTATACTGACCACAATTAGTTTGTATTCGATCTTATTAAAGCTTACTTATCATGAAAAAGCTATCCAGTTTGGGCTTCGTGCGTCCAATTTTTTTGATCATTATTATTATCTTAGTCTCACTTCCGATGGGCTTTTATGGCATGTATCTCTATATCGCCCCATCGCTTCCAGAAATGAGTTCACTAAAAAAAGCTCCCCTCTTAAAACCATTACAGGTCTACACTTCAGACAATCAACTGATTGCCGAGTACGGTGGTAAGCTTTCTATTCCGGTTGAATACAAACAAATTCCCCCTGCTTTTATTCATGCATTTTTAGCAGCAGAAGACTCTTCTTTCTTTGAACATAGCGGGATCAGTTTTAAAGGTTTAGGTCGTGCTTTGAGCGAAAGTGTGACGGGTTCAGATGTGCAAACTGGTGGTTCAACGATCACCATGCAAGTTGCAAAGAACTATTATTTGAGTCCAGAAAGAACTCTAAAACGTAAAATAACCGAAATCTTTTTGGCTCGAAAAATTGAGCAAAATTTGTCTAAAGAAGAAATTCTCAGTCTCTATGTGAATAAAATCTTCTTAGGGAAAAATGCGTATGGTATCGCGGCAGCAGCTAAAATTTATTATAACAAAAGCATTAATGAGCTCAGCATTGCTCAAATGGCAATGATCGCAGGTTTGCCAAAAGCACCTTCTAAATATAACCCTGTAGTTAATCCTGAGCGCGCACTCGAACGACGCAACTGGATTTTAGGCCGTATGTTACAGCTGGGTTATATTTCTCAAGCAGAATATCAAAAAGCAGTTGCAGAGCCGATCAATTTAAATATGCCCAATCGGGATTTAAATAATATTCATCCCTATGCTGGGGAAATGGTTCGTTCAGAACTTGTAAAGCATTTTGGTGAACAAGCCATTGATTCTGGCTATAAAGTCTACACAACAATTAATGCTAAACGCCAAGCGATTGCAGAAAAAGCTGTGCAAGATGGCCTTGAAGCTTATGACCGTCGCCATGGCTGGCGTGGTGCAGAAGCACATGACAAACCGTTAACTGAATTTAGAGCATATGCCAACACCTATCCTGCACAAGTTACTAAGGTAAATAGCAGCTCTTTTGAAGCATTAATGCAAGATGGCTCAACCGTTACGGTTCAGTGGTCCGGCATGTCATGGGCACGCCCCTATCGCAATGCAAATAGCGTAGGTGGCGCTCCTTCACGTGCGTCCCAAATTGTTAAAGTTAAAGATATTGTTCGTTTACGCCCAAACGATAATAAAACAGCATGGTCTTTAGTTCAGGTTCCAAAAGTTCAAGGTCAACTCATTGCAATTAACCCTAATGATGGTTCAATTGAAGCAATCGTAGGCGGCTATAACTTCTATCAATCAAAATTTAACCGCGCCTTACAAGGCTGGCGTCAACCGGGTTCTACAATCAAGCCATTCCTCTATGCTTTAGCATTAGAAAGAGGTATGACCCCGTATAGCATGGTGAATGATAGCCCAATTACGATTGGCAAATGGACACCACGAAACTCTGATGGCCGTTACTTAGGTATGATCCCATTACGTCGTGCTTTATATTTGTCTCGTAACACCGTATCAGTAAGACTTCTACAAACAGTAGGGATTGAACGTACTCGCCAATTATTTATGGATTTTGGTTTACAAGAAGATCAAATTCCTCGTAACTACACCATTGCCTTAGGTACTCCTCAAGTATTACCAATTCAAATGGCAACTGGTTATGCAACGTTTGCAAACGGCGGCTACCGTGTTCAACCGCATTTCATTCAACGTATTGAAGATGCTTACGGCAAAGTCATTTATGAAGCCAAACCAGAATACGCATGTATTCCATGTATTAATGCACCTGACACGACTGGTGATGAACAAAAACCTACAACGACTGATGATGAAGTCATTGAAGTTACGAATAAAGACATAGAACAGAAAGAAAACGCAGCTAAGCAGCTTAATCTTAAACAGACTGACAAAAACAACAGTCAATATCGCCAAGCTCAACGTATTTTAAAGTCAAGCTCTGCTTATGATATGGCGAACATCTTACGTGATGTAATTGAGCATGGTACAGGTCGTGCTGCACTTAAAATTGGCCGTAGTGATTTAGGTGGTAAAACAGGTACTACAAATGATGCAAAAGATGCATGGTTTGCAGGCTTCAACGGCAAGTTAGTGACTGTAGCATGGGTTGGATTTGACCAACCGACTACACTTGGCCGTCGTGAATATGGTGGTATTGCTGCATTGCCGATCTGGATTAACTTTATGGGTCAAGCATTGCAAGGTACGCCAGCAGCTTGGGTCCGTTTAGACAAAGATGCTAAAGGTCCTATTTCACGTGACCAACAAGAAACCGTAACAGAAGTAGCCGATAAGAAAACTTATCGTGCGGCTCCGCCACTAGCACGTCCGCTCTATCGACCAGCACCGCCACAACCAAAATTAAGCAATGACAATGACTTTTCCGATTTACCAGGTGAAGAAATTGTTATTCCGTCAAAAGCTGCGCCTCCTGCCATGAGACCTTCACAGGAGTCCGCTCCTAAGCGAGAAAAAGATGAATTAGAAAATTTGATTAATCAGATTGAATAATAGAAAAAGCCATCGTTAGATGGCTTTTTTATTGCGCTTCTGAAAGACATAAATTTGAAAAGATGCTGTTATTTCTAATTGTGACTGCTGCTCTAACTGCGAACGGCGCTCAGGAGAGGCTTTATAAGCATAAGGTGTCATAGCAATCAGATTTTTTAGGGCTTGTTGATCGAGCACAAAAGGCGCATCAATAATTTGCTCTTGCTTTAATTCAAACAAATCTTGTAGTTGCTCTACAAACTTTTCTGGTGTGTGAGGATTAACTTGCTCAAATAAAGCCTCACGCATGGCATACAAATGTTCAGAAGCAGGCGTAACAACAATTAAATGACCCTCATCTTTTAAGACACGCGCAATTTCTGCTTGCGGAATTGGGCTAAATAAACTGGTGCAAGCATCCATACTCCTATCCAATACAGGTAAAGTTGCTCCTGTTCCCACCACCCAAGTTACTTCAGTGTTGAGCTTTGCCGCACGTTGTACCGCGTTTTTTGCAATATCAACACCAACACACTGTTCAACAACTTGCTGCATAGCACTTGTATAGTAGCCCTCACCACATCCGATATCGAGTATTGCTTTTACATCTAGTTGCTTTAATAAAGCGACTACAGCTTGCTGTAATGGCTGATAATAACCACCTTGCAAAAAAGCTCGTCGCGCATCGACTGACTCGGGCGTATCCCCTGGGTTTTTACTATGTTTATGTTGCACCACATGTAAATTGACATAGCCTTGTTTAGCTACATCATAACTATGTCCTTGCTCACATCGCCAAGTTCGTTCAGTTAAATTCAGGGACTGACGACACACAGGACACATTAAAACTTGCTTAGCCACTTTTAATTATTCTCTTGTTCTTTTTGTTGTAAATAAGTCTTTGCGTGTAGTCCAACAAAGGTGCGACCTGCATTTGTACCATTAATCCATTCATCTACCTGAAACAAATCAAACAGACCTACCTTGACTAAAGTTGGAATTGCGATCTTTAACTCTTCCTCAATTTGCCCTCTTTGCCCAGCATTATATAATTCAATATTGTGCAGCATTGTCGCTACAGTTCCTGTTTGCACCTGACTTCCATCTTTAAGTACAACTTGAGGTAATACTTCGCCCTCTCCAACTACTTTTTGATTAATCACAGATAATTGGTCTAGACCAGCAACTTTTGTCATTCACCTCTCCAATAAAAAAAGCCAGTAGAACTGGCTTTATATTGACACTAAAATAAGATCTATCGCAATTTTAAAGTCATTAGACCTAAAACTACTAATATAATTGTAATAATCCAAAAACGGATCACAACTTGCGTTTCTTTCCAGCCCTGCTTTTCATAGTGATGATGCAGCGGTGCCATTAAGAACACACGTTTATTACGCATACGCAAGGAGCCGATTTGTAAGAATACAGATACTGCCTCCATTACAAATACACCACCCATAATTGCAAATACGATTTCTTGACGAACCATAACTGCAATTGTTCCAAGCATCGCACCTAAAGCTAAAGCACCGACATCCCCCATAAATACTTGAGCAGGATGCGCGTTATACCAAAGGAATGCCAAACCAGCACCAATCATGGCAGAACAGATTACTACGAGTTCAGATGTATATTTCACATATGGAATATGTAAGTAGTTAGCGAAACGAATGTCACCAGACAAGTAAGCAAATACGCCTAAGCCTGTAGCTACCATGACAACCGGCATGATTGCCAAGCCATCTAAACCATCTGTTAAGTTAACAGCGTTAGAAGCACCATTAATCACTAGATAGGTAAATACAATAAATGCCAGACCTAAAGGAACAATTGAGAGTGGAATTGAAAGATTCTTAAAGAATGGAATCAATAAATCCAACATGTTTGCGGTATGTTCTGCATTGGACTGTTGAGTTGCGATTAAATATAACGCAATACCAGCACCCAGCGATGCAACAGAAGTCCAGAAAAACTTCTTACGTGCAGGTAAACCTGCATTGTCTTTATAGCGAATTTTAATCCAGTCATCTGCCCAGCCTACAGCACCGAATACAACCATTACACCAAGCACAATCCAGACATAGGGGTTAGATAAATCAGCCCATAGTAAAGTACTAATACCAATTGAAAGCAGAATTAAAATTCCGCCCATCGTTGGTGTACCCATTTTTTTAGCATGATTTTCAGGAGCAAACGAACTTACTGCCTGACCGTATTTTAACGCTTGTAATTTACGAATCATGATCGGTCCAAGGACCAGACCAATGGTCAGTGAAGTTAATACACTGAGTAAAGAACGTAATGTTAAATAACGAACGACCTGAAACGAGCTGTGATAGCCCGCAAGTTGTTCAAACAACCATAACAGCATTTAAAGTTTCTCCATCAAATCAGCCATCAACGTTTCCATATGAGTAAAGCGAGAACCTTTAAACAGGAAACTCATGGACTGGGGTTGATGTGTTTGGATTAGATTGATTAAAAATGGAAGCGCCTCAGCTTGTGTCTGAAATGCTTTCACTTTATTAGAATGAGAGTCTGCACCCTCGAGAGCAGCTGGAGCGAACTGTCCAACTGCAATAATATGATCTAAAGGAAGTTCGGCAAGATCACGACCTAAATCATAATGCTCTTGCCAACTGCTATCACCTAACTCACCAATATCCCCCATGACCATCACTTTTACGCCTTGTTGCTGCAACAACACTTGTGCAGCAGCACGCATAGAAGTCGGATTGGCATTGTAGGTATCATCAATAAATAAGTAAGGTGACTTTTGAATAAAGTTAAGACGACCTTTGGCTCCCTGAGCTAGCTCTAAACCTTGGACAATATCTTCTAGTCCAATACCAATTGCCAAAGCAAAAGCTACAGCTGCGGTCGCATTTTGAACATTATGCTCACCCGCAAAAGGAAGCTTAACTGCACTGCTACCTTGTGGTGTATGAAGGATAAAATTCGTTGATTGAGGCAGTAACTCCACATCTGTTGCATAGATATCGCCTCCTACACCAAATGTAGAAATACGATGAACTTTCGCAGCATCAAGAATCTCGGCAGTGAAGTCATCTTGTTGCGGCACAATTGCAACACCATTTGGTAAAATATGACGATAAATTTCTGATTTTGCGCGGCAAATACCTTCACGGCCACCAAATTCGCCTAAATGAGCTGTACCAATATTTAATATGCCCGCAACATGAGGCTGAACGAGTTTTGATGTGTAATCAATCTCGCCTTGATGGCTTGCACCCAACTCCATCACCGCATATTGATGTTCCTTGCGAAGCTCTAGCAACATCATTGGTACACCAAGGTCATTATTTAAATTCCCTCGGGTGATTAGTGTCGGCGCTAAGCGCGACAATATACTTCCCAGCATTTCTTTGGTTGTAGTTTTACCACTACTTCCCGTTAAGGCAATCACCTTTAATTGTGAGTTTTGCTCACGGCGATAAGCGCCGAGTTGCCCTAAAGCCAATCGGGTATCGGCAACAACGAGTTGCGCAATATCTACATCTAGCGGACGTTCAACAATAGCTATTTGACAACCATTTGCAGCAACTTGCGCAACGAAATCATGCGCATCGAAACGCTCACCTTTTAGTGCTAAAAAGGCATCCCCAGTTTCCGCATGACGAGAGTCCGTCAAAATACGTTTAATTTCAGTTTGAGGGATTTGGTCTTTATGCCAGTAGCCCTGTGTTGCCTGTTGTAATTGTTGAGCTGTCCACGGTTCCAAAGGCACGGTACTGGTGGTTGAAGTATGCATAATTTGTCCTATTGTGCAGGGTAAGCAGCGTCTACAGTGTGATGTTGTGCATCAATCGCAGAACGCACTTCAACAACATCATCAAACCAGTGACGTACGCCATTAATTTCTTGATAATTTTCATGTCCTTTACCGGCAATTACAACAATATCACCAGCCTGAGCCTGCTGTGCAACAAATTTAATTGCTTCACGGCGGTCATGAATTTCATGCATACGGTGCCCTGAAAAATCGATTCCTTGCTTCATGTCAGCAAAAATTTGTTCAGGGTCTTCTGTTCTTGGGTTATCCGACGTCAAAATAACTGGATTTGCGCCGTCTAAAGCTGCTTGAGTCATTAATGGGCGCTTACCGCGATCACGGTCCCCGCCACACCCAAATACAGCCCAAAGTTGATTCGAAACATGACGTTTTAATGTTTTAAGCACTTGAATTAATGCATCTGGTGTATGCGCATAATCAACAACAAATAAACGCTCACCATCACGAATAACTTGCATTCGACCTGGAGCACCAATCAGCTCAGGAACGAAAGCTACTAGCGCTTTTAAATCAAAACCTGCTTGCTCAGTAGCAATAAGAGCTGCAACCAAGTTTTCGACATTAAAATGCCCTAACAATGGACTTTGCACAGCAAAAGAACCTTGCGGGCTCACTAAATTAAATGTCGCCCCCGCTAAACTGTAACTCAGGTCAGTAATATAATAATCAGCAGTATTTTGAGTAAGTGAATACGTTAAAATTTTCGGTTGAGCAGGATTTTGCTTTGCTGCATTAATCATGAGAGCTGCATGCTCATCATCTAAATTAATAACGGCTACTTTTAAAGAGCTAAAACGGAATAAAAGAGCCTTCGCTTCTGCATAAGCCTCTAAAGTGCCGTGGTAATCCAGATGGTCACGACTCAAATTGCTATAAACAGCAATCTCAATCGCACAACCATTTAAACGACCTTGTTCCAAACCATGTGAACTTGCCTCTAAAGAAGCAAAAGTCGCGCCTTGTTTTGCATAATCATGCAATGCATTTTGCAGTTGTAAAGCATCAAGCGTAGTGTGAGTTGATGGTGTTAAGTCTGGTAAAATACCATTGCCTGTAGTGCCCATAACAGCACAGCGCTGTTGTTGAGAGCTAATTAATTCAGCCACTAGACGCGAAATTGTGGTTTTACCATTTGTACCAGTCACTGCAATAATACGCACTGGTACTACGGGATCTATACGCTGTAAATAACGTTCTTGCCACTCACCCATACGTTGACGCACATCAGAACACACCCACTCATTTGCTACGCCCAACTCAGTTTCGCTAATAATGGCAAGTGCACCATTAGCTAAAGCTGACTCAGCAAAAGCGCGTGTTTTTTCAGGTTGGCTATAACTGGTCAAAGCGATAAAGATCTGGCCTGACACAACCTTACGGCTATCTAAACTAAAGCCTTGAAAAGGCTGTTTAGACCACTGTGCATCGATCTCGACTGGATTAATTTCTTGGAAAGAAACAGACATAGCTTACCTGCGAATAGGATTTTCTGGAGTATCAAGGGGCTTATCAAGCGGCACATTCATTAAGCGCAATGATTCTTGCATAATGCGTGCGAAAACAGGGGCCGCAACCAAACCACCGTAATAACGACCTTGTGGATTTTCAACAACTACGATAACCGCTAAACGAGGATCACTAATCGGAGCTACGCCTGCAAATAAAGCACGGTATTCATTATTTGAATAACCTTTACGGTCTGCACGAAGTTTATGAGCTGTACCTGTTTTACCACCAACGCGATAACCCGGAATATTAGCTTGCTTTGCAGTACCGCCCGGCATCGTCACCTGTTCTAGCATAAGCAAAACCTGATCAGCAATTTTTGGAGCAAGAACTTGCTCACCTTTAGGTGCTTGATCGAGCTTATGCAAACTTAGAGGCATTTTCACCCCATGGTTTGCAAGCATTGCATAGCCTTGCGCCAACTGAAGAATAGTTGCATTTAGACCATAACCATAAGCCATGGTACCAATTTGGGAAGAGTTTAATTTGCTTACAGGAAGTACTAAACCAGAGCTTTCACCGGGGAACTTCACAGCAGAACGTTTACCAAAGCCAGCACGATTAAAGAAGCTTGGTAACGTTTCTTTAGGAAGTGACAACGCAATTTTTGCCGAACCCACGTTTGATGACTTAATAATTACGCCACTGACAGTCAAAGCACCATAGTTATGCGTATCACGAATAGTATGCCAGCCTAAACGCATTGAACCTGGCGAAGTGTTGACAATCGTATTTGGGGTATATTGTCCAGTTTCGAGTGCAGCAGAAACTGTAAAAGGCTTCATAGTAGAACCCGGCTCGAACATATCAATCGCACCGCGGTTACGCATGGCATCTTTATTAGATAAACCGTTTTTATCATTCGGGTTATAAGATGGCCAACTGGTCATAGCCAGAATTTCGCCTGTTTTAACATCTACAGCAATTGCTGTCGCCGAACGGGCGTTATTTGCAACACCAGCAGCAGTCAACTCACGATACATAATATATTGCAAACGAGAGTCGATACTTAAAGTGATGTTTTCGCCTGGCTCACCTTCACGAATAACCTCAGAAACTTTTAAGCGGTTACCACGTTTATCACGAATAATTTTTTGTTCGCCATCTATCCCAGACAGTTGTTTATTCAACTGCATTTCCAAGCCTTCAATCCCTTGGCCTTCACTATTGGTTAAACCAATAATCTGAGCATTTGGCTGCGGTTGAGGATAATAACGTTTATATGTTTTCTCAGCATAAACGCCTTGGAAGTTACCCTTTGTAATGAGATCTGCCTGCTGTGGCGGCACTTCTTTTTTCAAAACCAAATAACGAGAACGTGGACGCGCATTCATCTGTTTTTTTAGATCTGCACGATCTAAACCAACCACATCCGCTAACTCATCAAGGTTTAGGTTTTTATCTGGTAATTGTCGTTTTAACTTACGATTATTTGGATCTTTTTTTAATTCCGCTGTAATTTCGTCATATAAATGCTTGGTATCAAAGTAATCACGTGGATCAATGACAATTTTCATAATAGGCGTACTAATGGCCAAAGGCACACCATGACGGTCGCTAATAACCCCACGCATTGCCTCAATACGTTCCGTACGCAAAATATTGGCATTGGCCTTGTTTTGTAAAAAGTCTTTATTAATCACTTGCACATAAAATGCACGTGCAATTAATACAACAAAACAGAGCAGTACTGTTGCCCATAGCAGATAAAACCGCCACATATCGAAGGCAAGAGTTGGTTTTCCCGAAATAGACTGCTGTTTTTTCCGTGTTTGCTTTGTTCGCTTATCTACCATACAGCAAGGCCTTACTTATTTTGCTCTGAGGTCATCGGTAAAGAAATTACCACCGTTTCTGCAGCAGGTGGCGAAAACATGCGTAGTTGAGTTACAGCACGCGTACCAATCTGTGCTGTTGCACCGAAGGTTTGTTGCTCAATAAGCAAACGCCCCCATTCAGCATTGAGATCATCACGTTCACGCATATAAGAGCTAAGCTCTCTATAATCATGACGATATTCAAATACTTGAAATACCACCATCATGGCACTGATAAAAACAAGCGCCACTAATACGGTGTATGCCACAACTTTTTTCACCACTTTATTTTCGGTGGTTTCAATTTCATCACTGCTTTTCATTACGCGCCTTTTTGTTCCAAGCGTTCAGCAACCCGAAGCCATGCACTACGTGAACGTGGGTTCGCTTTTACTTCTTCTCCACTCGCACGAACCCGTGAAATTTTCTTTAACCTTCTTGTATCTACCTGTTGCTGAGGCATTCCCCAGCCAATATCTTCTGCCAAAGTCGATTCTTTTTGAATAAATTGTTTGATTAAACGATCTTCAAGAGAATGAAAGCTAATCACAGACAAACGCCCTTTTGGTTTTAGTAAGTCTACAGCTTGTGGTAAAAATACTTCAATATCATCTAGTTCTTTATTAATAGCAATACGAATTGCCTGAAATGTACGTGTTGCTGGATGCTTATGTTTTTCCCATTTTGGATGAGCTGTTTTAACAAGTTCTGCCAATTGGGCTGTTGTATCTAGTTTTCCAGCTTGTTTAATCGCTTTTGCAATACGTCGACTATAACGTTCTTCGCCATATTGATAAATAATATTTGCTAATTGTTCTTCTTCAATTTCAAGTAACCACTCAGCTGCGGTTAATCCCTTAGAATTATCCATTCGCATGTCTAGAGGACCATCCTGCATAAAACTGAAACCACGCTCAGCTTGGTCGAGTTGAGGAGATGACACCCCTAAGTCAGCCATAATGCCATCAACACTCATCACACCAATTTCCTGCATTTTTTCTTTAATATCAGCAAAACTGGCATGAATAATGGTAAATCTCGGGTCTTCTTGTGCCAAAGCAGCTGCAACTTCCAAAGCTTGAGGGTCTTTATCAAATGCATATACTCGTGCATTTTCATCAAGTTTCGAGAGCAATAAACGTGTATGCCCACCTCGTCCGAAGGTTGCATCGATATACACCCCTGTTGTGCGATCTGCCAATAAGCTCTCAACGGTCTCAAAAAGTAAGACAGAAATATGCGACATAGGTGTTAAATCATTGCGTAAAAATGTAACTGCACATTATCACCTTGTTTATGACCAACGCCAAACGGCTTTTTGTAGGAAAATATTAATTTTTCATAGATAAAACCGTTTTGTTAGCATTTTTTAAGCAAAAAAAGAAAGCAAGCTTACTTTTTTAAGTTTGCTTGCTTTCTTTATGAATATTTAACTTCTAAGTTTTCTTTTTGGACAATTGTTTTTAGATCATTTTATTTACTGCTTGCCATCATAAATTTGATCAAAAATAGCACCGTTTGCAAAGTGAGTTTTCTGAGCCTTAGCCCAACCACCGAACACATCATTAATGGTAAATAATTTAATTTTTGGGAATTGCGCTGCATATTTCGCAGCCACTTGAGCATTACGCGGTCGGAAATAATGTTTAGCAGCCAATTCTTGGCCTAAAGGTGAATATAAAAAGTTCAGATAACCTTTTGCCAAGGTTCGGTTTCCATCTTTATCTACGGTTTTATCTACAATCGCGACAGATGGTTCAGCCAAAATTGAAATTGATGGATAAACAATTTGATATTTATCTTTATCAAGTCCTTTCGTCGCCAACAAAGCTTCATTTTCCCAAGACAACAAAACATCACCAATGCCACGTTCAGCAAATGTCGTAAGTGAACCACGAGCTCCAGAATCTAGAACTTTCACATTGTGATAAAGCTTTTTCACCAACTCCCGAGCTTTAGCATCATTTCCACCCGGCTGTTTTAAAGCATAACCCCATGCAGAGAGATAAATCCAACGCGGTGCACCACCCGTTTTAGGGTTAGGAGTGATAATTTCCACACCTGGTTTTGTTAAATCATTCCAGTCGCGTATATTTTTCGGGTTACCTTTTCGTACTAGAAACACGACAGTTGACGTATAGGGGGCAGAATTATTTGGGAATTCTTTTTGCCAGTTCGGCTGAATAAACCCAGCTTTCACAATCTCATCAATATCATTCGCTAATGCTAACGTTACTACATCAGCTTCAAGTCCTGTGGCTACCGCGCGGGCTTGTTTGCCAGATCCACCATGTGACTGTTTGAATTCAACGTCTTGCCCTGTTCGCTGTTTCCAAAATTTACCAAATGCTTGGTTATATTCTTGATAGAACTCTCGAGTCGGATCATAAGAAACATTTAAAAAAGAGGTCGCTGCTTGAACCGCTGTTGTCGCTATTCCCACATATAAAGCGACCGCTATTATTGATATTTTTTTCATTTACAAAATCCATCATTCGTTTTAGTTTAACTATATTTTTAATTTTATTTTTTACAATCAATTACTTATATTTATATCTTTTTTATTAATCTTTTTTAGATATATAGCTTAGAATGTCGAAGTTATTTCATTTTTGAAAAATTTTGTAATTATTCTTACAACTTATTTAGGGCCTTCACTTTATCTACACATTAATTTGTTAAATAATGAAGCGTAAAGGATACATATGGTCTACATTTGAGTCGACCAATTTAAAATATAGGTAAATTTTGTAAAAAGTGTGACACAGTTCCACTTTTTTATTAATATTTATGTTTAAATCGTAGCATTACCGTAATTTTACATTTTGTTAAACTCAAAAAATAGATGAAATGTAATGAACAGAGGGGATGATTAACAATGAAAATTCATTATGGAAAAGCTTTAAGCTTAAGTTTGGTGCTGAGTTTGGCATCACAGTTTTCTGCAGCAGCAGTACTTAAAGATACTCCAAGCAAAACTGGTTCAGAGAAACAGACTTCGCTTATTGAAAAAGCTTTAGATCAGCAGAAACGTAACCCTATTGTGTTACCTTCTACAAATGATGAGCTTAAAGTTCTAAATACGATTCGCGTTACACCAACTCAAAATTTTCTTGCTGCACAACACGAACGTTTTTCACGTTTTGTTCAGGCAATCTTTCAGCCCCATGCTTCTTAAAATCTGAAACACCCCCTCTACGTTTCAGTTTTAGCCCAGACTGACGTTAAATAAAACGTCAGAATACTGGGCTTTTTCGTTATAATAGTTTCAATTTTTATTCTGACCCATTATCTATGAAAGTTCGTACTCGTATTGCACCTTCCCCTACTGGTTTTCCTCATGTGGGCACAGCCTACATTGCTTTATTTAACATGTGTTTCGCGAAACAACATGGCGGAGAATTTATTTTAAGGATTGAAGATACAGACCAACTTCGTTCTACACCAGAGTCTGAAAAAATGATTTTGGATTCATTACGTTGGTTAGGTTTGAATTGGTCTGAAGGTCCAGATGTAGGTGGCCCACATGCACCATATCGCCAATCTGAACGTATGGGAATTTATAAGCAATACGCATTAGAACTTGTTGAAAAAGGTCATGCTTTTTACTGTTTCGCAACCGCAGAAGAACTTGACCAAATGCGTGCTGAACAACAAGCACGTGGCGAGACACCAAAATATGACGGCCGCGGTTTAAAACTTTCTCAAGAAGAAGTGACTCGACGTCTTGAAGCGGGTGAACCTCATGTCATTCGTATGAAAGTGCCTGAAGAAGGTGTTTGTAAATTTAACGACTTGCTACGTGGAGAAGTTGAAATTCCTTGGGCTCAAGTCGATATGCAAGTCCTTCTTAAAACAGATGGTTTACCAACTTACCATTTAGCTAACGTTGTTGATGACCATTTAATGGAAATCACTCATGTATTGCGTGGTGAAGAATGGCTTCCTTCTGCACCTAAGCATCAGTTGCTTTACCAATATTTTGGTTGGGAAATGCCAACACTTTGCCATATGCCACTGTTGCGTAACCCTGATAAATCAAAATTATCTAAACGCAAAAACCCAACATCAATTAACTACTACCGCGATATCGGTGTATTACCAGAAGCCTTACTCAACTATTTAGGCCGTATGGGTTGGTCAATGCCAGATGAAAGAGAAGTTTTCACATTACAAGACATGATGGATAACTTTGACATTCAACGTGTATCACTAGGCGGACCAATTTTTGATGTTGAGAAACTCAACTGGCTCAACGGTCAGTGGATCAAAGGGTTAACTCCAGGTCAATTATTAGACCGTTTATTAACATGGAAGAGTGATCGCAGCACTTTAGAAGACATTGCTGCCGCTATTCAACCACGTATTAACTTACTTTCAGAAGCTGTAAATTGGGCTGGTTTCTATTTTAACCATATGCCACAAATTACTGCTGAAATGTTTGAAAGTAAAAAATTGACTCAAGAGCAAGTTCGTCAAAGTTTACAATTTGCAATTTGGCGTCTTGAAGGTCAGTTTACTTGGAATAATGACACCGTTAGCCAAACCCTAATGGATCTTGCGAATCAGATGGGCATTAAACTACGTGATTTCATGCCAGCGTTCTTTATCGCAATTGCCGGTTCAACGAGCTCAACACCAGTGATGCAATCAATGGTTACGCTTGGACCTGATTTAACTTTCGCTCGCTTACGTCATGCCTTAGAAATTGTGGGCGGACCAAGCAAGAAAGAAGTTAAAAATTGGGAAAAACTCAATGAGAGCTTAAAATTGCCGAAAAATGACGCAACTAGCGAAGTTTAATTCATTTTTTTGTTGACGTATGAGCGCATTCACCCTAAGATTGCGCTCACACAAACTGGGGTCATAGCTCAGTTGGTAGAGCGCTACAATGGCATTGTAGAGGTCAGCGGTTCGATCCCGCTTGACTCCACCACGCTCCTTTGTGTTTGCCTCATCAAGTCCCTATCGTCTAGAGGCCTAGGACATCGCCCTTTCACGGCGGTAACCGGGGTTCGAATCCCCGTAGGGACGCCATATTCTGCTTTAAAAATTATAAAAAGACTCTATCGTCACCTTACTGTTTATTCTTTATCTCTTTCTAGATTGCACATTTGTCTATTTTATCTAAAATAGCGTCTTTCTTAATTCTCTCAATGTGTAATATGCAGCCATCTGACAATCAACTAGATGCTCATCAGCATCAGAACAGTACTGCACCTTTAAAAAGAGCCATGAGTACGCGCCATCTTGTGATGCTATCACTGGGCGGAGCGATCGGAACTGGTCTATTTTTAGGTTCAGGGGAAGTCATTTCACAAACTGGAGCTATTGGCGCAATTATTGCCTATATTCTTGGTGGCGCGCTCGCTTACATGGTCATGCTCTGCCTAGGAGAACTCGCTGTACACATGCCTGTTTCAGGTTCTTTTGGTGCCTATGCCAAAAAATATATCAGTCCAAGTACTGGCTATATGATTTCTTGGATGTACTGGCTCACCTGGACTGCAACGCTTGGAACTGAATTCACTGCCGCAGCTCTACTCATGCAAGAATGGTTTCCACAGATTTCTATGTGGATTTGGACAATTATTTTTGCAGTTACTATTTTTGGCTTAAATATTAGTTCAACTCGTATTTTTGCTGAATCTGAGTTTTGGCTGGCTCTTGTTAAAGTCGTTACCGTGATTGCCTTTATTGTGCTCGGCCTATTAGCAATTTTTGGTTTAATTCCATTCCATGGTGCCCAGACTGCTCCACTCTTTAGCAATCTTACGGCTCAAGGCTGGTTCCCTCATGGTTTAATTCCTATTTTTACGACCATGTTAATTGTTAACTTTGCTTTCTCAGGAACCGAATTAATTGGTGTAGCAGCTGGCGAAACAAAAGATCCGGCTCAGAATGTACCAAAAGCGATTAATGCCGCGATCTGGCGCCTCCTTATTTTCTTTGTGGGTACCATCATTGTTATTAGCGCTTTACTTCCTTTCCAACTTGCGGGTTTAGGCGGTGACGGTGTAAGTAGCAGTCCTTTTGTGACGGTATTTAATTATATTGGCATTCCATATGCGGATGACATTATTAGGTTTGTAATCATCACAGCTCTGCTTTCAGCAGCCAATTCTGGCCTATATGCAGCTTCACGTATGATGTGGTCTCTGTCAGAACAAAAATTACTACCTAGTGTGTTTGCGACTTTATCAAAAAGTGGAACACCAATCGTAGCTCTAGTTGTAACTATGTTCGGTGCAATTCCAGGTTTGTTATCAGAGCAATTTGCACCCGAGACTATTTTTAAGAATCTGCTTGGTGTAGCGGCTTTTACCATGGTCATTGTATGGATGAGCATTTGTTTAAGTCAGTTCAATTTCCGCCGCCAATGGTATAGATCAGGACATACAGTTAAAGACTTACAATATGCTGCGCCTTTATTCCCTATTGTGCCAATTTTAGGTTTTGTTTTCTGTTTTATTACTTGCTTGAGTATGGCAGCAGACCCTGAAATGCGCGCTGGTTTTGTAGGCTGTCTTATTTTTACAGCTTTATGTTATGTCAGTTATTTTATTTTTTATCGCAATAAAGGCTAAACGCGTCGTTATTCAATTAAAGTGTAGCAAAAAGCTACACTTTTTTTTGCCTATATACTGGTTTTAAATAACATACCGTTGTAGATTAAAATTTATATTAAAAACAAAATCTTGTATAGAATGAAAATTATATTTATCCATGGGATGAATCAACAAAACTACACAGCACATCGCTTGAAAGAGCATTGGTTAAAAGTGTTTAAGCTGGGCTTAAAACAAATGCCTTGCAGAGTTAATGTCCGGGATCTTCATATCCACATGCCATTTTATGGCGACTTAATGACCAAATACCAGTTAAGTAACCAATTAGATCTTAACACTTTGTTACCTAAGTCATTTTTTAATAATTATTTCCCTATTAACTTACACCCAAGTAATCCTCCGACTAGAGAGCACACTCCATTTGTTCCATTGTTACGTCCCTCAACCGATCAAGCTGATAAAAGCTTCTCAGAACGGCTTTATCTCACTTCTCAATTAGTTAAAGATCGTGTACTGAAAGAACTAGTTGTTTTATTAAATAACTTTCCTAAACTGCATGAAAGTTTGATTCAACAATTCCTCATCGAAACCTATATGTATCTATCTAACCCAGAGTTTATGGAGGAAGTACATCAAAGAATTTTAAAGAAAATGCGAGAAGACGAAGATTATATTGTGGTCGGACACTCTCTTGGTTCAGTTATCGCTTTCCAATTATTATCAGATCCATCTTATCAATTCTCAGTTAAGCGTTTTATCACCCTAGCTTCCCCTTTATCTTTTCGCGTGATTCAAAGTAAGCTCCCGAGTCCAATTTCTAGACCGCCATGTATTTACGGTGATTGGTTTAATTTTTACTCTCAAGATGATTTTTTGACCGCATTTCCATTGTGCGAAGCCCCATTTAATTTTGAACCTGCCATTATTAATCAGAAAATTTATACTTTCGCCAACCAACCTCATGAGATTTTAGGGTATCTACAACATCCGTCGGTCATAAAGGCAATTATTGAGCCTTTTCAGAAAAATGAAGGCTAAATGTATATATTTTCTACAATTTGAGTTATTTTTAATCGCTTGACTGTTTTTTTTAATATTTCTTCAGAAAACTATTTGACACTTTTATTAAATCGACCTAATATACGCCCACCTCTGAAACGTCCCTATCGTCTAGAGGCCTAGGACATCGCCCTTTCACGGCGGTAACCGGGGTTCGAATCCCCGTAGGGACGCCAATATTTTTTCAGATGTATGCCTCATATAAGTCCCTATCGTCTAGAGGCCTAGGACATCGCCCTTTCACGGCGGTAACCGGGGTTCGAATCCCCGTAGGGACGCCAATATTTTTTCAGATGTATGCCTCATATAAGTCCCTATCGTCTAGAGGCCTAGGACATCGCCCTTTCACGGCGGTAACCGGGGTTCGAATCCCCGTAGGGACGCCAATATTTTTTCAGATGTATGCCTCATATAAGTCCCTATCGTCTAGAGGCCTAGGACATCGCCCTTTCACGGCGGTAACCGGGGTTCGAATCCCCGTAGGGACGCCAAATTCTAAAAAGCCACTGCATAACGTCAGTGGCTTTTTTCTTGCCTAAAAAAATAAAAAGCAAATCAATGATTAGCTTTTCATATGCTCTATCAACCCGCAATTCCTACTTGTACTTCAAGGCGACCTGACTGCACTCGTAGTCCTCTAATTTCAAACTGATCTACGAGCTGCTGCACAAGCTCGCGACTTTCTCTCAAAATATTCAAGCCTGGTAAAATACTAAAATCAGTCAAACTTAAAAGCTTTTCAACCATCCATGAACGGTTGTTAATAAAGTCAATAAATCCTGCTTGCTCTAGGTCAATAAACCACATGCGATGCCCATCGCGTTGGATTCCGGGAATATCACCAATCAAATGATTAATGAGTGATGGAATAGGCAACATATTTACCACTTCGAAACCAACTCGACCAATACGGCGCACAGCCCAATTTGACAAGGTACCGCCATGTCGAATCTGAACATCAAGACTTTCATCCATTTGACGTAGGCGTAAGAATTTTTCCTGCCCAATACGACATTCCAATACTTTAAAATCTAAACTCAAACGATACATGAAGCGATGATAATGCCCATCGATCTCGACTTGGAAACTGTCATTGCCGCACTTGATTTTAATATCATCAATTTCGGAGCGATCAATGCGCTTACGAATTTGATTATTTAATAACATTTCGGGTAAGTACAACGTTAAGGTACTTTTGCCCAAAAAAGTTCGCGCCATAATCAACGCGACTTGGCGTGCTGTTTCACTGGTTTCAGACACCATATCTCTTACAGTACCTGCTGCCAGATTTGTCATTCCGACAACTCCACGTCGTGTATGAGTAGTTACTTGATCGAGTGCGTCCAAAGCAGCATCAGCAACCTCTTCAATATTACGTGTCGTGTCGCTAGCAAACCCAACTGCATCTTGGGCATGTTGCAATGTCTTATGCAGTAATCGACGAGATAATGACGGTTTAGCGGTATCTGGGGTAGCTAAAACCGATGCTGTCGTTGTAGGCTGCGACTTATTGTCATCTTGTTGACCCAAGTCCCTCTCTCCTTTTTATATTTATCCCACATCCTATTCGAGTATTTAAGCTCATTTATTGTGCTAATCACACTTCATTTTTCTGTAGATTAGCATGCTCTACAATATTATTTTAATTTTTATGTGTACGGATAAATCATCTGTTTTTTATATTTCTTTGTTTATTCATAAGTAATTTTTCTGCTAACTCAACGCATTTCATCGATATCTTACAAATTTTTTTCTTTCTGCACATTTCCGTTAGAATAGATTCAAACTAAATGTGGAGTTCTCATGCAATATCGTTGCCCTAAATGTCAAAGTGTTAAAATTATGCCTGTGAGCCAAGGCGTGAACAGCGCAAAACCTGTCGTTCCTAAAAGTCTGGTTATCTTGATTCCTGCAATTTTTGTGCTTTTACTGTTAGTAGTCATTAGCATCTTTATGTGGATTTTTGGCAATGGTGCAGGTAGTTCTCTTCAAATCGCAACAGTAGTTGCATTTGTGGTTACTGTAGGGGCTGGTTTTATGTTCTGGCGTGATTTGCCTGATTTTAAATTGTCTATGCAAGCATTTATGCAGTCACAAAAACACTGGAAATGCCGTGACTGCAATAACGAATGGGAAATTTAAAAAAACTGTTCACATCAGCTTAATGCTGATGTGAATGTGCATTATCTGCTTCATCATATTTATGCGAAGCATGCTGAGCAATGTGCTGACAATTAATCTCGGCATCGTCCTCAATTTGCAATGTCACTTCACCAATACCATGTTCATGAGAAAGCATTTCAACAGCATCTTGATACAACTTGGTACGATCAGCTTCAGGCGCAAATAAGTGCACGGTTAAATGGATATTTTTAGAAGTAATCGCCCACACTTTGAGTTGGTGAATACTCTCAACACCATTTAAAGAAAGTAAATCTGCACGTAGCTTCTCAATATCGACCTCTTCGGGTACACCTTCGAGCAAAATGTTAATACTTTGCTTAAGTAAAACCCATGTTCTTGGCAACACCCAAAATCCAATCAGTACTGCAATAAGCGTGTCAATCCAGTACCAATTAGTGAAGTAAATAATAATTGCACCAATAATAACGCCTACCGAGCCTAGTGCATCACTCAATACTTCTAGATAAGCACCTTTCACATTTAGGCTGTTATTGGCACTCGACATTAAAAGTTTCATTGAAATGAGGTTAATTACTAAACCAATAGTCGCTACAACCAGCATACCCACACTTTGAATTTCGGGTGGCTTAGAGAATCGGATATAGGCTTCATATAAAATATAAATTGCCACCACGAACAGCATGAGTGCATTAAATAAAGCGGCCAGAATTTCAAAGCGTTGATAACCAAAAGTACGCTTATTATCAGCGGGACGTTTTGAAATCTGAATTGCGACCAGAGCAATTGCCAAAGCAGCTGCATCTGTAAACATATGCGCAGCGTCAGAGAGCAACGCCAGACTTTGTGTGATTAAACCTGCAATAACCTCAACAATTAAAAATGTCGTAGTAAGCGCCAAGGCAATCGTTAATTTCTTGGCATTACCTTCAGTCACTACAGCATGACTATGGTCATGACCATGTTGTCCACCCATTTTGCGGACTCCTTATTATTTATCTTTATGGTGAGGTAAAAGTAACCATGAATTCATGCTTACCTTTACCTGTTTCAAATACTTTTCTGACTCAAACTTTTTCATCAAAAAAGATATCTCAAATCGATGACATTATGAATGCTCAACTTTATTCGTCTTGCTTTCATTCATCCATCGATAAATGACTGGCAATAAAACCAGCGTTAGTATCGTAGATGAAATAATGCCACCGATTACTACCGTTGCCAAAGGTCGTTGTACCTCTGCACCAGTTCCAGTTGCCAAAGCCATTGGAATAAAACCAAGTGAAGCAACAAATGCCGTCATTAATACAGGGCGTAGTCGCAGTACAGCACCTTTCCAAGTAGCTGCATGAACATCTAGGGTTGCTCTTAGCTCTTTAATGAATGTGAGCATGACCAAACCATTCAATACCGCAACACCTGATAAAGCGATAAACCCGACTCCAGCAGACATAGAAAGCGGAATATCTCTCAGCCACAAAGCGACTAATCCACCAGATAAAGCGAAAGGAACTCCGCTAAATACAAGTAAGCTGTCTTTAAAATTACTAAATACCGCCATCAGCAATACAAAGATCATGATGAGCGCCATCGGTACAACGATTTGCATTCTTGCAGTGGCAGAAGCAAGATTCTCAAACTGTCCTCCATAACCCAACCAATAACCGCTAGGTAGCTTTTGCTGCGCCAGTTTGCTTTGCATCTCTTGTACAAAAGACCCAAGGTCACGATCACGCACATTTGCCGTCACAATCACTCGGCGTTTGCCATTTTCACGGCTCACTTGAGCAAGGCCCAGAATATTCTCAACCTTGGCAACGTCTTGTAACTGGATCAGACCGCCGTTTGGTAAGCGAATCGGTAATTGTGCTAGCTGCTGAGGCGTACGCATGTTTTCCTGTAAGCGAATCACGAAATCGAAACGTCTATCGCCCTGTAAAATTTGCCCTACACTCTGTCCTCCAATACTTGCAGCGACAATATCCTGAATAGACTTGACTGATAATCCATATTGAGCAGCTAGTGCATGATTAACATCTACATTAAGTAATGGCAAACCATCGGTCTGTTCGACTTTGACTTCACTAGCACCTGGAATGCTACGTAGCTGTTGGGCTATTTTTTCTGCTTCCTGATTGAGGACTTGCATATCATCCCCAAAAACTTTCACCCCGATATCACTACGGACACCTGAAATGAGTTCATTAAAACGTAGTTCGATGGGTTGCGAGAATTCACTGTTATTACCAGGAATCTGATTCACGAATTGCAGCATTCTGGTACGCAATTCATCTACCGTTTCCTTCTGATTAGGCCATTGATCATGTGGCTTTAGTAAAACAACACCATCGGAAATATTAGGAGGCATGACATCGGTAGCAACCTCGGCTGTTCCTGTTCTTGCAAAAATAGCCTTAATTTCAGGAAAAGCTTTGAGTAACTGCTTTTCTACGGTCTCTTGAATCCTAAGTGATTCCTCTATACCAGTACTTGGCGCACGCATGAGTTGCAAGGCAAAATCCCCCTCACTGAGTTGAGGCGCAAACTCACTACCTACTCTTGTTGCAATTGCACCAGTAAGAATCAAGATGCTGACTGCTGCTGTTACAACAACATATCGGAAAGCATAAGCTTTATCGAGTAAGCCTGCATAACCTTTTTTCAGCATCATCATCCAGCGGCTTTCTTTTTCCTTCACTTCATCCGTAACAAACAGAGCTACTGCTGCTGGCACAAAGGTCACAGATAAAATAATTGCTCCTAATAATGCTAGGACAACGGTCATTGCCATAGGATGAAACATCTTTGCTTCAACGCCTGCTAAAGCAAAAATTGGTAGGTACACGACCATAATGATGATCTGACCAAATATTAATGGTCGGCGTGCCTGTTTAGCCGCTAGAAAGACCTCAGTGAAACGTTCGGAACGTGTTAATAAGCGACCTTTTAAATGCTGCGCTTCAGCTAAACGCCGAATACAGTTTTCAACAATAACAACTGCCCCATCAACAATGATCCCGAAGTCCAAAGCACCCAAACTCATCAGGTTGGCACTGATTTTTTGTTCCGCCATACCTGTTAAGGTAAAAAGCATTGCCAATGGGATAATACAAGCAGTGATTAAAGCGGCGCGAAAGTTTCCTAAAAAAATAAAAAGGATAACGATGACTAAAATCGCCCCTTCAATCAAATTTTTAGCTACTGTTTTAATCGCTTTATCTACGAGGCTACTACGATCATAGACTGTTTCAATCACCACGCCCTGAGGAAGTGATCTTTGAATTTCCTGAACTTTGTCGTCAATCGCCTTAGCAATAGTTTTACTGTTTTCACCCATCATCATCATGGCGATACCTAAAACAGTTTCCTGTCCATTATAGGTAGCACCACCTGTACGCAAATCATGACCAATCGATACTGACGCTACATCCGCAACCCGTATAGGTAAACCGTTTTTAGTGGCGACCGTAACATTCTGGATATCTTGTATCGATGTCAGCATACCCGGAACACGAACTGTGAGTTGCTGACCATTCTCTTCAATAAATCCAGCACCGCGGTTTTCATTATTATTTTGAAGCGCATCCTGTAAGTCGGTGAGTGGAATTTGCAACTGTTGTAACCGTGTCAGATCTGGAGAGACCACATAGGTTTTGTTATATCCACCAATGCTATTAACCTCGGCTACCCCTTGTACACGTTGTAACTGGGGCCGAATAATCCAGTCTTGAATTTCACGCAGGTCCATCGCGCTATAAGCTGAACCATCTGCTTTTTTAGCATTTGGCTCTGCTTTTACCACCCATTGATAAATCTCACCGAGTCCAGTCGAAATTGGAGACATTTGCGGATCAATGCTATCTGGTAAAGCACTCTTAGCTTCTTGTAAACGTTGGTTAATCAGCTGTCTTGCCCAGTAAATGTCAGTACCATCTTTAAAGATAATCGTGACCTGAGAAAGACCATATCTGGAAATTGAACGAGTCTGTTCCAGATTGGGAATACCAGACATGGCATTTTCAATCGGATAAGTAATTCTTTGCTCAACTTCAGGTGCTGTAAAACCATTGGCCTGACTATTGATCTGCACCTGTACATTGGTGATATCAGGCACGGCATCAATTGAAAGTTTTTGGTAGCTATAAATTCCGACACCAATCCAAGCAATAACAAACATCATGACCCAAATGGCGTTGTTAATTGAAAACTGAATGATCCGATCAAACAAACCTTCAGCCTCTGGCAAATCAGGTTTATTAATGTCCATGCTCAGCCTCCCCTTTTTCAAGTTCGGACTTAAGCAAGAAACTACCTTGAGTCACATATTGCTGTTTTTCAGTAATTCCTGATTTAACTTCTACCCATTGTGCATCTGAAGAATAATTGCCTAACTCAACGGCAACAGGGGCAAAATGAATTTTGTCCTTCTCCTGTTTTGCAATAAAGACGACATTCTTTCCATCAATCTGTTGTATCGCTGTCTTGTTAACCCGTAATACAGTCGCTGCATTATTTTGTTTCAGTAACACATTGACCATTAAGTTAGGGCGTAATTCTTTTGAAGGTGTTAGTACCTTGGCACGAACCTGTAAACGACCAGTTTGAGTATCTGCTTCTGAAGTTAGGCTTTGCACCTGCGCTTTAAAAATATTGTTCGTTTGCAACGATTTAAATTCAATTTCCTGATTAGGCTGAATATTGGTATTTGCACTTGGTAGCACAAACTCGACCCATAACTGATCCAGGCGATCAATAACAAATAATTGTTTTTCAGGACCAATTTGCTCACCAATGACAATATCTTTATTACTGATTACACCACTTAAAGGTGCTGTTAAAACATATCGGCCTTTACTTGAGCGATTCGCTCCCAATGCAGATAAACGGCTATTTGCAGCTTGTACCTGAATTTGCGCTTGACGATATGCATTGTAAGCGCGCTGGTAATCTTGACGTGCTGAAACCCCTTGTTCCCACAATTGTTTTTCACGTTGATAATCTTGCTGGGCTAATGTCAGTGCTTCTTGCGCCATGCTTAAGTTAGCTTGTTGATCGACCAAATCAGGTACAAATAAAGTCGCAAGCGCCTGACCCTTTTCAACTTGTTGTCCCAACGCAACATTTACGCTATCTACACGTGCTGAAAACGTTGAAGAGACATGTGCTTGCTGGTCTGTATTTACAACGAGTTTGGCCGGATAAGAGAGGCTCTGTTCAACTTCTCCACGTCCTACTTGCTCTAACTTCACTCCATATTCAACCAGTTGCTTAGAAGTCAGGTTTAAACTTCCTTCCTCTTTTTCAGATTCTTCATGACCAGCTTCACCCTCTGCATGCGCTTTTTCACCTTCATCAGTATTAGGCTGTTTTTTTCCAGAGAAAAATAACCAAGTACTTAAAGTAAGGCAGACAATCAGCAGCAAAATAGCAATAAGCCATTGGTTTTTCATTTTTTTAACTGACATTACTCTGCCCCTCCAACTATCGGCAAGTTATAGGTGTCTTGCCATAAATTTTGATTAATTTGATTTAATGCATCTCCAGACATCACCATATTTGGATCGATCCCGAGAGCTAAACTTTCTGCCTCAATTGCTTTTTGCCAAGCAGATTTAAGGAGTTGAACTTTCTTCAAACGTTGTTCTTGTAATTGAAGGGTAGATTGCTGAACATCGGTAATTGCAAATTTACCGACTTTAAAGCCAAGCAGCATTTTCTCTTGTACCGTCTCTGATAAAGGGATTTGCTGCTCATTCATTAAATTATATTGCTGCTTTAAACCCGCTAACTCGTACTGTAGAGTACGAATAGAATTCTCGCTTTGCTTTTTATAAAAGCTTTGCTGCTGGTCAATTAAATCGAGTTTGCTTTGTGCAACTCTTAGGGCATATTGCTGGCGATTAAAAATGTTTAAAGGAACCGCTATACCTACTCGGATCTGATTTTCGGTACTGCTCGTTTCTGCGGTTTTACTACGAACCACGCCCATATTTACAGTAGGCGTAGGCCGATTTTTTGCCTTTAAATAATTAATTTCAGAATTTTGTTGCATTGCTTGAAGCCGCAGGGACTGTTCTAACAAATTCTGTTTTAAGTATTGATCGATATCACCTTCATTTTTTAAAGGCCACGCACTTTTTATATCTAGACGTAACGTGAAGTTATCTTCTGTCTCACCCCATAAGTTAGCCAATTTTCTTTTAGCACTACTCAGTGATAATTCAACTTCCTGATATAAACGCTGATTTTCAACATGCGTCATGAGAGTTCGATCTAAATCAACCTGAGCAATACTGCCTGCCTGAAAGCGTAAGCGGGTAGCATCAAGAAGATTTTTACTCGTTCTTAACTGGGCTTTAGCAACTTCATGTTCAAGCTCTAAAATAGATACTTGTGACCATAAATATTTTACCGCCAGCTTCAGTTGAGCCTGATATAAAACCTGATTTAACTCAACTTGATTTTGCTGAACACTTGCCAGTTTTTTTGCTGCAGAACGTACACCAAAAATATCTAGTTTTTGCGAGATCCCAAGTTCTAATTCCTGATCTTTTCCAGATTTAAAACCCGTTTGCTGTACAGAAACCGTCGGATTTTCCCATAGCTGGCTCTGTTTGATATTGCTCGCGGCGATATCTTGTTGAGTTTGCCAAATTCCTGTTTGAGTCTGAAACTGCTTAACCTGATCGAGCACCTGTTCAAACGTTAAAACATTCTGTACACGCTGTGGTTGTGTATTCTCAGCAAGGTTCTGATTTGAACTGGCTGCGTTTGTTACGACACCAGTTGAAAGTGCAACAGCAACAACTAATGATTTAAATACCCAAGATGTACTCAGACTAACGAAACTTTTTTCGTATAAAAAAATAGACATAAAATAACCCTATGAAATAAATAATATTTCTGGTGGGCTAATTTTCGGCTACCCCACCTATAGCAGGGTTAAAACAGGAGGCGGGTCTTGTTTAGAGATATGAGGGGACTTATAAGAATTGGACCAATAATATTGTTGTTTTGGCTCAGATGACTGTATTAACGGTGAAACAAGTTTTTCTTGTGCTTCTACAATCACAACATGAAAACATGAAGGCAAATGGTCATGATGATCGGACAAGTTTAAGGGAGCTTTATGAGTCCCTACGATATCTGTCTTTTCCGTATGGCTATGCTGTGAAGCTTCATAACTCAACGCTGCATGATGACCAAAATGATGTAATGCCTTTTCCTGATTTTCATGGGCGCAAAATGCCGCTGCCACATTCCATAAACTTTGGAATATAAGCAAACAGAATAAGACGGACATGAAAAGTGCAGAACGTGGCAACAGCACACCATTAAACTAAGAAGTTGAACAAAGCCACTATAGCAGGCAGTGGGCATGTAATAAAATTACATCTATAAGTAGCAGTATAGAAGCGATTCTAATCTCGCCTGAGTAAAGATAAGAATAAATCATTAAGAATCTCTATCTTTACTCATAGGAAACTAATTATTAAGTAATTAGTTTCCTACAAAAGAAATTATTTACGCTTACAAGTTAAATGAGGGTTCTTACTTTCTTCAGCTTTAGCTTTTGTTTCTTGCTTAGACTTAATATTCTTTTCGAGGAATATTAACCCTCCATCAGCATGAGCCAAACTTGTTGAAAGAAGTAAAACCATCAAAACCGATTTTGTATTTAGTTTAATAGACATAATAATCACCAGATCTAAATATTCCTAATTTATTTAAGGACTTAGCCCAGAAATAAAATTAATTTTTCGCATACCTTAGTTAATCAATTCAGGACAAATCTTCTGAGTCTCTAAGAAGCATGCGGATATACTTTCATTTCATTTTTAGAACCAACTAAATAATGAAGGGAGAACACCGTGCAGTCGCAACTCATCAAAAAGTTGGACTAAGGCCGCAACCCAGATAAACCACACCACCTGCGTCAAAAAAATACGGAAATGCTTCGGTGAAACCTGATAGAACTCAGGCTCTTTAAAATTTTTGAAACTTGGTAAAAAGCGTGGAATTGTCTTTATATAATCTGAATATGCAGTTCCATATTTTTCACTCAGGAATGCTTCTTCTTGGCGTATAACAAAATGGTAGTAACAGAGAAAATAAAGCGTGAATACTATTGGAAAGATAAACGTCTCTGTAATCAACATGATCCCGACTCCACCCAGATAACTAAACAGATAGAGTGGATTTCTACATAAAGAATAGGGACCGTCTGTCACCAACTTGGCATTCTTAAATCCGGAAATGTAAAGACTGCACCATATTCTTCCCATTACTCCGATGCCCACAAAAAACCATCCAAAGAACCATAAAATATGTTCTATAAATGCCGCTTGGAAATGCCATTTACTAAAACTTAAAGCAAGAATAATAGCTAAAATCAGCCCAATCACTCGGGAGCTCACAGTTCTAACACGGGGGGAAAATAAAATATTCATTTCCATAAACCTCCATCACTGTGAATCATCAGAGATGAGATAACCGACTCATTAAAATGATATTTTTGTTTTCCCGAAAGATTTGACAGAACCTTATATCCCGCCTTGTCATTAACATAAAGACGTGAATGTTTAAGCGAGTAATCTACATAGAAGATTGCTGCGCTTTGTTTGCACATATAATTAAGCATAAAATAACCCTTTGAAATAAATAAATTTCTGGTGGGTTATTTTTCGGCTACCCCACCTATAGCAGGGTTAAGACAGGAGGGGGATTTAAAGAGCCAAGATACGGAGACTGATAAGAATTAGACCAGTAATAGATTTGTGAAAGCTCATGTACACGCACAAAAGGTTCTTGAGCTTGTTGTGCATTTTCAGTCATCACTACATGAAAACATGAAGGTAAATGATCGTGATGATCTTGCCAGCTTAATAGAGCATTATCAGAATTTTCTACAATACCCACATGTTCAGTCTGCATATGGTCTGAAGATTGATATACATTTAAATCTGCATGATGACCGAAATGTTGTAATGCCATTTCCTGATTTTTATGCACGCAAAATGCCGCTGCCACATTCCATAAGCTTTGGAATATAAGCAAACTAAACAAGACGGACATAAAAACTGTAGAACGTGGCAACGGTACACCATGACAGTAAATTGCACAAAGTCACTATAGCAAGCGATACCAATGTAATAAAATTACAAAATGATTTTTGGTTAATTTATCGCTGTTTTAAAAAAGTTTTTTCTTTAGAAAAATTAATTTCCTGTTTTGAGTTCCTGCAATGTATAAACTATTTTCTACTCTACTTGTTGTCGTCTGTTTAAATTTGAGTGCTTGTGCCACGACATTACTTTCAGAAGCCTTACCTGACGAAACCACAAGAACCGAGAAAATCTTTTTAGCAAAAGATCAAATCATTGCTTTAGGACAAGCTGTTCAAAACCAGCAAGAACAAGGGATCATTTTTGTAGGCCAAGATTTTAGTTACTTAATGACCGAGGGAAGCGCTGAGCTATCAAAACTTCTTCATGCAATCCCAGCAGATCAGCGAAGTCTGACCAATCCGTCCCCACTGGTACTGACCATGGATGACCCAAATCATTTTCATGGTGTTTTACAAATACGCTATAACACGCGTATGGTTGATTTAAATGACTCGCAAAAAGACTTATTAAAATCCCTCGGCTTTAGACAAAATTTCGATATTATTCAAAATCAGCAAACAGCACCTTATCCCTATATCAATATTTTCTTTAAAGGCCAGCTTTATCAATCACAGGGAGCTAAAAAAGTCGAAAAAACCTTAGCGCAACCTTATCCAATTATCCTGCAACAGGAAAATAAAATTACCAAAAAACATCCTTTGAAAAAGGCGACCCGTATGGCACTTTATCCGTTAGCGATGGCATTTGATGTGGTCACGGTGGCCCCTTCTCTGATCTGGGCAGACTTACGAGGTAACTTTACAAAATAGAAGTTCCTGGGCAAAACTAATTAACTAGCTCTTAAGCTAGTTTTGTTTAAAGAAATTTCTTTTGTTTGATATTTATAAATTTTCTCAAAAGTCTTTTACGTTAAATAATAGCTATTTTTTAATTTTAAAAGCTCTAATTTCCCTTAAGAATGCCACTATTCTCATAGTAGTTTCACTTAGCGTAAAAACACGTGTAACTTTTATGTAAGCCAAAACTTCATTATTTTTCATCCAAATGCGCTATATCACATTTACAAAAAAAAACATAATATTTCAATATAAGGGACTAGCTTAAAAGTGTGAGTCAATTCAATTAAATTGAGGAACAAGGGAGACTATCATGAATATGAAATCAATCAAGTATAGGCTTAATCACTTGTTTGCTTTTGAAAACTTACCTTCTGATATGCATTCACAAGCAGTTGATGAAATTGAACAGGGTTTACGCTTTGAGGAACTAGCCGAGCAAGACCATGAACGTATGCAAAACTGGTTAGATGTAACTCCTAACGATCGAAATGCTATGTGGTGCTACCTACGAGCAGCTTTACGTGGTAGCTCTGACGCTTCTTTTAAGCTTGGTATCGGTTATCTAAATGGTCAATTTGGATTAGATAAAAATTATCGTGAAGCTGAAAAATGGCTACAAAAAGCAGCAAGTCAGGGACATCCCGATGCTGAACGCTGCTTACAAGAAGCGTTTAGCAAGCTCGCATTTTCTTAAAATAAAAAACCAGCCCTTAGGCTGGTTTTTTAAATTAACAGAGATTATCCGCTAATTTTTTTGTATTTAGTACGTTTTTGAACAGCGTCTTCACCTAAACGTGACTGACGGTATGCTTCATATTCTGCATAGTTACCTGTGTAGAATTCTGGCTGTTCATTTTCGAATGACAAGATGTGTGTCGCGATACGGTCAAGGAACCAACGGTCATGCGATACCACCATTACCGTACCTGGGAATACAAGAATTGCATCCTCAAGCGCACGTAAAGTTTCAATATCCAAGTCGTTTGATGGCTCATCCAGTAAGATAACGTTTGCACCTTGCTGTAAAATTTTCGCAAGTTGTAAACGGTTACGCTCACCACCAGACAATTCGCCTACGCGTTTTTGCTGGTCTTGACCTTTGAAGTTAAAGCGGCCGATATAAGCACGTGAAGCAATTTCATAATCGCCCACTTTCAAGATATCTAAACCACCAGACACTTCTTCCCAAACAGTTTTGTTATTGTCTAGAGTGTCGCGAATCTGCCCTACGTAAGCCACTTTAACTGACTCACCTAAAGTCACAGTACCTGTATCAGGTTGCTGTTCGCCAGTCATCATACGGAATAATGTTGTTTTACCCGCACCGTTTGGACCAACGATACCTACAATTGCTGTTGGAGGTACAGTAAACGATAAGTTTTCGTACAATACACGGCCGTCAAATGATTTGCTGATACCTTCCACTTCCACAACTTTATTACCCAAACGAGGGCCAGGTGGAATGTAGATTTCAGACGTTTCATTACGTTGCTGGAATTCTTTAGAGTTAAGCTCTTCAAAACGCTCCATACGCGCTTTGTTTTTCTTTTGCTGACCTTTCGCATTTGAACGAACCCATTCAAGTTCTTTTTTCAATGCTTTAGCAAAAGATTCTTCTTGTTTCTGCTCTTGTTCTAAACGAGCATTTTTTTGCTCTAACCAAGAAGAATAGTTACCTTGGTAAGGAATACCGTGTCCACGGTCAAGCTCCAAGATCCACTCGGCAACGTTATCTAAGAAATAACGGTCGTGCGTAATCGCAACGATTGTGCCAGGGAAATCTTTCAAGAAGCGCTCTAACCAAGAAACAGATTCTGCATCTAAATGGTTCGTCGGTTCGTCAAGAAGCAACATGTCTGGCTTCGAAAGCAATAAACGGCAAAGTGCTACACGACGGCGTTCACCACCTGAAAGCTTAGTTACGTCTGCATCCCAAGCTGGAAGGTTCAAGGCATCTGCCGCGATTTCAAGCTGGTTATTTAAGTTATGTGCATCCCAAGCATGGATAATTGATTCTAATTTTTCCTGCTCTTTTGCAAGTGCATCAAAATCTGCATCCGGATCTGCATATTCTGCAAAAACCTGATCAAGGCGCTCTAATGCATCTAAAGCTTCACGCACGCCATCTTCAACGTTACCACGAACGTCTTTAGTCGGATCAAGAGGTGGCTCTTGCTCTAAATAGCCGATTTTAATTCCAGGTTGTGCACGAGCTTCACCAGAGAAATCTTTATCTACGCCAGCCATAATACGAAGCAAGGTAGATTTACCTGCACCGTTCAAACCGAGTACACCAATTTTGGCACCCGGGAAAAATGATAAAGAGATGTCTTTTAAGATTTCGCGCTTTGGCGGAACCATCTTAGACACTCGGTTCATCGTATAAATATATTGGGCCACGCAGGACTCCTCAATTGAAAAACCAATACATCGCATAAGCGATAAATAATCGCGCGTATTATACGCTGAAAACCCCAACAACTTGAAGTTATGATTTCCATCGTACGGATTTATCAAACAATTTTCTTTTTCAATAAGTTGCAAAATGTTTATGGATAAGATTTATACAACGTTTCAGCGTATATTTTTCTATCTTTATTCCTAAAATTAGAAAACAAACCAGAATTTGTGCAATTTTCTATTTAACTTTTAAGCTAGACTCGCTCAATATTTAACTCACGAAGATGAAGTAATCATGACTTATAAAGATGAAACATTAGCAATTCACGCTGGCTACTCACCCGAAGCAACAACAAAAGCGGTTGCGGTCCCTATTTATCAAACCACTTCATATGCATTTGATAATACACAGCACGGTGCCGACCTTTTCGATTTAAAAGTTCAGGGCAATATTTATACCCGGATTATGAACCCGACCACTGCTGTTCTTGAGCAACGCCTTGCTGCACTCGAAGGCGGAATTGGTGCTTTAGCCTTGGCTTCTGGAATGGCAGCGATTACCTATGCTGTCCAAACGATTACTGAAGCAGGAGACAACATTGCCTCCGTCTCAACTTTATATGGCGGAACTTATAATTTATTTGCCCACACCTTACCAAAACAAGGCATTGAAGTTCGCTTTTTTGATTATCAACAGCCGGAAAGCTTACGTAACTTAATTGATGATAAAACTAAACTTGTTTTTGTTGAGTCAATTGGGAATCCACTCGGAAATATTATCGATTTAGAAGCAATTTCAAAAATTGCACATGAATATGGCGTACCTGTCATCGTTGATAATACCGTTGCTACCCCTGCCTTATTAAAACCATTTCAATATGGCGCCGATATCGTTATCCATTCGCTTACGAAATATATTGGTGGTCATGGCAATAGCATTGGTGGCGCGATTATCGATAGCGGCAAATTCCCTTGGGGTAAATATCCAGAGCGTTTTAAAGTTTTGAACACGCCAGACCCAAGTTATCACGGCGTTAATTATGTTGAGGCATTAGGTGAGGCTGCCTATATAGCACGAGCTCGCGTTGTACCATTGCGTAATACAGGTGCTGCAATTAGCCCGCTCAGTGTTTTCTTGATTTTACAAGGCCTCGAAACTCTAAATCTCCGCATGGAGCGTCATACTGAAAATGCGCAAAAAATTGCAGAGTATTTACAGACCCATCCAAAAGTAAAATGGGTGAATTACGCAGGTTTAAAAGATCATCCGCAGCACCAGCTTGCTCAAAAATATGTAAAAGGTAAACCTTCTGCAATTTTATCTTTCGGTGTACAAGATGGGCGTGAAGGCGGTACTCGATTCATCGATGCACTTCAGCTATTTACTCGTCTGGTGAATATTGGTGATGCGAAAAGTTTGGCTTGCCACCCTGCAACTACGACTCACCGTCAGCTCAATGAACAAGAGCTTAAATCTGCTGGCGTAAGTGAAGATATGGTTCGTCTTTCCATTGGAATTGAGCATATTGATGACTTAATTGCCGATTTAGAACAAGCACTTTCAGCTGTATAACTTTTAAACTATTTATCAAGCCTCTGGAAATAGAGGCTTTTTTCATTTTCTTGTTCATTTTATAACTAAAATAATTAATGGATTAAGATACTATTTTAGAGTTTTTACTCTAAATAAATTGTTAAATTTCATATATTTACAGACTAGACAATTTTTAAACATCTATTAAGATAAAGACAATATTTATGAGTTCATCTGGATGAATCTACGGTTGTAAAAAATAAAAATTACATACCGGAATAAATAGTCCCTGCCCCTACTTAGGTAAAATGCTGTGAATAAAAAATTAGAAGCTCTGTTCCAGGAAAAGGTACAAGATAAAGTCATTTTAGTGACAGGCGCCTCGAGTGGAATCGGATTAACGATTTCAAACAAACTTGCTGATGCTGGTGCCCATGTTTTACTGGTTGCCCGTACTCAAGAAACTTTGGAAGAAGTAAAAGCAGATATCGAAAAACGTGGTGGTAAGGCATCAATTTTCCCATGTGATCTCAACGATATGGAAATGATTGACCAAGTTTCTAAAGAAATTTTAGCAACTGTGGATCACATTGATATTTTAATTAATAACGCAGGTCGCTCTATTCGCCGTGCTGTACATGAGTCTTATGATCGTTTTCATGACTTTGAACGCACGATGCAATTAAATTATTTTGGCGCGGTTCGCCTAGTTCTCAATATCTTGCCGCATATGATTCAGCGTAAAGATGGACAAATCATTAACATTAGCTCGATTGGTGTTTTAGCAAACGCTACTCGCTTCTCTGCATATGTCGCGTCTAAAGCAGCGCTTGATGCATTTAGCCGCTGTCTATCTGCCGAAGTTCATGCACACAAAATCGCAATTACTTCAATTTATATGCCATTGGTTCGTACCCCAATGATTGCACCAACTAAAATTTATAAATATGTTCCAACCCTTTCACCTGAGCAGGCTGCTGACTTAATTGCTTATGCAATTGTGAAACGCCCGAAACGTATGGCAACCAACTTAGGTCGCTTAGCTTCAATGACTTATTCTGTAGCACCAGGCATCAATAATATGTTTATGTCGATTGGTTTCCGTTTATTCCCAAGTTCAGATGCAGCGAAGGGACAAAAAACTGAGAAATTAAACTGGGCACAAAAAGCTTATGCACGTATTTTCCCTGGTGAACACTGGTAATTTTGAGTTAATCGCATAACAAATAAAAAAGCGCCTTAACTAAGTCGCTTTTTTAACTAAAGGACTGATCAATCAAGAAACTGAACGTGCCCTGTTTTTACATCGTAAATTGCACCCACAACTACGATCTCACCTCGATCAACCATATCTTTAAGCACGCTGCTATTATTAATAATGTACTGGATGTTGTAATGAACATTCATTGCTGTGACTTGACTAATAAAAGCATTACCTAATTCACGTGGCTGCATAATGTCATATACGCTATCAACCGAATGCATTAATGGTCCAAGTACATATTGAATATGTGGCATTTCCTTCACATCAGACACTTGCTTTTGCTCTAAACGCAATTGACATGCACTCGTCACCGCACCGCAATCGGTATGTCCTAAAACAACGATGACTTTAGAACCTTTAGCCTGACAAGCAAACTCAAGTGAACCCAATACTTTTTGCCCAGCAATATTACCTGCAATTCGTAAGCTAAACAGATCACCAATACCTACATCAAAAATCATTTCGGTGGGTGCACGTGAGTCCATACACCCAAGAACGGCTGCGATCGGATGTTGGCCTTCATCTGCAGTCACACGAATTTGTCGATAAATATCTCGTTGAAGACGTTCATTTTTTACAAAACGTTCGTTCCCCTCTTTAAGTAGGTTAACGACCTGTTGTGGACTCAACTTTTGTTGCAAATCATGTGTACTAATATCAATATCAAGTACCGCATCATCAACATCTTGATAGTGCTGCTTAAACCCGACCAGTTTAAGATTTACTTGGCGTTTAATAGCCGTTTCACTTTGATAATCTTGAATAACTTGATAGATATCAGGATCGATCGAATCACATTGAGTTGCATCAATAATGAGTTGTTGATGTTTATGTACGTGTTCCAATGCCGAAATAAGCGCAGAACGATTAAGAAAGGTGACTTGTGATGGGAGTTCAATACGTGTGACTACGCCATGCAAACGCTTCTCTCTATAAACACGAATACCTTTATTAAAATTGCCATAGAGAATAAAAGCACTACTGGTAAACAGGCCAATTAAAATTCCCATTAAAAGATCGGTCAGCAAAATTGCAACTAAGGTAATAATAAAAGGTAAAAACTGTTTCCAACCTTTTTGATAAAGCTGTTTAAATAGTTTTGGATGAGTAAGCTTAAAGCCTGTGACAATAAGGATCGCGGCCAATGCAGACAAAGGAATCATGTTCATTAATGGCACAAAGAACAAAACCGCCAACAGCAACAATACCCCATGAATAATGGTAGAGCATTTACTACGCGCGCCTGTATTTGCATTCACCGAACTACGTACAATCACTGAGGTGACGGGCATTCCACCAATTAAGCCCGAAACGATATTCCCTGTGCCTTGTGCCCAGAGTTCGCGATTAGGAGGAGAAGAACGTTTTTGAGGATCGATTTTATCTGCTGCCTCTAAATTCAATAACGTTTCTAAAGATGCAACGACAGCCAGAGTGATTGCCCCTGTGTAAATCATAGGCTCAGCTAAATAGCTAAAATCAGGGAAAATTAATACTTCTTCGGGTGCTTGTAAGATATTCGGTAACTGAATGAGGTTATCAATTTGCACTGCCCATGCAGAACCCATACTCACCAAAATAAAATTTAAAACTGCTGCGAGCACAACCGCAATCAAAGCCGAAGGTAAAGCTAGTTTTTTAAGCGGACTGCTATCCCACGCTAAAATTAAAAATAAACTGAGTAAGCCAATAAGTGCAGCGCCTCCATCAAAACGTTGAAGGAATGCATCTGGTGTTGAAGTCCAAACCTGTTTCCATGAAAAATCAGAAAGTCCAAACAGATAAGGTAATTGCGTGGCAATCAGGATCACACCAATAGCGGCTAATAACCCTAAAATGACATTATTTGGGATAAAGTTCGCAAAGAACCCTAACTTAAATAATCCAAATAGAATTTGTAGAACACCGGCAAAAATAATACATAATAAAAAGGCGGCATAATTGCCGCCTAATTGTTCTAACTGTACAAGGATGACAGCAGTCAGCCCTGCCGCTGGGCCTGCAACGCTAATGTGAGAACCACTCAGTAAACCCACAATAATGCCGCCCACAATACCTGCAATAATACCAGAGATGATGGGAGCACCTGAGGCTAAAGCAATACCCAAACACAGCGGTAATGCCACGAGGAATACGACAACTCCGGACAAGAGGTCTTTTAAATGAAATCTATTTTTCAGGTTTAAAACCGACATAAAACAACCATTTATAATATAAAGAAATAAGCAAAGTTGTACTATTACAGCCTGAAAGTGAGTAAATGCTTCAAGGCTGGGTTGATGATGTCGAACAACTGAATATCATTAAAGTTTAGTTATGCTATAACGTTGTGTATTTAATTGTGTATTTAACAACGATTTGTTGATCTTAAGATTCACCTCATCTTTACGACTGTTTTTTTCTTATTTTGCTTTTATATAATTATTAAAAAAGTAATATTTTAACCCATAAAAAAAAGCCTCCAATTGGAGGCCTTTTTTATCAATTAAAGACTCTTATTTAGAACCTTTAATTCCTGCTTGTAATAACAATGCACCTAAACCACCAATCTTTTGTTCTTGTGGTTTCTCTTGCTTGCTACGCTGAGGGCGTTCAGCTTGATCTTTACGCGGTTGAGGACGTTTACCTTGAGGCTTACGCTCAAAACGCTGTTCTGTATTTTGTTCACGGCGTGGTGGACGCTGTGCTTTTACAGGTGCAGAACCTTCAGCACGCATACTTAAGTTCACGCGGTTACGTTCAACATCAACCTGCATAACACGCACTTGTACGATCTGGCCCGGTTTTACAACTTTATGCGGATCAGAAACGAATTCATTCGCTAATTCAGAAATATGAACTAAACCATCCTGATGTACACCAATATCAACGAAAGCACCAAAGTTTGTGACATTAGTAATCACACCCTCAAGTTGCATACCTTCTGTCAATTGGCCCACTTCAGTAATATCTTCGCGGAATTTAGCAGTACGGAACTCTGGACGCGGGTCACGACCCGGTTTTTCAAGTTCAGCTAATACGTCTTGTACTGTTGGCAAACCAAATTTGTTATCAACAAATTCATCAGCTTTTACTTGGCGAATGATTTCGGTATTACCAATAATGTCTTTCACAGTTGTCGCTTTTGCTGCAACAATTTTCTCAACAAGACCATAACTCTCAGGGTGAACCGCAGAAGCATCTAAAGGTTCAGAACCATTTTGGATACGTAAGAAACCAGCTGCTTGCTCAAAAGTACGCTCGCCTAAACGTGGTACGCTTTTCAAAGCTTGACGGTTATCAAAACGACCATGCTCTTTGCGGTATTCAACAATTTGCTGAGCAATCGCTTTGTTTAAACCCGCAATATAAGCCAAGATTGCTGGAGAAGCAGTATTTACATCAACACCAACAGCGTTCACACAGTCTTCAACTACTGCGTCAAGAGTTTTTGCTAAACCAGTTTGGTTTACATCGTGTTGATATTGACCTACACCAATTGATTTCGGATCAATCTTAACAAGTTCAGCAAGTGGATCTTGTAAACGGCGAGCAATCGACACTGCACCACGAATTGAAACATCAAGCTCTGGAAGTTCTGCAGCAGCAAGCTCACTTGCAGAGTAAACAGATGCACCCGCTTCACTTACAGTCACGCGTGTTAATTTAAGGTCTGTATTAGCAGCCATCATTTCAGCCACTACAGCTTCTGTTTCACGGCTAGCTGTACCATTACCAATAGCAATAAGCTCTACATTATATTCACGGCATAGACGCGCAAGTTCAGCAATAGAACCTTCTTTATCTTCTTTAGGCGCGAATGGATAAATCGTGCTATGAGCAAGTACATCACCTGCATCGCTTACTACTGCAAGTTTCACACCAGTACGAATACCAGGGTCAACACCTAAAGTAGTTCGACCACCTGCTGGCGCTGATAATAATAAATGACGAAGATTTTCAGCGAATACCTGCATTGCTTCTGCTTCGGCAGTAAGTCGTTTCTCTGTTAGCAATGAATGCTCGATTTGAGGACGAACTTTACCCAACCAGAATAATTTTGCAGTTTGTTTTAAGAAATCTTGACGTGCTTGAGGTTGAATTTGCTCAAGGTTGTATTCAGTTTCAATACGCGCTAATGGTGCATCATCTTCACCATCTACTTTTAAACCTAATACATTTTCTTGACGTCCACGTAACATCGCCAATAAACGGTGTGAAGGTAATTTGTTTAAACCTTCAGAAAACTCAAAGTAATCACGGAATTTTTTACCGACTTCTTTCTTTTCTTCAGAAGCAACTGTACTTTTTAAAACCGCAGTTTTTGCAAAAGTTGCTTTTAATTCTGTAGTAAGCGCAATATTTTGTGCCCAGTCATCAATCAGAATATGCTGGATCGCATCTAACTGACTTTCAACATCTGGATAGTCTTCATGACTAAAACCAGCCAATGCTTCTGTCGGGTCAACTTGTTCTGCAATAATTTTTTCAGCAATCGGTCCTAGACCTGCTTCTTTTGCTTTAAAAGACTTACTTGTACGCTTAGGACGATACGGCGCATAAATTTCTTCTAAAGCATTTTTTGTTTCGGCTGCATTCACCCGCGCCAACAAGTCATCATTCAATTTATTCTGTTCTTGCAATGACTGAATGACCTTTTCACGGCGCTCATATAAATCACGTAAATACGCTAAACGAGTATCTAATTGGCGTAACTGCGTATCATCTAAACCTTGTGTTACTTCTTTACGGTAACGGGCAATGAATGGAACACTGGCACCTTCGTCAATTAAGCGGATGGCAGCTTCTACTTGGTTTGGACGTACGGCAAGCTCACTTGCCAACTGCTGAACTAAGTCAGTCATCGTGTTTGATCCCACAAGGATAAAGTTTAAAAGCACTGATTATAAAGACCAAGCCCATAAAATCCACACTTGTTTGCGTATTCAAAACGTTTTTTTGTATTGACTCTGAATATTTATACTTTTTACGACTACTAGAGCACGTAAAAACAGTGGTTTAAGTATGAAAAAGTTAAAACTGAACCCTACCTTTTAATCTTTAAAAAATATAAACGTACGACTTATGTCATGAACGTGACAAAAAATTAATATAATTTATGAGAAAATGATCATATTGATACATAGTCCAGAAGATAAAAACATTGAGGTTGAGCACTACTTTATTCTTCTAATTTGTTATTTACTCAATTTTTTTATCTTATTCAGCAATCAAAAGTCTATTATATTTATTTCAAATAACTGATTTGAAACAATTAGTTATCACTATAGAGTTATTATAAATTTAACCATTTGTTGTTTTAGGTCGGTCTTTGCTAAATTATGGGCTTAAGATGTTGTTTTTTGGTTTCAAACCACCTTGAAAATTGTAATTTTGAGCAAATTGATACATAGTCTAAACAAGAACATCAGCATTATACTGAGGGCTTGTTGGCAATAAGCCTATCCGACCCAATAATATATAAATTATGACTTTAAAAGGGAGTACATCATGAGTTTAGTTGTACCTGCTGAACATCCTGAAACCGTACACAACGAAACGGATCGTGTCGAACGTATTTTAGTGGTCGATGACGATGTGCGTTTACGTACCCTCTTGCAACGTTTTTTGGAAGATAAAGGCTTTGTTGTAAAAACTGCCCACGATGCTTCGCAAATGGACCGTTTATTACAACGTGAGTTATTTTCACTTATCGTACTCGACTTTATGTTACCGGTTGAAGATGGTTTAAGTATTTGCCGTCGTTTACGCCAATCAAATATTGATACGCCAATCATCATGTTAACAGCACGTGGTAGCGATTCAGACCGTATTGCCGGTCTTGAAGCTGGTGCAGATGACTACTTGCCAAAACCATTTAACCCAAATGAGCTTTTAGCACGTATCCGTGCAGTATTACGTCGCCAAGTTCGTGAAGTTCCGGGTGCACCGAGCCAACAAGTTGAAGTGGTTAGCTTTGGCCCATGGTCTTTAGACTTGTCTACCCGCACACTGACACGCGAAGGACAAATCGTTACCTTAACAACTGGTGAATTTGCTGTATTAAAAGCATTGGTACAACATCCACGTGAACCATTAACACGCGATAAATTGATGAACTTAGCGCGTGGCCGTGAATGGGGTGCAATGGAACGTTCAATTGACGTTCAAGTTTCTCGTTTACGTCGTTTAATTGAAGATAACCCTGCACGTGCACGTTACATCCAAACTGTATGGGGTGTCGGCTATGTATTCGTTCCAGATGGTGCTGAATAAGCTTGAGATAAGATAGAGTGAGTTTAGAACCAATCGCCCCACAGAACTTTACCGATTACGTTGCCTATTCAGAACGTAAACGGACTCGATGGGAACGTTTTCTCGATAAAATAAAGCCACGTTCTGCTGCCATGCGTACCACTATTCTGGTACTGCTGGTGGTGTTCTTTAGCTTATTTATGTCGTTATGGTTCTTTTGGCGCACTCTTTATTTACCTGAAATTCAACAGCACGCCCGTTATCTTGCGGTCGAGCTTGAGCTCGTCAATAATCCTGATATACGAATTTTTCATCGTGAAAATGAAGTAGATATTGATGCGTGGTTGCGTAATCGAGTCGGTATTGAATACGTTACCAACCCCAAAGAATATCCAAGTGTCCGAGAAAAGGTCATTGCCGAGTTTTTTACCAATCACGTCGAAAAAAAGCTGGCAAATGAAATTGGGACTAAAGACGTTACCGTTTACTTTCAGTTTAAACCGAGCCCACGCATTTGGATTCAAACTCCTGAAATGCATGGCAACTGGGTTCGGGAGCCTTTAAAAACCTATGCCAACTACAGTCCTGAGCTTTTAGTGGGTTGGGTCGTGGGTGTTCCATTACTGTCGGCTATCATTATTTTAATTTTGGTTCGACAGATGAACCGCCCCCTGCGTCGTTTGCAGAATGCTGCCAATGAATACAGTAAATCTGGAACAGCGCCCTACCTTGATACCAATCACGGTCCGTTAGAAATTCGTCAAGTAAACCAAGCCTTTAATCGTATGGTCTACACACTCGATCAGACTGAGCGTGAGCGACGTATTATGTTGGCGGGTATTTCACATGATTTACGCACTCCTCTTACACGCATACGTTTAACAGCAGAGATGCTGCCTGATGAGTTTTTGCGTGAAGGTTTGGTCTATGACGTAGATGATATGGATGCAATTCTTAATCAGTTCATTTCGTACATGCGCGATGGCTCAGATGAGGAGTTGAAAGACACCAATATCAACATGCTTTTGCAAGAACTTGTTGTGCAATTTAAACCTCTCGATATTCAATTCGAGATGCAGGATGTACCTATTATTCCGGCACGTAGTCTTTCTTTAAAAAGATTGATTGCCAACTTGATTAATAATGCAAAACGCTATGGTGCTGAACCGATAGAGCTCAGTGCAAAAGTTGAAAATGAATCTATTTTAATTACTGTTGCTGATCATGGTGAAGGCATTCCGGCAGATCAAATTGAAGAGTTAATGCAACCTTTTGTCCGCGGAGACTCAGCAAGAACCATCCAAGGCAGTGGTCTTGGGCTGGCTATTGTTAAACGTATTGTCGATATTCATCATGGTGAGATTCAAATTCATAATCGTGAACAAGGTGGTTTAGAAGTTATTATTTCTTTGCCAATCCCAAAACCGACTACCGAAGAAAATACCACGACAAATCCTTTGGAAAAAATAAAACAAACATTAAGTGAGCGCTTTTAATTTGATCAATCAGCAATTAAAAGCCTTGTTTTAATGATAAATAAAAGCAATAAAAATCAATTAAATAAAAACCATAAATATAATTTATACCGCCATTTATTTACAAAATTAGACCTTAGCCTAACACCTATGCACTTTTCAATTTTTCATAGCTAAAATCCCGTATGTTTTGACAATATTGAGGATGTCCAATGTCTTTAAGTCGTATTCGCCTAGCTTCTCTTCATGACAAGGTCATCAGTGCTGAACAAGCTGCGCAATTCATCGAAAATGGAATGACCGTTGGTATGAGTGGTTTTACTCGTGCCGGTGAAGCTAAAGCTGTTCCACAAGCACTTGTAGAGCATGCAAAGAAAAATCCGTTAAAAATCACGTTAATTACGGGTGCTAGCTTAGGTAATGACTTAGACAAACAACTCACGGAAGCAGGTGTTTTATCTCGTCGTATGCCATTTCAGGTAGACAACACTTTACGTCGTGCGATTAACAACGGCGAAGTTATGTTTATTGATCAACATTTATCAGAAACTGTTGAGCAAATGCGTAACCAGCAACTTAAACGTCCAGACGTTGCGGTGATTGAAGCAATCGCGATTACTGAAGATGGCGGTATTATTCCAACAACTTCTGTAGGTAACTCTGCAAGCTTTGCTATTTTTGCCGAAAAAGTTATTGTTGAAATCAACACCTCTCTAAGCGAAAGCTTTGAAGGTTTGCACGACATCTATATTCCGACTTACCGTCCAACACGTACTCCAATTCCATTAACAAAAGTGGATGAGCGTATTGGTACAACAGCAATCCAAATTGATCCTGCAAAAATTGTAGGTATTGTATTTAACGATACACATGACTCACCATCAACAGTAACTCCTCCAGATGATGAGACTCAAGGCATTGCAAACCACTTAATTGCTTTCTTTAATAAAGAAGTTGCAGAAGGTCGTTTACCGAAAAACCTTGGTCCATTACAAGCAGGAATTGGTTCTATTGCCAACGCTGTATTAACAGGTTTAAAAGATTCTGATTTTGAAGACCTCATCATGTACTCAGAAGTACTACAAGACTGTACTTTTGAACTCATTGATGCAGGCAAAATGAAATTTGCTTCTGGTAGCTCAATTACCCTTTCTGCAAAATGTGGTGAAAAAGTTTTTGGCAATATCGAAGCTTACAAAGACAAATTAGTGCTTCGTCCACAAGAAATTTCTAACCATCCTGAATTGGTTCGTCGTTTAGGGATTATCGGCATTAACACTGCGCTTGAGTTTGATATTTACGGTAACGTGAACTCAACTCACGTGTGTGGTACTAAAATGATGAACGGTATTGGTGGTTCAGGTGACTTCGCTCGTAACGCTCACTTGGCGATCTTTGTAACCAAATCAATTGCTAAAGGCGGCGATATCTCTTCTATCGTACCAATGGTAAGCCACGTTGATCACAGTGAACACGACGTTGATATTTTAGTGACAGAGCAAGGTTTAGCAGACTTACGCGGTTTAGCGCCTCGTGAACGCGCTCGCGCTATTATTGATAATTGTGTACACCCACTTTATCGTGATGCATTAAATGACTACTTTGACCGTGCATGTGCTAAAGGTGGACATACCCCTCACTTACTTCGTGAAGCATTGTCTTGGCATGCAAACTTCGAAGAAACAGGTCAAATGCTTCAAGCAGCACCAGTTGCAAAATCAGCTTAAATCACTGGTTGAATCCAAGCACTCCTTCGGGGGTGCTTTTTTATTTGTTTAAATTATTAATAAAAAACTGCTCAAGCCCGAATTTTTATTTTATCTTTTGAGCACATCAAAACAAAAAGTAGAAATCCATATGTTTATTATTCGTCAATTTACAAATGCAGATCTGGATGATGTCGTTATTTTATGGGAAAGCTGTGGACTGACCCGCCCTTGGAATAATCCGGAAACCGATATTTTCAGGAAAGTCTCACAACAGGATGATTTGTTTTTAGTTGCTATTAAAGATGAGCAACTGATTGGTACGCTTATGGGCGGCTACGACGGTCATAGAGGCTGGATCAACTATTTGGCTGTTCACCCCCACCAACAACGCTTAGGAATCGCTACAGCGCTCGTTCAGCAGCTTGAGAAGCGCCTCATCGCTCGGGGTTGCCCAAAGCTTCAATTATTAGTCCGTAAAGACAATTTGAATGTATTGAATTTTTACGAACAACTTGGCTATGACGAGGTAGAAGCCGTGTGTTTAGGAAAACGACTTATTCGTGATAGTTCTCATGATTAGAACCACGTTTCAGTTGAGCCATTTTTAAAAACTTAAGGCGATATTGGGGATAACCCTCTTTGCTTGTGGATAAAATGAGATTTATACACAGGTAAAGTCTTAATCTTGTTATTAAATAAACAGGCATGAAAAAAGCCCCATACATTATGAATGGGGCTTTTTCGAATATGGTGGCGAGACCCAGGATCGAACTGGGGACACACGGATTTTCAATCCGTTGCTCTACCTACTGAGCTATCACGCCGATGGCCTGTATTAAGCCGTATCTCAGAACAATAGTCAACAATTATCCTGAGTTTCTGATTTAAATGAGTATTTTTTATACTTAAAAAAAATCCCTGATGGGATCAGGGATTGAAAACACAAATAATGGTGGCGAGACCCAGGATCGAACTGGGGACACACGGATTTTCAATCCGTTGCTCTACCTACTGAGCTATCACGCCGATGGCCTGTATTAAGCCGTATCTCAGAACAATAGTCAACAATTATCCTGAGTTTCTGATTTAAATGAGTATTTTTTATACTTAAAAAAAATCCCTGATGGGATCAGGGATTGAAAACACAAATAATGGTGGCGAGACCCAGGATCGAACTGGGGACACACGGATTTTCAATCCGTTGCTCTACCTACTGAGCTATCACGCCGAAGTGGGCGTATTAAACAATGTTTACAAGAAGACGTCAAGCAACTTCCGCGTTTTTTGTAACAAGTGATTATTTTTAAATCACAACTACAAAATAATAGAAATTTTTAGTGATGTAGTTTACCAATGTGAGCCAAACAGCGATGAATCGCGCCACAGCCTGGCTCAAAAGTTTTAACACCTTTTGACTCTTCTATGCGGCAAGCTTCTTCAACTAAGCGCTCAGCTACCCCACGACCACGGTTAGCAGGGTGCACAACAATATATTCAAGGACCTTGCTTTCGCCTTGTCCTGAAGACCAAATTGCACCTATAATTTTGGTGTTAAATTCGGCAGTGTATAGCGTGGTATACTGTTGTAAATCTTGTTCAAGTTGTTCAATCGCATCGTGCCCGTCACCAAACTCCGGACTTGTATCATACAGTCGCTCAAGCTGATCGCGGATCTCTGAATTATCTAGAGAACTATAAGCATGTACGGTAATAGGCATTGATTAACCCTCCTGAGCAAACTATGATGCTGTCACGAATTCGTCACAGCGAAATTGTCGTTAACATCCAATCATTTTTGACGTTTTTTGAGGAACGTGTCCATGACGCAACGTATCAGTGAAGTGGTTAGAAATACCAATGAAACCAAAATTCGAGTTCGTTTAAATCTCGACGGTACTGGTCAAGGCACACTAAACACTGGAGTTCCATTTTTAGACCATATGATTGATCAAATCAAGCGACATGGCTTATTTGATATCGATATTCATTGTGATGGAGACCTCGAGATTGATGATCACCACACCGTAGAAGACTGTGGTATCACGCTTGGACAAGCTTTTGCACAAGCTTTAGGCGATAAAAAAGGTTTAAAACGCTATGGTCATTTTTATGCACCATTAGACGAAGCTTTATCTCGCGTTGTTGTAGATTTATCTGGTCGTCCTGGTTTATTCATGGATATTCCATTTACTCGTGCGCGCATCGGTACCTTTGATGTCGATTTATTTTCTGAGTTTTTCCAAGGTTTCGTAAACCATGCGCTTATGACCTTACACATCGATAACTTAAAAGGTAAAAATAGCCACCATCAAATCGAAAGTGTGTTCAAAGCACTTGCTCGTGCTTTACGTATGGCATGTGAAGTTGATCCACGTGCAGAAAACACGATTGCATCGACAAAAGGTAGCCTCTAATGACACGTATCGCGTTACTTGATTATGGCATGGGCAATCTACACTCAGCTGCTAAAGCACTTGAGTATGTGGGTGCTACAGTCGATGTGACCAATGATCCAAAGTTAATTGCACAAGCCGACAAAATTGTTTTTCCAGGTGTGGGTGCAATGCGTGACTGTATGCAAGGTATGCGTGAAGCAG